>JAIKYA010000136.1 GCA_024683645.1 Lachnospiraceae bacterium
GCAAAGCTGACCGGATTCTGGGTAGCTATTACCATAAAGTTTTCCGGAAGAGCATACTGTCTGCCGTCTACGGTCACATGCCCTTCGGCCATGGCCTCCAGAAGAGCCGACTGCGTTTTGGGCGGCGTACGGTTCAGCTCGTCTGCCAGCACGATATTCTTCATTATTGCGCCCTGCCGGTATTCAAACTCACCGCTCTTCATATTGTATATCATAAGCCCCGTAACATCACCGGGCATGGTATCCGGTGTAAACTGTACACGTCCGAAATCAAGACCAAGCGAATGAGCAAAGCATCCTGCCAGCGTAGTCTTTCCAACTCCAGGCACATCTTCGAGCAGCACATGTCCTCCTACCAGAAAGCAGCAGAGCACATTGTCGACTATCTCTTCTTTTCCCAGAAAAAGTGAATTCATCTGTTCCTTAAAACTTTCAAGCTTTTCCATCTTATCCTCCGCAGACGCTAAACTTGTAAAACAGCCCTTCCTATGATAACATTTTTCACGATATATTTCATTATTTATTTAAAGGTGCTTATACAGTGAAGATCTGTGGTATCATTGCGGAATTTAATCCTTTGCATAACGGACATGCCGGACTGCTCCGCTATGCAAAAGAAAGCCTCGGTGCTGACGGCATAGTCGTAGTCATGAGCGGGGAACATGTACAGCGCGGCGAACCGGCAATAGCGGATAAATATCTTCGTACGAAAGCTGCCCTCATGGCCGGTGCCGATCTGGTACTCGAGCTCCCCGTATATGCAGCTGCCGCAAAAGCCACGGAATTTGCCGCCGGAGCCGTAGCCGCTCTCGCAAACACCGGTATCGTTGACTTTCTGCTCTTCGGTTCGGAAACGGGCGATATCGATGAACTGAAAAAAAGAGCTGAAGAACCTTCCGCTTTCATAGCAGATTTCAGCGAACGTCCCGGCCCCAACGACGTTCTCGCCGCAGAATATATACGTGCAGTACGCAAGTATGCTCCGGAACTCGGCCTTGCCACCATCAAAAGGACAGGCCCCGGTTATAACGATATGGAAGCTGACGGCAGCAATGCTTCTGCCGCCTGCATCAGACATATTTTAGAAACTCACGGAAAAGATGCTTATGCTTATATGCCGGACTTTTCAAAAGAGCTCTTTGAGGCTTATCTTAAGACCTCGTGCTTTATGGATATTTCGGCCTACTCCGCTCTTCTTAATTACCGCCTCATAACGGAACGCAATGCGGATCTGTGCCGCTATGCCGGTATCGTCCCCGATCTTGCCGACAAGATAAAAAAGAGCATCCCTGCCTTTAAGGATTACAGCTCGTTCATACAGCTGCTCAAATCAAAAGACCTGACATACAGCCATATATCACGTACTCTTTTGCACATTCTTCTTGATATACGAAGCGAAGACTGTCTTTCATTCTCGGATACATACTCTTATTGTCCGTATCTGCGGATACTGGGTATAAAAAAAGAAGCCTCGGGGCTTCTTCACTCCTTCGGCAGCAATGCTTCCGTGCCGGTGATCAGCCGTCTTTCGGATGCCGAAAAGCTGCTTGACAAAACAGCTTATGAGCTGCTGATGCACGAGCTAAGTGCTGCCGCTATCTATCATATGTGCTCCGAACGCAGCCTTCCCGCCGTCTCAGAATTCTCACGGTTCCTCATCAGGATGTAGTGCTTCATAGTCCGGATTCCCTATTATAAAAGCATACGAAGGAAGGCTGTACCCGCTTATACCTGCGATATCCCAGGCTTCTATCTGTGCGGTGTACCAGGCCAGATCCTCCGTATCGCGAAGGAGCAGACTGCTGTTTGCACTCTTTTCATAGGAAAACTCATTCCAGCCGTTAGTCGCCACCGTCATATTTATCGGGACGGTGTGTGTCAGTGTTTCTTCCGGCGAAAGTCCCGCTGCCCATACGCAGAAAGGATCCCAGGCAAAACGTCCCGAGCTTAAGCTTGTATTGTTTCTTTTCTCATATGCCCTGAAAGAAAGTGTAACGGGATCTGTCTGGTAAGTATCGGAGGCCAGTACCATACCGCCCACCATTATCACATCTTCCGCCTCATTCTGTATGGAAAGCTGGGAACTGTATACCAGCGGTACCGGGCTGGCGAGCGACACATAATTTGCCGCCTGCATCGCCTCTTCGGTATGTGCCAGATTATGGTCGTAGCCCTTGGGATATACGCCGCCGGTTATCCATATTGATTCAACTCCGCTCTTTACAAGGGCATATCCCTGCGGATCCTTTAGCAGCGCCTCTATGTTGGTAAGATATCCGGTGGTGACTATCCTTAGTTTCTCATCGTTTGCGATACATTCTCTTATCGCCTTTTTATACAGCTCAACACTGTCATAAAGCTTATAACCGTACATACTGAAATAATTGTCGGTGATGACTTTCCAATAAGGCGAACCTGTAACGATACCGTTTCTTGCCATACCTACCGGTATATCCGAAAGCCCGTCATGACAAAGCTGCGCATGCATGCACTGACAGGGCTGCTCACCGGCACTCGAGGCCATCACCCCCATCAGCCTGATCCTCTCGTAGCGGTGAAGCTGCGCGGCGATCCTCAGCGCCACAACATCATCCACATCGGTATCGTAATCCAGATCCACGACCATGTTGATCTTCGGAGGTGCTTCTTCCTCCTCTTCGTCCGACGAAGCCTGCAGCGCTTCGTACAGAGCGAGCTTGCGCAGAGCCCGTGCGGCATTCTGTTCTCTTATCTTTTCATATACTTCATCGGGAATCGTCGAATTGGCCGCTCTTCCGACCGGGGCCGCCGTGATCTTCACATCAGCCGCAGCGTCAGCAGACACAGAAATCACTTGCTGCTCCCGGACTGCGGCAGCATCTCCTGATACACTTATCGTTCTGTCTGTGATCGTTGTTTCCTCTGCCGTCTCAGCCCCGGCTGCATTGTACATATCATCGTTATCGGATGTTATGAACATATACGCAAATACGAGCACCAGTACGGCAGGGATCAGCATCAGATTTTTTTTCATTGCACCCCCACGTTGACCTTACACGGCTGTCAGTTTTTAAAAGAATGTATGGGTGCCGGTATGCGGCCGGCTCTGTTAACAAAATCGTCGCAGGCGAAACCGTTCACGCTCATCACGGGAGCATGTCCCAAAAGTCCGCCGAATTCAACACTGTCTCCGACCTTTTTCCCGATGGCGGGAATAAGCCTTACAGCGGTAGTCTTCTGATTGACCATACCTATTGCCATTTCATCCGCTATGATACCTGAAATGGAAGATGCTTTTGTATCACCGGGAACAGCTATCATATCAAGCCCTACCGAACATACACAGGTCATGGCTTCAAGTTTCTCAAGGCTGAGTGCTCCGGCCTCAACCGCTTCTATCATTCCCTGGTCCTCGGACACGGGAATGAACGCTCCCGAAAGACCGCCCACATAAGAGGACGCCATCACACCGCCTTTTTTGACCTGGTCGTTGAGCAGCGCCAATGCTGCCGTAGTTCCCGGTGCACCCGGATGCTCAAGACCTATCTCTTTTAATATATCGGCAACGGAATCACCTACTGCGGGAGTAGGTGCAAGGCTTAAGTCAATGATACCGAAGGGTACACCGAGCTTTTCCGAAGCTTCCCTTGCCACCAGCTGCCCCACTCTCGTTACCTTAAAAGCAGTTCGCTTTATTGTCTCGCAGAGCACTTCAAAGCTCTCGCCCCTTACCTTTTCAAGTGCGGTCTTTACGACACCCGGTCCGCTGACTCCGACATTGATCACCGCATCTGCTTCCGTAACACCATGGAAAGCTCCTGCCATAAACGGATTGTCATCAGGCGCATTACAGAATACCACCAGCTTTGCACAGCCCAGCGAATCCCTGTCAGCCGTACGCTCCGCTGTTTCACGCACGATCTGTCCCATCAGCCTTACCGCATCCATGTTAAGTCCTGTCCTCGTGGATCCGCAGTTGACCGAAGAACACACTCTGTCAGTAACGGAAAGCGCTTCAGGTATGGAGCGTATAAGCAGCTCATCGGCTGTTGTCATGCCCTTTGATACAAGTGCCGAAAAGCCTCCGATGAAATTGACTCCTACCTCTTTTGCCGCTGCATCCAGAGTCTTTGCTATCTTCACAAAATCTCCCGTTTCCCTGCAGGCCGCCGCTCCCACCAATGCTATCGGTGTGAGCGATATGCGCTTGTTCACGATGGGAATCGCGTATTTCTTTTCTATTTCCCTGCCGGTATTCACAAGGTCACCTGCCATGCGTACGATCTTGTCATGAATGTTTTCACACAGCTTATCAACATTACTGTCTATACAGTCCAAAAGGCTTATACCCAGAGTAATGGTCCTGACATCCAGGTTTTCCTTTTCTATCATCTGGTTGGTCTCTATGACCTCTGAAATGTTTATCATCTTTCTCTCCTCAGATCCTGTGCATGGAATCGAATATCTCTTCTCTCTGGCACTTGACTATGACGCCTATCTCCTGCCCGATCTGCTCCAGCTCGTCTGATACGTTATCAAATTCCTTTTCGGCTGCCGACAGATCAACTATCATCATCATGTTAAAAAAACCGTCCACGATGGTCTGTGAGATATCAAGGATGTTTATCCTGTTATTGGCAAGATACGTACATACCTTGGCTATGATGCCCACGGTATCCTTACCTACCACTGTTATTATCGTCTTTTTCATGATCCTGTACTCCTTATAATTCTATACATTCCGAGGGCTCATCCCTCTTTGCTACCTGTAGGTCAAAATCCCTGTCGGTATACGGTGTATCCGCCATATTCACTTCCAGCCTGACAGCCTCGTGTGCAAGCATGGGCAGATTATTTTCCTTACTGAGATGGCTTAAGAAGACATGTCTTGTCTTATCGCAGAGTATCTTTGAGAGCAGACGACCCGCCGTCTCGTTTGAAAGGTGTCCGCGCCTTCCCAGTATCCTCTGTTTCAGTATATAAGGATATGGTCCGGTCTGCAGCATCCTGACATCATGATTAGCTTCAAGATATATCGCATCAAGCCCCTTAAGCGCATTAACGATCCCTTCATCGTATTCTCCGAGATCGGTTGCCACCGCGCCTTTAACTTTTCCGTACGCAACGGTATACATCACCGGATCTGCCGCATCGTGCGGTATGGCAAAAGGGGTAATATCCATGTCTCCTATGCCGAATTTCCTGCCTTTTTCCACGGCGATGAAACGTTCCCTGTCAGCCTTAGCAAAAGCTTTCATGCGAAACATCGCATCGATGGTATCTTTGGTGGCATATACATTTGCACTGCAGGATTTCAGTATGGTGCAGAGAGAACTGATATGATCCGAGTGCTCATGGCTGATAAGCACTCCCGACAGATCGGATACGCTTAATCCTATGCTGTTTAAACCTTCTTCGATCCTTTTTTTGCTTATTCCCGCATCCAGTAAAAGATGTGTAGTATCACTGCCTGCATATATGGCGTTTCCGCTGCTTCCGCTGGCAATACTCATCATGCGCATTGCTATTTCTCCCAGCGTACAAGGATCACATCACCGGCCTTTACCGGCTGCATATATTCCGCAGCCTGACCGTTCACTTCGGTCACCAGTCTGCTCCCCTTTACGTTCTTCAAGTCAAAATCGATATGATCGAATATATCTACAAATACATATGAAGGCTTACCCGTAAGTTTTACGTTTCTGCCATTCACATTGACGGTAACGGTAACCGGCACAGCTGCAGGTGCCGGTATCGTAACTGCAGCTGTCTTTTTCTTTTTTCTGCTCTCGCGCTTAGCCGAAACGACCTCTTCCGCCGCACCCGCTGCAGTATCTTCCGATCCGTCATCACCCGGGTCGCTGTCATATTCCGGCTCATCCGAAAGAACCGCTTTCTTTTCGGGTGCTTTCCAGCTTATGGTGAAATTCTCATAAACTGCCGTGTCATCATCAGCCTCTTCATTGTTAACGCTTACCTTTGCCCCTTCGGCCAGCGCCACATCCATAAACTCACGGACTTCACGGACAGTCACATAATCCCTGATGACTATCTCATCACCATCCTGTATCTCATAAAACTCGCTTTTCGCCTCACCGTTTACCACTGCCGTTCTCGGAAGGAGTATTTTTCTCCCTTCCACACGTACAACGAGCATGGATCTGAACTCCGGAAGGTCTGCGATCATCAGCTTTGCATCAGCCCCGGCCGTGGATTCTTCCACGGTGATGACATCATTGGCACGTATCGGCGTATTCATATCGGCATCTTCACCGTTAAGCTTTATCCTGGCTGCTTCGCCGGTTTCTCCGCGCTTCATTGCCACCTTGCCGTTCACTGTATAGTTTATCGCCTTCCCGCGTTTCGGGAACAGGCCGTCATTTCTGAAATCGGCATGCATAGCCGCATCCACTACCGCGAGATTGCCGCTGTCGTAGATCTTTATCAGTTCATCATTGAAAGTGACATAGATAAAATTGTTGCTCTGCTCATAGTAATTTAAACAGATACCGATCGGCGTGACCATGAGCGAATCCTTCTTAACACCTTTTTCCTTAAAACGGATCCTGGTCATCACTTCCTCGCCTCTTACGGCAACACGCTCGGCAACGATACCCAGATGTTCACTGAGTTTGGCGGTATAGCCTTCTATCCTTCCGCCGCCTCCCACAACAAATACAGCGCTGACAGGCTTGCCCCCGTTCAGTTCCTTCAGCTTGTCTGCTACCAGTGAGGTCATCTGATCTATCTCAGCGCTTATCATCTCAAGTACCGCCTCTTTTGTTATGCTCTGAGGCAGTCCCATGATATCCTTGTATTTTACTGAATTCTTCGTTTCTATCCCCCGCTTTATCGCTTCTGCGGTATTGAAATCTACCAGACACATCTTGGCTATCTTTTCCGTAAGAGCGTCACCGGCACAGGGGATCATACCGTAGGCAACTATGCAGCCGTCCTTTGTGATGCAGATATCGGAGGTCCCCGCGCCCACATCTACCAGCCCTATGTTGAGCATGCGATACATTTCGGGTATGGCAACAGAGATCGCCGCTATGGGCTCCAGTGTCATATTTACCACTCGCAGCCCTGCGATCTCCACGGATTTATACAGACCGTCCACCACCTCATCGGGAAGGAAGGTCGCGATCATATCCGCTCCTATGGACCTTGCTTTATGATTTTCAAGATTTCCGATCGGATAGCCGTTCAGATAGAAACGTATAACGGAATTACCGACACAGTAGAAATGTATGTCTGTCTTGTTTTTTTCCTGAAAGCTCGAATACGCCTTCTCTATACCCATCGAAGTGAGCCCTGCCACTTCCTCGGGCGTTACCACCTTCTCACGGTCGAGCTCCCAGTTTACGTTTACTTCAACCGTCTCCAGAACACGGCCTGCCGCAGCTATACACACATCGGTAAGCTTTACGGCAAGTTTCTTTTCAAGTTTTTTCTTAACCTGGGTAATCGTATTGCCGACCTGCGCTATGTCATGGATCTGTCCGTCCAGCATGGCTCTGGTCTCATGCTCCATGACTTCCTGTGCAAGCACAGTAAAAACATCTCCTTCGCGGTAACCAACGGTACCGACGATGGAACGTGTCCCTATATCAAGTCCGAATACAAGATTTCCCTGTTCTTTAGTCTCAGCCATAACAGAACTATTTTATCACATAGCCTTACCACGGTCAAACAATAATATGTCAGAGATAGTATAGCAAACGCCAAAACTCTTTTCGTTTTGGCGTTTGCTGCGCCGGATTTTGGGCGCTGAAAGCGGCATGTTTCCTTACAAAATCCGTGCGCATCCTCGCGGAGCGTTATAGTAAGCGCAATGATTTATTGCGCTTACTATAAATAACGGTATGATTAAGTCATCCGGCTTATCTGCTTTAAATAGCTTATGCGGCTGCTTACGGATTCAGGCTCTTCCTTACCCTGTATACCCTGCACTCATAGGGTTTGAAGCTTAAGCCTCCCTCCGGGATCGTGGCTTTATGACGTCCTTCCCTGTAGTTACCGAGTACAAGCTCGCCTTCCCGTCCCTCATAGTTTCTGGGAAAACGCACTTTTACCGGAATAGGCATAAATGAGCATACTATCAGATAAGAGATATCATTGAGTTTTCTCTCATACATATAGATTTCCCTGCTGGAAGCATAGTATTCCCTGTAATCACCATAGATGAGAGTTTTACTGTTTTTCCGCAGTTCCAGGCACTTCCTGTAGAAATTCAGGATACTGTCAGGTTCTTTTTCCTGAGCCGCAACATTTATCCGTTTGTAATTCTTATTCACAAAAAACCATGGCTTTACTTTTGAAAACCCCGCATATTTCCCGCTGTTCCACTGCACCGGCGTCCTGGCCGAATCCCTGCTGGATACATGTATGCGTGCAAGCCGCTTCTTTAAGTCATCTTTTATGTGATATCTGTTGAAATTGTTTTTCGTTGATACATCGATATAGTTTTCGATCGAACCGAGTCTTATATTGGTCATGCCGATCTCCTGCCCCTGATATATGAACGGTGTTCCCTGCAGAAAAATGTAGGATGCCGCAAGACAGGTCCCGCTTTCCCTGTGGAAAAAGGGCGAGCCGTATCTGCTGATGATCCTCGGATGATCGTGGTTTTCCAGATACAAAACATTCCAGGCTCTTCCCGCAAGCTTCTCCTGCCAGCGTGTAAGCGCCTTTTTATATTTTTTCAGATCAAAAGGGCGGTGTATATATTCCGTATAAAGACAGTCGGCCATCATATGATCAAAAGATATCATCATATCAAGTGTCCTGTCTTCGCCGGCTACATATTCCAGCGCCGAGTCCACGGTAGTCATGGGACCTTCGCCTATCTGAAAGCAGTCATACTCATTGCAGACCTCACGGAACTCTCTCATATACTCATGTATATGCGGGCCGTCCTTGTAATTCATCATGCTCCCTATAACAGGCAGAAAAGGTATACCGTCAGGCAGCCCTTCTTTCTTGGAGATAAAATTGATCACATCTTCCCTGAAACCGTCCACTCCCATATCGAGCCAGAAGCGCATTATGCCCTTCACTTCTTCCCTGACTTTTGGGTTGTCCATATTCAGATCGGGCTGTTTTTTTGCAAAGAGATGAAGATAATACTGCCCTCTCTCCTCATCATATTCCCAGGCCTTGCCTTCAAAAAGTGAATCCCAGTTATTGGGCCTGTCTCTCCAGATATAATAATCGCTGTAGGGGTTGTCCTTTCCCTTTCTGCTCTCCTTAAACCAGGGATGCTCATCGGAAGTATGGTTCACCACCAGATCCATTATGACCTTAAGCCCCAGCGAATGCGCCTTTTCAAGCACTTTCTTAAACTGGTCCAGATCGCCGTAATCAGGATGTATATCCCGATAATCGGATATATCATATCCGTAATCGGCATTCGGCGAGGGATAGAGCGGTGAAAACCATATACCGTCAACCCCCAGGCTCTTAACATATTCCAGCTTCTCATACACACCGTACAGATCGCCTATGCCGTCACTGTTTCCGTCATAAAAGCTTCTTACCCAGATCTGGTAAAAAGCCATGTGTTTATACCAGTCTTCTTTTCGTTTCATCACTGTTTACCCATAGGCAGTTTCTTTATACTCTCGACACCTGCCTCTATGGTCTCACCTGCCTTTTTCAGCCCCTGCCTTATGCTTTCCTTTGTCTGCTGACCGAATTCATACAGTTCGTTTACGTTATCCATCATGCCTTCCATGAAGATGGCCGGAATCTCAAACACTTTTCTTCCGGCTTCCGCGACTCCCGCCACAGTCTCCAGCACGATATCCGATGCATGCGGCTTTCTTCTCTTCATCTCACCGCTCTTTACCATTTCGCTTATCTCGGCATATCGCTTATATGCTTCTTTTACGCTGTCCTCCCAGGATATGTATATCTCATTCATCGCATTGTTTCCGACCTCATGTACCCGGGTCATATCCGTGCAGACATTCTTTAACAGCTCCGCCATGGCCTGCGCATTTTCATCCGTCACATAACCGTTGTGTCCGGGCGTTATCCCTTCGGCAGCGCACGAATCTTTTATAAGGACACTGGCCAGTCCGCAGGCCGCCGCCTCTCTGACCACTATACCGTTGGTATCATATGACGAAGGGAACAGAAACAGGTCTGCTCTTGTATTCCACGCCCTCAGTGTTTCCCTGTCATGGATGGCTCCGGTAAAGAATATCTTTTTATCAAGTCCCTTTTCCCTTACGGAAGTTTTCATCTCATCTGCATCGGCTCCGTCTCCGACAAACACCATTCTGAAATCCATCCCCGCTTCATCAAGGATCTTCATGGCATCAACAATAATAGGCAGTCCCTTATATTTCATCAGCCTGCCTACAAACAAAAACATCGGGATATCCGCAGGCAGATCATAGTCCTTTGTCACTTCTTTTACAAAACCCTGCTCAGCACATCCCCTTGAGAAATCGACTCCGTTATTTACTACTCTGTAATCTCCTTCATATCCGAGTGACTTAAGGTTTTCTCCCGCACCTTTGGATACGACCCACACTTCATCTGCCGCCGAGATGTTACTGACCATGGCTTTCACGGTTTCCTTTTTCAGAAAACCTTCTCCCACGGCTCTTGCAATATCAACGTCAAATTTGGTATGGTAAGTAAATACTATCGGTGCCCCTGTTTCATTCTGAAGCACACGTGCCATAAACATGGAAGATGCCGGGCAGTGCGCATGGATTATCTCCGGCGCAAATTCCGACATCTGTGCTATCTCCTTCATTGCAAGCGGATTGCCCGCCCTGTATCCTGCTACTATCTTTGTGGTATCAATACTCGGATAGGTTATGACTTTGTAAGGATAACAGTCGTAGTCGGTATCCGGATATCTGGGCGTCGCGACGATCACTTCTGCCCCCAGTTCACTTTGCATGATACGTCCGTAGTTCATCACTACATTGGCGACTCCGTCTATTATAGGCGGAAACGAATCATTTAACAGACATACCTTCATTTTTTCTTATCTCCCTCTTTGGCTGCTACTTTTCCTGCCCATTCTATCGCATCATCAATATGCGGTCTGAAGTTTTCTTTTCCGACCTGATTAACAAAGCCGGCTTTTACCATGGTACGCATAGGCTGCTCGTTGACATGTGAGAAGACCATGGTGATCCCCTGCTCACTGCAGCGTTCAAACAATGTTGTAAGTGAATGCATCGCCGTGGCATCCAGCGCAGGCACACCTCGCATACGCATTATTATGACTCTTGTGGTCTCTTTAAACTCTATGGATGCTATACGGTCGGCATCTCCAAAGAACATCGGTCCCGAGATCTCATATACCCTCACGTGTTCAGGCAGCGGCTTTAAGTTCATTCCGTCGGGATCGTCCTCGGCATCATAACGCTTCCAGCCGGTTATCTGGCTCTCCTCACTCATTCTCTTCATGAAGAGCACTATGGCCATTCCCATACCTATCTCAATGGCGATCACAAGGTCAAATATAACAGTCAGTATAAATGTCAGTACCAGTACAATGATATCACTTTTCGGCGCTGTTTTGCAAAGATGTGCAAAGGTCCTCCACTGGCACATGTTATAAGCCACCATGAAAAGTATTGCTGCTATGGCGGGCATCGGTATCATTCCCGCATAAGGCATGAGTACTACCAGCACCAGAACGAGTACTATCGCATGAACGATACCTGCTACGGGTGTACGTCCGCCGTTCTTTATATTGGCCGCTGTCCTTGCTATGGCTCCGGTGGCAGGTATGCCGCCGAATAATGCCGATCCTATATTTCCGCAGCCCTGCGCTATCAGCTCCATATTGGATCTGTGATGCGAGTTTATCATGGAGTCGGCCACCACGCAGGACAGCAGGGATTCTATGGCTGCAAGTATCGCTATCGTGAAGCCATCGCCAAAGGTTTCTTTCACTGTTTCAAATGTGAGCACCGGCATATGGAATGTCGGCAGTTTTCCGGATATGACATAAAGATTCTCGATGGTATTGACCTTCAGGTTCAGAAACCTGACCATAAGTATACCGACTATAACGGCTATCAGTGATCCCGGGATCTTCTCGCTTATCTTCGGCCATATTATAAGTATCGCAAGGCATACGGCGCCTACTAAAAACGCCTGGAGATTAAAGCTTCCTATATTGCTGCCTATCGCTTTCAGCTTGTCTATGGTCTCTATGGTCGGGGTTCCTTCAGGATATGTCAGTCCCAGGAAATCCTTGATCTGCCCTATCAGTATCGTCACTGCTATACCGGAAGTGAAGCCTGTCGTTATCGTATAGGGGATAAATCTTATAAGTCCTCCCAGCCTGCATAGTCCCATAAGTATCAGCAATACGCCTGCGGTTATGGTAGCAAGCATAAGTCCTTCCATGCCGTTTTTGGCAACTATCCCCGCCACGATGGTGGCAAAGGCTGCTGTCGGTCCCGCAATCTGTACACGGCTGCCGCCTAAAAATGAAATAATAAAACCCGCCACGATGGCGGTGTACAAGCCTTCCTCCGGTCCCACTCCGCTGGCCAGAGCCAGCGCTATCGATAAGGGCAGGGCTATTATCGCCACTATGATACCGCTTATCACATCTTTTAAAAACTGTCCTCCGCTGTAATGCTTCATGGTGCTGAACAGCATCGGTTTTATCTTGTCTTTATGCATTTTTTACGCTCCGTTTATTTTATTTACAGCATCAGACTGTTTTTGAAACAATGTTATATCCGTTCTCCGTAAGCAGCGGCAGGCTCCTCAGCATATCCTCCTCACGGTCAAAAGCTATATACAGCGCACCTTCGGCCATCTCGCGGTTATGCGTGATACCTATGTTCTTTATGTTCACGCCTTCCTCCGCCAGTATGCCCGCAACTTTTGCTATCTGTCCGGTTTCATCGGGGATATCGATATACAGCTTATATTCCTTATACATCCGCGTGCCGCGTCTGTCGGCCATGCCGCTCCTGTATTCCCCGCTTTCCGCAAACATCCTGTTTATCCCGCTAAAATCTCCGCGCTTAAGTATGCCGTCTACTTCCTCAAGTCCGCTGATATAGAGCTTAAGTATCTTTCTTATCTCTTCGGTATTGCTCCTGCAGATACTCTCCCACATATCCGGATCCGAGGAGGCTATCCTGGTAATATCCTTAAAGCCTCCGGCTGCTATGGTCTTCATAAATCCTGCCTCATTATCCGCATTCTTAACGGTATTCACAAGGGTTGAGGCGATCAGATGCGGTACATGGCTGATCGCAGCCACGGCATGATCATGATAAGCGGGATCGGTGATGAGCGGTATCGATCTGATCTTTTTCACGAGATCCGTAAATGCTTCCAGATCTTCCTTTGCGGTTTTTTCGGAAGGAGTGATGATATAATACGCGTTTTCAAGTATAGCCGGATCTGCACTCTCGTAACCGCTCTTCTCCTTGCCTGTCATGGGATGCCCGCCCAAAAAGTGTGCCTCGATCCCAAGCTTTTCGGCACAGCTCTGTATATCGCCCTTAACGCTGCCCACATCGCTTACCAGCGTATTTTCAGAGATATAAGGGGCCAGCTCTTCGAGATTTTTCATATTGGCCAGTGTCGGCGCACACAAAAAAATAAGATCCGCCTTTGCTGCTTCGGTTTTAAAATCATCGCAAAGACGGTCCACAACCTTATCATCCAGTGCTTTCTTCAGTTTATCCCTGTTTCTGGCATATCCCGTGATCACGGCTTTAGGCTGCACGCGCCTTATTGCCCGGGCTATGGAGCCGCCTATCAGCCCCATTCCCACAAAGAGATATGTCTTAAATCTTTCTTCTGCTTTCATATCTTATTTTCCGGATTCAGCAATATTCCCAGGCCGCAGGCATTGGGCCCCGTATGACACGCAATGCTGAGTGAGAGCATATTGTAAAACACACGGTTGTTCGGGAAATAATCAACTGCACGCTGATACCATGCCTGTGCATCCTCTTCTCTCATAAAACTGCCTGCCGTGGGTATCAGTATCTCATCATCATCATAAGCCGAATACCTGGTCTCCCTCTCGCGTTTTATCAGTTCAAATAGCGAACTTCTTGCTTTCTCGAGCCCTCTTACCTTGCTGAACGTATCAAAGGCATCACCGCTGGTACTTAAGACCGGCTTTATGTTCAGCATATCCCCGAGCGCCGCCACTGCCGGCGTGATACGACCCGATCTTTTAAAATACGTAAGACTTTCAACGGTAAGATATATGGTCGTGGTATAAGACTCTTCCTCCAGCTTTTCCTTTATCTGTTTTGCGTCCATCCCCTGTCCCGCAAGAAAAAGGGCACGCAGTACGGATTGCTTCAGCGAAACCGAGATCCTGTGGTTATCAGCAACCACTACCTTCCCGTCATAATCATCGGCAAGCATTTTTGCCGTCTGACATGCTCCGGACAAACCGCTTGACATGGGTATATATATCAGTTCATCGGCGTTCTCCAGCACCAGATCCCAGATGTCCATGATCGATGCAGGGGAGGGCTGTGAACTGCTCACACTCTTCCCGCCCACCTGAGCCTCAAAAAACTGCCCGGGTGTTATATCCTCGTTTTCAAAAAATGTCTGGTCCGCGATGATGATAGGCATGGGGATCACATGTATCCCGAGACTCCTCGCCTCTTCACCGAAGATACCACTGTTTGAATCCGTAACAACTGCAGTTTTCAATAAAGTCTCCTTTCAGTCCACTCTCTCATCACCCCAGAAGAACAGAGTCACTGTTCCCGGGCCTGTATGAGAACCGATAAGATTCCCTATATAATTGATGACAACCTCACCGTCAAGTTTTGGAAAACGTTCTTTTATAAGATCCGCAACAGCCTTGGCGTCCTCATAGCAATCGGAATGGGTCATAAAGCATTTCCCGCTGTAATCTCTCCCTCCGCGGGCATGCTCTTCCATAACGTCCACGATCCTGCGTATGACCTTTGCCTTAGAACGCACCTTTTCCCGCGGTATCAGTCTGCCCATATGATCGACATTGAGCAGCGGGCATATGCCCAGCATCGAGCCGAAAAAGCCGGCTGTTTTCGAAACCCTTCCGCCTCTGATAAAAAATGTAAGGTCGGATGAAAAGAACCAGTGATGCAGTTCCCTTTTATGGGCTTCCGCAAAATCCCGTACCTCTTCTATGCTCTTTCCCTCATCACGCAGATCGGCAAGAGCATCCATCAGCATACCGTATCCGCCGGACGCTGCCAGCGAATCCACTATATAGAGTTTTGAATCCGGGTATTTCTCCGCCAGCAGATCTTGGGCGATCTCGGCTGAATTCAGTGTTCCCGACAGTCCCGAAGAAAGCGTCAGATGCAGCACATCACGTCCTTCCTTCAGAAACGGCTCAAAATACTCAACAAACTCCTCAACATTTACCTGCGAGGTCTTGGTCATCTCTCCCGCAAGCATTCTCTTATAAAACTCCGGATAGGGTATCGTCCCTCCCAGATCATCAACGTATTCCACACCGTTTAATTCAAAATGAAAAGGAACATAACTTATATTCCTTTTCTTTATCTGCTCCGGGCTGAGATCCACCGCAGAACAGCAGCTTAATATGTAGTCACTCATTTCATGTCTCTCACTTGTTTTTATTGATCTCGCTGAAGTCCGAATATATCTGTATACGGTTCTGGTCCATCTCGGCCATACCTATGAATATGCCTCCGTAGAAGTTCGTGCCGCCCTTCGGGACTATGCGGATTATCTCCACAAAGGTATGAAGGACTTCACCTGTCCATATCCTGAGAAGGCATTCGTACACTGATCCCATTGTAAGCTGTTCATCACTGGAAAAACCGATGCCTGTTTTAGATACATCCTTTACGTCAACCTTTACTTCCCTGGCATTTCCGTCAACATTATCCAGCCTTTTGAGTAAAAGCTTACACTCCAGATCCATGCGTTTTGCATGACGTTTTTCTTCCATGATCTACCCCCGGTATCATCAAATCTTTGCCCAAACCGAAATCGCACTCATTCTATCATAAGTTCACATAATACGCAAATAGTTAATGTATGAACATGGCATCGCCGAAACTGAAGAAGCGGTATTTTTCCCTGACAGCCTCTTCATACGCCGCCAGTACCTTCTCCCTGCCGGCGAGTGCCGATACGAGCATGATCAGCGTGGACTCCGGCAGATGAAAGTTTGTGATCAGCGCATCGGTGATCCTGAACCTGTAACCCGGATAAATGAATATCTCGGTTTCCTTTGTTCCCGCGCGCAGGATACCGTCTTCATCTGTCATGCTCTCCAGGGTCCTGACGGAAGTGGTGCCTACGCAGATGATCCTGCCGCCGTTTTGTCTGCAGGAATTGATCATTTCCGCAGTCTCGCTGCTTACTTCACAATGCTCGCTGTGCATATGGTGATCCAGTATATTATCCGCCTTTACCGGCCTGAAAGTCCCCAGTCCCACATGGAGTGTTACTTTGGCGGTCTTTACGCCTTTATCTTCTATCTCCTTAAGCAGTTCATTGGTGAAATGCAGACCTGCTGTCGGCGCCGCAGCCGAACCGCTGTTTTTTGCATAAACTGTCTGATACCTGTCCCTGTCTTCCTTTGCAAGCTTATGGGTTATATACGGTGGCAGGGGCATTTCCCCCAGCCTGTCCAGCACCTCTTCAAATATGCCCTTATATTCAAATCTGATGCTTCTTTTGCCGTCGTCCAGTTCGGATATGACCTCAGCTCTCAGTTCGGTTTCCGCTGCATCACCGAATACAGCACGCATACCCGGTCTCATCTTCTTTCCGGGTTTTACCAGACACTCCCATACATCCTTCCCGGTCCGCTTAAGGAGCAGCACCTCAACGGCTCCGCCGCTGCCTTCCCTCTGCCCCAGCAGCCTGGCCGGTATGACTTTCGTATCGTTCATGACCAGGCAGTCGCCTGGATCAAGATACTCAATTATATCCCTGAATGTCCTGTGGGTCACAGCCCCGCTCTCCTTATCAAGCACCATCAGCCTCGACGATGCCCTGTCTTTCAGGGGATCCTGTGCTATCAGTTCTTCAGGCAGTTCATAATAATAATCTTTTTTTTCGTACATTTCTCCAGGTCTTTCCGGCTAAATACCACAGTTTATTTCTTCCTGTCCCCGTCCGGCGCATCTTTTAAATGCACATCCAGCTGGTTATACGGTATCTCTATACCGTTCTCATCAAAGGCCGCCTTGACCTTTTCTATGAAATCCCACTTAAACTCGAACAGCTCTCCGCTCTTTACCTGCGCACGTACTCCCAGCCTTACCGAAGAAGAATCAAGTGTTTCGACATATATCTTCATGGGACGAAGGTTCATCACACGCTCATCTGCTTCCAGTATGTCACGTATAAGCTGTTTAGCCTTCTTTATATCTGCATCATAGGATATGTCAAAGAACTGTACCATGATCCTTGTAGGCGATGCGGTATTATTGGTAAGCGAAGTGTTCGCAAGCGAACCGTTCGGAAGCACTACCGTTTTCTCATCAATGGTAAGCAGTTTGGTATAGAACAGGCCTATCTCGGTTACCGTTCCCTCATTCCCCTTTGCATCTTCCTTGATGTAATCGCCTACCTTGAAAGGCTTGAGCAAAAGCAGCAGTATACCGCCCGTAAGATTTGACAGACTTCCCTGCAGTGCAAGTGCTACAGCAACGCCGGCCGAGCCGAGCAGCGCAATAAGGCTCGCACTCTCCACGCCGAAATATGTAGCCAGATATATAATTACCAGTGCATAAAGCAGTACCTTGATAAGTGAATCAACGAAGCTCTGTATGCTCACATCCGTTTTTGCTTTTATCAGCGACTTTCTGACAATTCTTCTTATCAGTTTAATAAGCTTTGTCGCTATAAACAGAACGATTACGGCAAATAAAAGCTTTGCACCGAAACGGAAGGCCTTTTCCGGCAGATCCTTCAGAAACTGCTGTACCATATTAAGACTTTCGGTGATCTCTTCGGCTCCGCTTTCCGCTGCTTCCTTTATCGTATTGATGGAGACTATGGGCTCCTCACCATAAAAAACAGCCATTCCCCTTACTTATCCTTCTTCCCGTTCTTTTTTTCACTTCCGGAAGCTATCGCCATCTCGGCATTTCTTATCTTCTCTTCCAGTTCTTTCCGGATATCGCGTCTTATCTTTCCGCGCTTTTCGTTCAGCTCCCTGCGCATCTGCTCCGCCTGTTTACGTCTCTTTTCTATCTCGATGCGTCTCTTCTCTATTGCTTCCGTTTCCTCCTTCGTATACGGAACGAAACGGTAAATATGTGCTGAAAGAGGTGCCAGTGAAAGCTTGACCGAAAAATCCCTGCCGTCATTCTTTTCATAGCGGGTAATGCTCATATCGGCTGTTCCTTTTCGTGCTCCGCCGAAGGCTTCCGTATCAGTCGCAAATATCTCTTCGAACTTACCCTCCATCGGGACACCCAGTCTGTAATCATCCCTTGGAGCATCCGCAAAATTGAATACTGCCAGCAGCTCGTCACCGCTCTTTCCGGCACGCATAAATGCAAGCACATTATCATTTGCGGCATTTTCCCTTATCCATTCAAAACCTTCGTCCTTATCCTCGAAAGAATAAAGCGAAGGATGTGATGATATGAGTCTGTTAAGCGCCCCGGTAAACTCAAGAAGCTTCTGCTCTTCATCGTTCTTTTCCGAGAGCACGTCTATATTTCCCGAAGGCTCAAAACTCCTCTTCTCACCATACTCCTGCCCCATAAAGTTCACTGTCCTTCCGACATGAAGTGCCAGATAGGTATAAAGCAGCTTCAGATCGGCAGCTTTCTTTTCACTGTCTCCCCACATCTTTTCTATGAGTCCGGGCTGGTCGAAAGAAAACCTTTCATGCATTATCCCAAGCAGATAGTTTTCGCAATACTGATAAAGCATGGATTCCGTAAGCTTCTCATGGATGCCCGCTCTCATTATCGGGTCGGAAGCAAGATACTCTTCCAGCTCTCTGATACAATTATTGTCGGTGGTCAGGTCAAAGCCGAGTTCTTCCCTGCCATCTCCCGTTATCTGTCCGGATGCACCGGCCTGTGATGCGATGAGTATCAGGCCGCTCTTTTTCGCATGCAGTTTTCTGTTCATCTCCTTGATGAACTCTATAGCTTCCAGATGTTCTACGCCGCCGAAAATATTGGGTACCCATTCGCCGTATCCCCTGTAATAGTCCAGATAGAGCATGCTGTCCATATCAAGGGTACAGAGTCCGTCCAGATGGAAGGTCTCCATCCAGTATTCAAGTGCGGAAAACAGATAGTTCTTTACTCCTGCCCTTCCGAAATTGAATATGTATTTTCCCGTTCTGGGATCCACACCGCGCTTGAAATCCGGATATTCATAAAGTCCCGTACCGTCAAAGCATCCGAGGCCTTCCGCTTTATTCGAGAAATCTCCGGATGCCCATTCCATTATCACACCAAGATTTTCGTTATGAAGCGTGTCGACAAAAGTCATAAGTTTTTCCGGTTCACCGTTATCAAATGCACTTTCGAAAAGCTGCAGCGGATGATATCCGAGACTCTCCTCTGCACTCATCTGCGGCATCATCATCACATGCGTGTATCCAAGTTTTTTAACATAAGCCGCAAATTTCTTAAGCCCCGCCCCGGTCTTATCCTTCAGGCTTCCCGGATGAAACTCATATATGTTTAAGGGCTTCTTATCCCAGAAGCCTTTTTTTCTTGCTGCCATCCACTTTTCATCCTTCCACTCATGGAAAGGAGTATAAGCAGCCTTATCGGAACCGTCCGCACCCGCACAGAGTGCATAGGGATCCTTCTTTATCACTGCGCCTTCCCTGGTCAGTATCTCGTATCTGTATTCTTCCCCTTCTTCGACACCGGGCACAAAAAGTTCAAATATACCCGAATCATCAAGCCTGTTCATGGGGTTCTCCAGGCCGTTGTTATCATTGAAGGCTCCGAGCACCGATACTCTTACCGCTGCAGGTGCCCATACTCTGAACACGCAGCCTCTTACACCGTCAACCGTAGCCTTGTGGCTGCCCATATAGCCGTATGCCCGCTCATCACAGCCCGAGAGGAATCTCTCCTCTTCCTCGGCTTTGAGTATGCGTTTAAAAGCATAGGGATCTTTTTTTTCGACAGTGATAAGACTGTCACTGCCGGCTTTTTTCTTTTTACCGCTTTCCGCTTTCTGCGGATAGCTCACAAGATAGCTGTATTTTTCGTTTCTGCCGCTAACAAGCGCAGCAAAGAAGCCCGCCTCATCCGCAAGCTCCATGCTTATTTCCTGCTTTACTTTTTTACCTCTGACGTTTTCCTTTCCTTCAACAAGGATCAGCACGCCTTCCGCTCCCGGAAAAAACGCCTGGATCAGCGTGGAAGCTCCGGCTCTGTGTGGCCCCAGAAAATCAGCGGGATGATCGCACTCTCCGTAAACTACCTCTTCTATCCGTGCCCAGTCCATCAGATCATAAAGTTTCTTATTCATCTTTTACCTCTCAAATTGATGTATAAAGATACCGCTAAGCAGTTTAGGCTCAAACCAGGTTGATTTGGGAGGCATCAGCCTTCCCGCATCAGCGACCGCAAAGAGTTCTCCTATCTGTGTCGGATACATTGCAAAGGCAACTCCGTCCCCGAGAGCATCAACACGCCTTTCAAGTTCTTTAAGCCCTCTTATCCCGCCGACAAAATCGATACGTTTATCGGTTTTGGGATCCTTTATTCCCAGCAGCTTATCAAGTACTTCATTCTGCAGCACTGCAACATCCAGTCCGTCCACCGGATCCGTGCTTTTGATCTCATTTTTCATTGTAAGCAGGTACCACTTATGATCAAGATACATGCCTATCTCTCCCTTGGCTCCCGGATGCACTTCGGAAGCTGAAGCCGCAGAGATGACAAAGCCCCTGCCTATGGCTTCCATAAAGCCATCCGCTGTCATTCCGTTCAGATCCTTTACCACGCGATTGTAATCCATTATCTTCAGCTCTTCATCCGGGAAGAGGACCGCAAGGAAATGGTTGAACTCCTCGGTACCGTTATATCCGGGCTTTGCCGCTCTTCTCATCTTTCCGACTCTTACGGCCGATGCGCAGCGGTGATGTCCGTCAGCTATATAGATATGGTCTATTCCTTCAAATGCTTCCTTTATCGTTTTTATATCTTCGTCGTCAGCTATGATAAAGCAGCGGTTCCTGATGTCTCCGGTTGAAACAAAATCATAGAGCAGCGCATTTTTGTCTGCCTTCACTTTTTCTATGATCCTTCTTATCTCACTGTTCTCCCTGTACGCCAGAAAGATGGGACCGGTCTGTGCACTTAAGGCATCCACGTGTCTTACCCTGTCTTCTTCTTTATCCGCTCTGGTATTCTCATGTTTCTTTATTATACCGTTCTCATAATCATCGATAGATGCGCAGGCGACTATTCCTGTCTGCACCCTGCCTTCCATCGTCTGCTCATAGATATAATAACAGGCTTTCTCATCTGTTTTGTATACGCCTTCGTCGATGCGTTCCTGCATAAGCGCAGCCGCTTTGGCATAAACCACATCCGCATAGGTATCAACTTCCGGACCGAAAGCAGTCTCTGCCCTGTCTATCGCCAGGAATGAATCGGGATTTTTCTTCACCTCTTCCACAGCCTCTGCCCTGTCATATACATCGTAGGGAAGGGCTGCCGACTTTTCTATCATGTCCTTGACCGGGCGAAGTGCCTTAAAAGCCTTAATATCTGCCATTTTTTTATCCTCCTTATATGAGCGTGCGGACCGACTTGGGTTTATATCCCGTCACTTCCAGCTCATGCATTATCTTTTCCTTATGTTCCGTTCCGAATGCTTCTATCGTGATACGGAGTTCAACGGCGCTCTTTCTGTTTGTGGTAACAAACTGGTTGTGCTCGAGCTTTATGACATTGCCGTTTTCTGCCGCTATGACACCTGCAACTCTCTGCAGCTCACCGGGCTTATCGGGAAGCAGTACGGATACTGTAAATATCCTGTTCCTGAATATGAGCCCCTGCTGTACCACACTGGACATCGTTATGACATCCATGTTTCCTCCCGAAAGTATGGATACAACTTTTTTACCTGAAGCCTGCAACTGTTTCAGCGCCGCAACCGTGAGCAGCCCCGAATTCTCCACGATCATCTTGTGGTTTTCGACCATATCAAGAAACGCAACGATAAGTTCTTCATCGTCCACCGTTATGATATCATCAATGTTTTCCTGTATATACGGGAATATCCTGGAACCGGGAGTCTTTACGGCTGTACCGTCCGCTATGGTATTGACCCCGGGAAGCGTTACCACCTTTCCTTCTGCAAGTGATGCCTTCATGCAGGCCGCACCGGAAGGCTCCACGCCTATCACTTTTATCTTGGGATTGAGAAGCTTCGCAAGTGTGGAAACTCCGGCAGCCAGTCCGCCGCCGCCTATGGGAACCAGTATCACATCCACCAGCGGAAGTTCCTTTATGATCTCCATTGCGATCGTTCCCTGCCCCGTAGCCACAGCCGGATCATCAAAGGGGTGTATAAAAGTATACCCGTGCTCTGCCGCCAGTTCATATGCTTTCTCGCACGCCTCATCATATACATCTCCGTACAGGACCACTTCCGCGCCGAAATTCTTGGTCCTGTTCACCTTGATGAGAGGAGTCGTGGTGGGCATCACTATGGTGGCTTTCATCCCGCCGCATTTTGCCGCATAAGCAACTCCCTGTGCGTGATTGCCGGCTGATGCCGTTATAACACCTTTCTTTTTCTCTTCTTCCGTAAGGGTGCTTGTCTTGTAATAAGCCCCCCTCACCTTGTATGCACCGGTAAACTGCATGTTCTCCGGCTTTAAATATACTTTGTTGCCTGTAAGATTACTGAAGTGATCGCTGTATACCAGCTTTGTTTCCAGTGTTACTTCTTTTACTTTTTCGGAAGCTTCCTCAAAAGCTTCCAGTGTGAGCATTTCCTTGACCATTTTTTATCCCTCGGTTTCAAACAGTGCTTCTACAAAAGATTCCGGATCAAATTTCTGAAGATCATCTATCTTCTCTCCGACACCTATGTATTTAACGGGTATCTTCAGTTCACTCTGTATCGCGACCGCAATGCCCCCCTTCGCCGTTCCGTCCATCTTTGTCAGTACTATACCCGAAAGGTCAGCAACATCGTTAAAATCTCTTGCCTGCTGCATCGCGTTCTGTCCGGTCGTTGCATCCAGAACTATCAGGTTCTCCCTGTATGCATCGGGGTACTCCCTGTCTATCACGCGGTTCATCTTTTTGAGCTCTTCCATCAGGTTTTTCTTGTTGTTGAGCCTGCCGGCAGTATCCACCAGGAGCACATCGGTCTTTCTGGCCTTTGCTGCATGCACCGCATCGAAGAGAACGCTTGCGGGATCTGCGCCTTCCACGCCGCCTATCATTTCTACTCCTGCCCTGTCAGCCCAGGTCTGCAGCTGGTCTCCTGCCGCTGCCCTGAAAGTATCCGCCGCAGCTATAAGGACCTTTTTCCTCTTTTTCTTAAGCTGCGAAGCCAGCTTGCCGATGGTAGTGGTCTTTCCTACACCGTTTACTCCTATAACAAATACTACCGAAGGTTCGTTCTCAAAACGGTATGCATCCTTTTCCACATGCATCTGTTCCCTGAGACCTTCTATCATCACGCCTTTGCATTCCGAAGGCTTGACTATGGCCTGCGAATCCACGGCATCCCTGAGCTTGTCAAGCAGCCTCTCAGTAGTCACCGCGCCCATATCACCCATTATCAGGGTTTCTTCCAGTTCATCGAAAAAATCATCGTCAATGGCCTCGGCACCGTCAAATACTACATCCAGACTGTATACGAAATTCTCCCTGGTCTTCTTCAGCCCTTCCTTAAGCCTTGCGAAAAAGCCTTTTTTCTTCGGCTTTTCTTCCTGCTCTTCTTCCGCATCTTCCGTCAGTTCTTCCGCCGCCTCTGCGGCTTCTTCCTCCGGGAGTACTTCCGGTACGGGAATAGCATTTTGCTCTTCGGCCGGGGCCGGAGCATTTTCTTCCTCCTCCTTCTCCCCGGAAGTATCAGCCCCTTCTTCGCCCAAAGCCGTCTCCTGACTTTCCTCCGCAGCCTGTGCTTCTGCAGTTTCTGTTTCTTCTTCGGCAGTTTTTTTCTTTTTGAATATGTCCCAAAATGCCATCAGTTATCCAGCTCCTCATCGATCAGATTTACGCTGACCAGTGTAGACACACCCTTCTCCTGCATCGTTATGCCGTACAGTCTGTCAGCTTTTTCCATGGTTCCTCTTCTGTGGGTTATGACTATGAACTGGGTATGCTTTGTCAGTTTGTGCAGATACCCCGCATATCTTCCCACGTTGCTTTCATCCAGTGCCGCCTCGATCTCATCGAGCAGACAGAAGGGTGAAGGTTTAAGGTTCTGTATCGCAAACAGCAGCGCGATCGCGGCCAGCGCCTTTTCTCCGCCGGACAGCTGCATCATGTTCTGAAGTTTCTTTCCGGGCGGCTGTGCGATGATCTGTATACCTGCTTCCAGTATGTCCTCATCCTCCATCAGCTTCAGTTCGCCCTTTCCGCCGCCAAACATTTCCTTGAACACGCGGTCGAATTCTTTTCCTATTTCTTCGAATTTCTCGGTGAACTGTTTGCGCATCGCATTATCCAGTTCCTCGATGATCCCCGTCAGTTCTTTTTCCGCTTCTACCAGATCATCATGCTGTCCTTTGAGGAACTCATATCTTTCGGAGATAGCCTTGTAATCTTCTATCGCATTGACATTAACGTCTCCGAGTCTCTTTATACCGTCCTTTATCTCTGCAATGCTGCGCTTTAAAAATACTACATCGGTAAAACTCTCATCCCTCAGCTCTTTTGCATCCTGAACACTTACTTCATATTCATTCCACATATATCCGATCAGTGAATCTATATCCTGAACGGTCTTTTCAAGCTGTGAGTTCAGTCTGTAAGTTTCCTTATCCAGACCGTTCATGAGCTCGGCTACCTGCTCGCGCCTGTTAAAGAACTGTTTCTGTTTTGCTCCCAGTTCTTCTTTACGCGCTATCTTTTCGTTCAGATCCTTCTGCGAATCCTCTTCACTTGTATACGAAGCCTCAATGGTCTTTTCAATCTCGCTTATATCGTTTTGTCTGTCCTTTATCCTCTCCTCGTTCTCACTTATATTTCTTTCCGTATCTTCCTTTTCTTTCAGCAGTTTTTCCAGTTCGCTCTCGATACGGTCGGCATTCTGCTGTTCGAATTCATGCTTCTGCATGATCTTCTCCAGTTCCACCTCGCATTCCGTGACTTTCAGGGCATTTTCCGTTTCCTCGTCGCGGAGTGCATCCAGCTGTTCCTGGGCAGCATCTATCTTCTCTTCGAGTCTTTTCCTGGTTTCTTCCGAACCGGCAAGCTGTGCGTTAAGCTGTTCCTGATTCTCCTTTATTTCCTTTACCTGATCATCGATACGGCTCTGTTCCTCGTTAAGATCATCCACACCTTTCGTGGTCTCATCTATCTTTTCCTGTGCCTTCTGCAGATTGAGTGTGGCTGTATTGAGCTTTATGAACTGCTGCTGTATCTCGTATTTTACATCTTCTATCTGCACACGCAGAGCTGTTCTCTCTTTTTTGGCAGCTTCCAGCGCGTTCAGCTCCCTGTCGATATCCTTCAGGGATTCCTTTACGCTCTTTTCCAGTTCCTCCATCTCACGCCTGCGGCCCAGAAGATTGGAATTGTTCTTGTATGCACCGCCGCTGATAGCACCTCCGGGTACCAGGAGTTCGCCTTCGACAGTGACCATTCGCACACCGTAGTTGTATTTCCTGGCTATCCTCAGTGCGTTATCTATGTTATCTATGACAACGATCCTGCCCAGCATGGCCTTTGCCACATTGCTGTATTTAGCCTCTGTCTCTACGATCTCATCGGCCATTCCGACTACGCCTTTTTCATCAAGCACTTCCGGGGTTTTGAATTCCTGCGGATTGGTAATGGATGTCAGCGGCAGGAAGGTGGCACGTCCTGCCTTCTCGCTCTTTAACATCTCTATCATCTTTTTAGCCGTGCCCTCGTCTTCGGTGACAATATTCTGGATATTACCGCCGAGAGCGGTCTCTATGGCTGTTTCATATTTCTTTTCAACCTTTATGATATCCGCTACAACACCGATGATGCCTTTAACTTCACTCTTTTTTTCCATGACACGGCGTATGGGATGGTTGTAACCGTCATAACGCTCGGTCAGATTGCTGATAGCCTCCAGCTTTGTCTTATCCTGCTGGTGCCTAAGCTGCACCTCCTGCAGCTTTTTATCATGTTCAGCCAGTTCATCATGTATCTCACCGGCTCTTTCTTCCTTTTTCTTCTGTTCGAAGTTCAGTTCCTCTATCTTTTTCTGAACTTCATCGAATTCCTTCTTTAACTGCTCGATGATCCCCAGCTGTTCTTCCTCGTTGCTCTTGGCCTGGAGGAAACGTGAATTCAGCTCGCTCCTTCTCACCTGAGTCTGTTCGAGCATGGTATCATAACGTTCTTTTGAGGATTTTACATTAGCCCTCTCGTTAAGGAGATTGATTATGGCATTTTTATCCTCTTCTATTGAAGTATTGATCGCGTCTATCTTCGCCTGGATCGTCCCCAGCACTTCCCTGGCAGCATTTCTCTTTTCTTCTGCCTCCTTAAGGATGGTATCCACATCTGCCTTGCCGGCAGCCATGTTCTCCTTCTCCGCCTGCTTCTGTTCTATATCTTTAGCAAGGGTCTCCAGTCTCGATCTGAAGTGTACATTGCTGTCTGTTGCGGAACGGATCTGCTCCCTGCGCAGGTTTATCTCACCTTCAAGTTTTGTACGTACGGCACCGGTATTGCTCAGTGAGCTTCTGGCTTCTTCGATCTCAGCATCAAGAGCAGCCACTTCGGCTTCCATAGCCTCATAGTCCCTTTTGATCTCATCATATTCCGCACGGTGTGAAGCGAGCTGTTCATTCGCAACATTCAGTTTTTCCGAAAGAGCTTCCTTCTCATCGAGCCTGCGGGCATTTTCAAGCAGGAAATAGTTTATATCCAGCTTCTTGAGCTCTTCCTTTTTCTTCAGATATTCCCTTGCTTTTTCGGCCTGTTTTTCAAGCGGTCCCACCTGCTTTTCAAGTTCGGCAAGTATATCATTCACACGCAGAAGGTTCTGTCTCTCATCCTCAAGTTTCTTGACAGAAGCCGCTTTACGCTTTTTATACTTGACTATACCGGCAGCTTCATCAAAGAGTTCACGTCTCTCTTCGGGTTTTCCCGAAAGTATGCGGTCTATCTGTCCCTGTCCTATGATGGAATAGCCTTCCTTGCCTATACCCGTATCATAAAAGAGTTCGTTAACGTCCTTAAGACGGCACACGCTGCCGTTCATGAGATATTCACTGTCGCCGGAACGGTATATCTTTCTGGCAACGGTCACTTCATCATAGTCAACATTTAACTGATGATCGGAATTATCGAGGGTGATGGCAACATAAGCATAACCCAGAGGCTTACGCAGCTCGGTACCCGAAAAGATGACATCTTGCATCGCAGATCCCCTGAGCTGTTTTACACGCTGCTCTCCGAGCACCCATCTTACGGCATCGGCAACATTAGATTTACCGCTCCCGTTTGGTCCCACTATGCAGGTGATACCGTTGTGAAACTCAAATTTTATCCTGTTTGCAAAAGATTTAAATCCCTGTACTTCTATACTCTTTAAATACATTTTACTCTTTCCTTACTGACGGCCGGATCTCAGATTTTCAAGTGCCGCTGCAGCAGCAGCTTTCTCTGCATCTTTCTTTTTTCTTCCTTTGCCTTTTCCGCACACCTTTCCGTTTACACTGACCTCTACTTCATGCACTCTGTCATGATCGGGGCCGCTGATATCCGTTACCGTATATTCTATACTGACCGCTCCCTCTGTCTGCAGATACTCCTGCAGTGCGGATTTCGGATCATTTTCATTCAAAAACCTGTCTGTATCACAGAGGACAAACTCTTCTACAAAACGCGCTGCCGCTTCATATCCGCCATCCAGATATATAGCTCCGATAAGCGCCTCAAATGCATCGGATATGACCGAGGGCTTCATGGAACCGCCGCTTGCCCTCTCACCTTTTCCTAGCAGTATCTCATCCTTTAAGCCTATCCCTGACGCAGCCCGGGCCAGTGCCGATTCGCATACCAGCGCCGCTCTCAGTCTGCTCATCCGCCCTTCCGGCATATCGGGATACTTCTTATATATCAGCGTACTCGTGATCAGTTCCAGAACCGCATCTCCCAGAAATTCCAGGCGCTCGTTGCACTCCGTGATATTGATCTTCCGTTCATTGGCATAGGAAGAATGTGTAAGTGCTCTCAGTGGAAGTTCCTTGTCCGAAAAAACATAAGAGATATCTCTCTCTATCTTTTTTATCCTTGTTTCGGCCTCGCTGTTCATTGCTTTTCTTCTGCTTTCAGGATGGCCCGGTAGGCATCATCTACTGTAACTATACTTTCCAGATCGATATCTTTCAGTTTTATATCCAGCTCGTCTTCCACCAGCTTGAATATCTGGGCCATATCAATGGAATCTGCCCCGAGAGTTGTCTCAAATACAGCTTCGGGCTGTATCTCCTTATCATAGACCTGCAGGACTATACGGATCGAATTTTTTAAAACATCATACTCCATTATTCCCTCCGGCCGTTAAATGTTCCCTTATCTTCTCATTTATGTTCTGTTCTTTAAATGTTCTGCACTGAAGTACCGAATTCTTTACTTCCACTGCCTCCGCAGAACCATGTGTCTTGACAACAAGCCCGTTAAGTCCAAGCAGCGGTGCTCCGCCGTATCTCTTTACATCAAATTCCTTAAGACGTGACTTCAGTACCGGCTTTATGAGCAGTGCCCCCAGTTTACTCCTGAATGTGGACATGAGCGCGCTCTTTATCGTCTTCAGTATCCATTTGCCCGTCCCCTCATAAAGTTTAAGGATCACGTTTCCGACAAAGGCCTCACAGACTATTACGTCAGCTGCACCGAAAGGTATCTCCCTTGCTTCTATACAGCCGATAAAGTTTATATCCCTGCATTCTTTAAGAAGTGGAATCGTCTCCTTAACGAGCATATTTCCCTTTTCTTCTTCCGCGCCGATATTGACTATGGCAACTCTTGGACTCTTGATATTCAGAGCGCCTTCCATATATATACTTCCCATCCGCGCGAACTGCACCAGCATCTCCGGCTTGGCATCCACATTGGCGCCGCAGTCTATGAGCAGTGAGCAGCCTTTTTCATTAGGGATGATGGGTGCCAGAGGCGCCCTCTCCACGCCGGGTATACGCCCTACGATAAGCTGTCCTCCCACCAGTATGGCTCCGCTGGAGCCGGCGGAGATAAAAGCATCACACTCACCGTCCTTTACCATATGAAGAGCCTTTACTATGGACGAGTCCTTTTTCCGTCTCACAGCCATCACCGGAGGTTCAGCCATTTCTATTACTTCCGTTGCATTAACGATCTTAAGACGGCTCTCGTCATAAGAAAGCCCTGCAAGGGCCGAATTGATATCATCTTCGCGGCCCACAAGGCTTACGGATATATCATCAGCTTCATTCAGCGCATCCACGACACCTTTGACTATTTCGAGAGGGGCATTGTCCCCACCCATGGCGTCTACGGCAATGCTTACCATCTTACCCATATCATGATCTCCCTTCCGGTAAACATACGATCCCATGTAAACATACGAAGTATATTTTACTAAACCCGTGGGTAAAAATCAAGCAAAACAGACAAATGAGAAAGAAATGAGAAAGAAAGAAAAAAACTCCGGAACCTTATGTTCCGGAGTCTGTGATCAGATCTTTGTTTCAGGCAGTTTCAATAACTGTCTTCATGTTGTAAGCGCCGCAGGCCTTGCATACACGATGCGGCATCATGAGTTCTCCGCATTTGCTGCACTTAACCAGTGTCGGAGCGGTCATTTTCCAGTTCGCTCTTCTTTTATCTCTTCTTCCTCTGGAAGATTTATTCTTAGGACAAATGGACATTTCTAACACCTCCCATCCAAATCAGTTTTCCGTCAACACGCAAGTGATATTATACTCACTTATGTTCTTTCTTGTCAAGAGTTTTTTATACATTATTGTTATTATTGTTACCGTCATTCACAGGCGGCTGATACCACGAGGGCATCTCCTGCTGAACGGGCGCTGCAGGCTGTTCGGGTACAAACGGCTGCGCGGGTACGAACGGCTGCGCAGGTGCTGCAGGCTGCTCGGGTACAAACGGCTGCGCGGGTGCTGCAGGCGGCTCGGGTGAAAACGGATGCGCGGGTGCTGCAGGCTGCTCGGGTACGAACGGCTGCGCGGCTGCTGCAGGCTGGCCGGGAACAAACGGCTGCGCAGGCGCTGCAGGCTGCTCGGGTACGAACGGCTGCGCGGGCGCTGCAGGCTGGCCGGGCATCACAGGCTGCTGTACGGGAGCCTGGTACTGCGGTGTCTGGTACTGCGGTGCCTGATACTGTGGTGCCTGGTATTGCGGTGCCTGATACTGTGGCGTCTGAGGTATTCCGCCTCCCGGCTGATTAGGTATATTTGCTGTCTTCTTTCTCTTTTTCGATGAAGATACAAGCAGTATGATGGCAACGATCATGCCTATCAGAAGAACCACGGCGATCACAATGAATATCTTGAGCACCAGGCTCATTCCGCCCTTATCCGCATCCCTGCTTCTTTCCCTGCCTCTTGCAGGTTCCTCTTCATCTTCTTCCTCAGGTACTTCCTTCTCCTCGTCCTTCTCCTCGTCGTCCTCTTCTTCGCTCACCTTTTCCTTTTTAGGCTTCACTTCACCCCAGTAGGAAGTAGGCTCATGCTCGGGATAAGATTCGTATACGCTTCTTTCATCCACAAGTCCCACCATATAAGACAGATCATCCGCATACAGATCAAATCTGGGATTCTTGATTGGATTGTTAAGCCCTACTTCTTCTATGGTTTCCTGAAAGTCATCCTGGAATTCCTTATCTACAAGAGCCAGATAAGTATCGATAGCGTCATCGCGGTCATCAAGTATGACATCAAGGAGTTCAAACACTGCAGCAACCGAAGTGGAATAGCTTATGTAATACATAGGAGACTGGAAGGTATGATGTACGCTTATCCAGTCATAATCCACATCCTTATCCATATATCCGCTCATCGCATAATACAGACTGTTGGAATACATATATGCATAGGTTCCGCCGTATTCGGTAGCTACGTCATAGTAATACTTGTTCAGATCGTCCAGTGTGAGTCCGTCCGCATTGGTATAAACCTTGTACTGGAACTCATCTTCCTTCACACCTTCTATAGCGGAATAGGCAAGCTGGAAGATCGTATTCATCTTCATTATCTCGGCCTGATCGCCATAGATATCATTTGCAAAATCCATAAAGAGCATTTCAAGCCCCTGCGAATGGATCTCGGCAAGGTCTATATTGGTCTTCCCGTAATACCAGCTGTCCGGCGTCATGTAATACATCTGATTGTAATGTCCGAACTCGTGGATCAGCGTTTCCATATCGGAAATATTGCCGCTGGCACAGTTATACATAAACGGTGCATTATATCCGAGTACCGAAGTCGTATATCCGCCGGGAGCCTTTTTAGCATCAATGCTCAGATCATATGCATTGCGGTCCTCCATGAAATCCAGTGATACGAGCAGATCGGAAGATATCTTGGGAAGATATTCCCTGAGAGTATCGAGACATTCCTGCTCGGTATACTTTACGTTCATCATATTGCTCATCTCTTCATAATGCTCGCCGTAGATGAGCATGGTCATATCATCCTTGAAAGGTACCAGGTATTCCTTTACAGCTTTCCTGTAATCCTCAAGCTCCTTGGGTGAATAATCCCTCTCATATATCTCTTCATATGCATATTCTGCGTAGTTATCATATCCGTAGCTCTTGGCCAGCTTGTTTCTTATATCTACAAGTTCAAGATAAAGGTTTCCGAATTCCTCGTTTTTGGCCTTTAAGATAGCAGCATCACCGCTCATGTAATCAGCCAGTTCGATATTACCGTCAGAATATTCCTTCTGCAGTTCTTCCGAAGTATACTGCTTGCCGTTCACGGTGGTCTTATACTCTTTTACTGCGAGAACATCATACTTAAGCGAAAGCTCTGTCTCCTTTGAGGACAGATCCTTCTGTTCCTGGGTCATTTCCTCGTATTCGAGTATATCTTCCCATTCTTCTTCCGTTACCCTGTCCTTAAGAACCTGTGCGCAGGGAGACTCGGCTATCTTACGGTAATTGACCTGTATGGAATCACTGATATCCGTAGCAAAATCACTGTAAAACTGAACTTCATCATCCCAGTACTTATCATCTGCCACCAGATCCGATTTGATATGTGCGATGCTGTAATTGCGGCTTACCTCGTTGATATAGTCTTCCATACCTACGATGATATCCAGTGTTGCATCCGTGTTGGCAGCATCCGCAATGACTTCATCGATACTCTCGACTATCTTGTCATAATCGGCCCTGTCCATACGTGAATATTCCCACTCATCAAATTTTTTGTCGGTATGTTCCGTCCGGTCGGTAAGCCTTCCGTCATGTTCCCCCTCAGCATAAACTTTCATGCCGGGCATCAGCAGTATTGCGGTCATCAGGCCGAAAACTGCCCTTTTCAGATTTGCGAAACTTTTTCTCTTCATTACTCCCCTCATTCCTGTGCCTGTACTGCAGTCAAAGCGACCACTCCTACTATATCTTCCCACGAACAGCCTCTCGACAGATCGTTAACGGGTCTTGCTATACCCTGGAGCATGGGACCGTAAGCACATGCTTTTCCCAGTCTCTCCACGAGTTTATATGAGATATTCCCGCAGTCAAGATTGGGGAATATCAGAACATTGGCCTTTCCGGCCACCGGTGATCCCGGAGCCTTACTCTTTGCCACCTTCGGGACTATAGCCGCATCGGTCTGAAGTTCACCGTCCAGGATCAGTTCCGGATATCTCTCCTTCGCTATCCTCTCGGCTTCTATCACCTTATCAACCAGCGGATGATGAGCGCTGCCCTTTGTCGAATGGCTGAGCATCGCGATCACGGGATTGGCGCCTATAAGCTTCTTAAAGCTGTTGGCCGAAGAAGCGGCTATTTCCGCCATTTCCTCCGAAGTGGGATCCTGATTCAGACCGCAGTCGGAGAATACAAACAGACCGTTCTCTCCATATTCACAATCCGGAACTTCCATTATGAAGAAGCCGCTGACCAGCTTTGTTCCCGGCGCAGTCTTCAGTATCTGCAGTGAAGGTCTCAGCACATCAGCCGTCGCATGGCAGCATCCCGCTACCATTCCGTCGGCATCCCCTGCCTTTACCATGACCACACCGAAGGTCAGATAATCGGACAGCAGCACTTCTCTTGCGTGCTCCTCCGTCATGCCCTTATGCTTTCTGCACTCATAAAGGACATTGGTGTAATAGTCAAGCTTGTCCGTGTTCTCCGGATCGATGATGGTCACCTTGTCCAGATCCAGCTCGAGCCATCCCGCGCCGTCACGTATCTTCTCCTCCTTGCCTACCATTATGATGTTGGCTATCCGCTCTTCTATTATATGGGCTGCCGCTATAAGAGTTCTCTTATCGGTAGTCTCCGGAAGAACTATTGTTTTTTTATCCGCTCTTGCCTTATCCTTTATGATATCGATATAAGCCATCAGCCTAACCCCCTTTATATCAGTAGCTTTATCATTGATCGGAAATACTGATCACTTTCCGACGATGTTAACTATCCTGCCCGGAACATATATCTCTTTTATGATATTTGCCGGCAGCCTGTTCCCGAGTGCCTCCTTAGCCATGGCGAGCACGCTGTCCTTATCCGCATCCTTGGCGATTTTTATGGTGCACTTAACCTTACCGCCGATCTGTACGGCTATCTCCACCTCGTTCTCTTCCATCTTGCTCTTGTCGGCTTCGGGCCATTTCTCATTAAATACGCTTTCCTTATGGCCGTACTGTTCCCAGAGTTCCTCTGCCATATGCGGTGCAAAAGGAGCAAGCAGTATGATCGCGGTCTCAACAGTAGCCCTGTCCACACCACCGGCCTTTGTCAGATCCACAAATCTGTTATTATATTCCATGAACGCCGATATAACAGTATTCAGGCTGAAGTTTTCAAGTCTTGTGCTCACATCGTGCGTCAGCTTGTGTCTCAGACGTACAAGTTCCTCGGTCTCGGGCGCGTTCTTATCTTTATTCTCCATTGCCATCGTATAGAATCTCATAAGGAAACGGTATACACCGTCGATACCTCTTGAATCCCACTCGCTGTCCAGTTCGGGAGGTCCCACAAAAAGCTCATACATACGCAGACTGTCGCAGCCGTAGTCCATGACAAGCTCGTCGGGCGATACCACATTACCCTGTGACTTGCTCATCTTTACGGGCTTGTCTCCCCACTTCTCGGTATCTGCAGCCTTTTTAAGTATCATGCCCTGGTTAAAGAGTCTCTTGAAAGGCTCATCAAAATCCAGCACTCCTATATCTTTAAGGAACTTAGTGTAGAAACGTGAATACAGCAGATGCAGCACGGCATGCTCAACACCGCCCACATACATATCAACAGGCAGGTATTTGTCTGCTTTTTCACGGTCCACCAGCATCTTATCGTTTTTACTGTCAACATAACGAAGGAAATACCAGGAAGATCCTGCCCACTGGGGCATGGTATTTGTCTCCCTCTTTGCAGGCTTTCCGCACTTGGGGCAGGTCGTGTTCACCCAGCTGTCTATAGCCGCAAGCGGTGATTCTCCGGTTCCTGTAGGCTCATACTTCTCTACTTCCGGAAGGAGCAGAGGCAGCTGGTCTTCGGGAACCGGCACGCAGCCGCAGTCCGGACAATGAACGATGGGGATAGGCTCTCCCCAGTATCTCTGACGCGAGAACACCCAGTCTCTCAGCTTGTAATTGGTAGTCTTACGACCGTAACCCATCTTCTCTATCATAGCGGGAGCTTCTTTCTTAAGCACAGCACTTTCCATGCCGTTCCACTCGCCGCTGTTTATCATCTTTCCCGAAGGCGCGGTGTATGCTTCCTGCATATCCTTTATTTCCTCGCCATCCCTGGCGATGACCTGTATGATCGGCAGATCGAACTTTTTTGCGAATGCAAAGTCACGGTCATCATGAGCGGGCACGCACATGATCGCACCGGTTCCGTAATCGGCGAGTACGTAATCCGAAAGCCAGATAGGCACTTTTTCCTTATTAAGAGGATTGATCGCATAGCTTCCGGTGAACACGCCGGTCTTTTCCTTATCCTGAAGCCTGTCCACATTCGACTTTGTGGAAGCCTTATAAATATAGTCTTCTACCGCAGCCCTTGTTTCATCGGTTGCCAGGCTCTTTGCAAGCGCATGCTCGGGAGCCAGCACCATAAAGGTCGCACCGTAGAGCGTATCCGGTCTGGTGGTATATACGGTAAGTTTTTCATCCCTTCCGTCGATCGCGAAGTCTACTTCGGCACCGTAAGAGCGGCCGATCCACTCCGTCTGCATCTTCTTTACCTTCTCGGGCCAGTCAAGCTGATCAAGGTCATCGAGCAGTCTGTCGGCATAAGCCGTAATCTTAAGCATCCACTGCTTAAGGTTTTTCTTGGTCACTTCGGTGTGACATCTCTCACACTTTCCGTCTACCACTTCCTCATTTGCAAGACCTGTCTTACAGGACGGACACCAGTTGATCGGCATCTCTTTTTCATAAGCAAGGCCCTTTTTGAACATCTGCACAAAGATCCACTGTGTCCATTTATAGAACGCAGGATCCGTGGTGTTTACTTCCCTGTCCCAGTCGTATACGGCAGCGATCTGATTGATCTGTCTCTTTATGTTTGCAACGTTCTGTGCCGTAGATACTGCGGGATGAACGCCGTTTTTGATCGCATAGTTTTCAGCGGGCAGGCCGAAAGCATCCCAGCCCATGGGATGTATCAGGTAATAGCCGTTCAGCATCTTATATCTGCTCCATACATCGGAGATGACATATCCTCTCCAGTGTCCGACATGCAGTCCCGAGCCCGAAGGGTAAGGGAACATATCGAGGCAGTAATACTTGGGTTTCTTCCCGTCATCAACGTTTACGGGATTCTCCTCCCAGCGTTTTCTCCACTTTTCTTCCACCTCACGGTGATTGTACTGAATAGCCATATCAATATCCTTCTTTCTGTCTTAACTGTAATAACCAGGCTGCCTTGTCCTAAACAAAAGCACAGCCCGAGTATATTATTATAAAGTTACTCGGGCCTATCGTCAAGTTTTGTGCAGTTCATTGTTCTCCCGCAAAAAACTCTTCCGCATATCTTACGGTTTCCATTGCATCCTTGCAGTATCTGTCAGCGTTGATCATCTTAGCATATTCTCCCGTCATCACCGCTCCGCCCACGACAGTCTTTACATCGGGCAGTTCCCTGTTGAGCAGCTTTATCGTCTCCTCCATGGCGGGTACCGTGGTCGTCATCAGCGCACTTAAGCCGACCAGCTTTATATTCTCCTTCTTTGCTGTCTCGAGGATCAGCTCCGGCGGTACATCCTTTCCCAGATCTATAACATCAAAGCCATAGTTTTCCAAAAGAACTCTTACTATATTTTTACCTATATCGTGAATATCGCCTTTTACTGTAGCCAGTATCATGCGGCCTTTTATTTCCTGCTTTTTGCCGCTTTTTCTCATTTCTTCCCTTATCACATCAAAGGCTCCGCCTGCGGCCTCGGCACTCATGAGCAGCTGCGGCAGGAATACCGTTTTTTTCTCAAATCCCTTTCCCACTATGTCAAGTGCTGTGATAAGGCCGTTATTGATGATGTCCATCGAAGGGATACCCTCTCCCAGCAGTTCCCCTGTAAGCGCTCCCGCCCTGTCTTTCATTCCCTTGGCTATTGCGGTCACCAGCTCCCTGTATTTCTCATCTCCCTCGTACTCAACCGAAGATGCTGCCGGCTTCTTTTCTGTGGTCCCTTCTTTTTTATCGGGAACCATCTCTCTGTATCTTCCCGCAAAATCGATATACTCCGTGCAGTTATCATCCAGATTCCGAAGAGCGCAGAAAGAATAATAAGCCTTCATCATCTCGACCGATGCCGGATTCATTATCGCCGCATTCAGGCCACTGTTCATTGCCATGGCAAAAAATACCGAATTGACAAGTTCCCGCTCGGGAAGTCCGAACGATATATTTGATACCCCGAGAGAACTTAAGCCGTGCAGCCTGTCTCTTATTAGTTCCAGCGCCCTTAATGTCACCTTTGCCGAATCCGCCTCGGCGCTTATGCTCATTGCCAGCGGATCGATGATTATGTCTTTTTTCTTTATCCCGTACTCCGTTGCTTTCTTATAAATGTTTTCCGCGATCTTTATCCTGCCTTCGGCTGTTGACGGGATACCGTCCTCATCTATGGTAAGTGCTACGACCAGTCCGCCGTACTTCTTTGCCAGCGGAAAGACCTGTTCCATCACTTCGGCTTTTCCGTTTACGGAATTGATCATTGCCTTTCCGTTATAAAGTCTCAGTGCCCTCTCCATTGCCACCGGATCGGTCGTATCTATCTGGAGCGGGAGATCACATATAGCCTGCAGAGCGCATACCACATCTTCCATCATCTGCGGCTCATCTATCTCCGGCAGCCCGACGTTCACATCAAGGACGTCCGCCCGCTGGTCCTGCTGATTCAGTCCCTGCTGCAGTATGTAATCCATGTCGGCAGCACGCAGCGCTTCCTTGAAACGCTTCTTTCCCGTGGGATTGATACGCTCTCCTATAAGTATGGGCTTTTTCCCGAACTCTACGGAATGTGTATAAGAAGAGATCAGCGTATATTCTTTCTCACAAAGCGGCAGGGGCGTAAGTTTCCTGACCGCCTCCGACATAGCCTTTATATGCGCAGGAGTGGTGCCGCAGCAGCCGCCCAGCACTCTCGCACCTTTCCCTGCTATCTTTATCATTGAGCCTCTGAAGTCTTCAGGTCCGACATCATATACCGTTCTGCCGTTTTCGCTCCTCGGCAGCCCTGCATTGGGATTGACTATCACAGGCACGCTGGCGTATTTGCAGAGTTCGTCAACGATATCCATCATTTCCTCCGGACCCAGGCTGCAGTTTACACCTACCGCATCCACGTTCAGACCCTCTGCTATAGCTACCACCGTTCTCGGATCTGCTCCGGTAAGGAGCTTTCCGCTTTCATCATAAGCAGTCGTCAGAAATACGGGAAGCCCGGAAGTCTTTGCAGCCAGCACTGCCGCTTTTGCCTCGTAGATATCGTTCATCGTCTCGATGAGTATCAGATCCGCTCCGTCCTTCCCCGCATCCACGATCTCCTTAAAGATCTCATACGCCCGCTCAAACTCAAGGTCCCCCAGCGGTTTTAAAAGCTTTCCCAGCGAGCCTATATCCAGTGCCACATAATGATCTTCGGAAATATCAGAATAGCATGTCGCTTGCGACATGCTCGCGCCTCGCGCGGTTGCCGCAGGCAACTGATTCCTCTCGCGCGAGTGTGCATCCTGCCCGGAGGGCTTTTTTTCCTGAAAGGAAAAAAAGTCATCGTCGGCATTTTCTCTCTGCTCAAGCATTTCTATAGCTCTTCTGGCGCAGCCTATACCGGCGGTGACTACATTTTTCAGCCCGTATTCACTTTCATCGTTGGGATATTTAAAGCTGTTGGCACCGAAGGTATTTGTCTTCAGTATGTTAGCCCCTGCCAGGAGATAATCGTAGTGAAGCTTTGATATCGTCTCCGGCTTTTCCAGATTCCATCTCTCCGGCAATTCTCCCGGCTTTAAGCCCGCTGCCTGCAGAAGAGTTCCGAACCCTCCGTCAAAAAACACAAAGCCCTTTTGCAGCCTCTCCCTTATATCCATTTATTTATCTTCCTTTTATTTATTTTGCGCCCTGCGCCTTTCTCCGTCCCATGCTGTCAGTCAGTTCGGATACCTTCCCCGTATTGAATGCCTCTACATATGCATAATAATTATCATCACCGTACTTTGCGTACAGATCGGGTCTCTGTCTCTTAAATTCATCAAAGGAGAATTTGGCGGAAGCCTGTCTGCCTTCTTTTATACCGTTTGTAAACCAGTGGTGACGCAGGCTGTCCTCCGTCCAGTAATAACCCATCTCTTTCAGATCGGGATTGTTTTCGAGATAATACTCCGCATCAAAAGCCTCGCCCGCATACACATTCCAGGGACTGTTCTCTGCCGGATCCGTGGGATCCCAGTTGCAGAGCGGCTTGGGGAAGGAACCTATCTTTGAGAAGAACGGCTGTCCCAGAGGTCCCGGATCCTCTGCATCCTTATAGAAGGTCACCTTAGTACCTACCGGACAGTTCTCATATATCCACTTGGCATCGGAAACATTAAGTCTTATGCATCCGGCTGAAGCTTTTGTTCCGAGCTTGTCATAATAACTGGGCTTTAAAGATCCCGGATTCTGCCAGCCGTATAAAGGAACCGAATGGAAAAGTATATGTGAAGAAATGCGGCTGCAATACTGTCCGCAGACACCGCCGTTCAACATATGCCATCTGTATTTATTGGGAATCTTGAAGGTTCCGCTCTCATGTGTGGCGGCACCGGATGAGCATATCATAGCCCTTACCGGTTCTCCGTCCTTATATGCAGTCACCACGTTCTTGGTTATATTGACATATATGTAATATTCGCTGTCTCCGCCCTTTACACTCATGGGCTTAAGCCATAACGCAGTGATCATTGCCACGACTGCGAGCAGTACCGAAACCGGTCTTCTCTTAAGATAAAACTTCTTCATGATGTCCTCCGGAAAACAATATAAAACACAAAGTACAGGGTCACCCCTGCACTTTGCATTCTATCAAATCGGACACGCCTTGTCCAATACTACATATAGTATTTATGTAAACCATTCGCTCTTTATAATGTGGTTTTTGCCGCAGCATTTCCGGATACAGCCGGTTCCGGTGCATCACCTTTTACAGTTACGTTAATGGTTACGGTCTTTCCGTTAACCTTTGCTGTAAGCTTTGCTTTTCCGTTCTTCCTTGCCCTGATGTAGCCATCCTCGTCTACAAAGGCGTTCTCAGCTTTGCTGCTCTTGAACCGGACATTCCGATATATCTTTGCAAACTTGACAAGCGCAATATCTCCGCCCTTCATCTCGGTGTAGTACTTGCCCTTCTTGAGGGTAAAGCCTTCACTTACGATTGTAGGATCTTCTACATATACCGTTACCTTGTACTTGCCGTCCGAGGAAGTTACCGTTGCTTTTCCGGGATTCTCGCCTGCAATGAACTTGGTTCCGTTGATCTTCACCACATCGGTATTGTCGCTTACCCAGCCGGGCTTCTTGACTCCCTTTATGGTCATCTTCTTAGATTTCTTTACATTGAGATGAAGCTCTCTTTCCGCGGGCGTAGCTGACTCGCTTACTTTTATGCCGCACTTGTAAGTCTTGCCGTTTACATGCATTATTACCGTTGTGCTTCCCTTGGCTACGGCAGTAACCTTTCCGCTGCTGTCAACGCCTGCCACGTTGGGATCATCGCATTCCCAGGTCACATACAGGTTCTTATCTACATCAAAGACAGGCGCCTTGGTTTCTCCCGCCTTCAGCTTCAGGCTCTTCTGTATCGTGGGCTTGGATACATATACCTTTATGATCTGGCTTGCATCATTTTTAGTCAGGAGCACCGGATTGCTGCCGGTCACCTTCTTTGCAGTCAGCGCCCCCTTGGAGCTGATCGCTACCTTCTTGGGATCGGAGCTGGTAAAATCATTGTTTCTTAAGGTAAATTTCTGCCCCTGTACAAGGTAGAGCTCCGTTGTTTCGGCAGTTATCTCCGGAACGGGTGTCATTGCTGTCTCGGTCTCACCTGCTGCTGCCGCCTCACACTGATCCTTGGTCCCGTAATAAAGTATCAGCTTAACATCCTTTGACAGCGTACATCTGGTCTCTCTCCACTCTTCAAGGCTGCCGGTAAAGTATACTGTCTTAAGTGCCTTGAGTCCTGCCTTCACATCTTCAAGCTCTGCACCCAGCACGCTTGTGGGCAGATACAGCTCCTCCAGCTTCTCACAGCCCTTTACGAACAGTTCATCAACATCGGTCTCTTCAACCTCTGTCATATCCAGCTTTGAAAGATCGAGCTTTTTGAGGCTCCTGCAGTTTGCAAACATCAGATCCATGGTCTCCACCTTAGCGGTATTGAAGCCGGATACATCTATCTCCTCCAAAGCCGTACAGTCTGCAAACATAGAGCCCATATCCGTTACTGCCGCCGTATTGAAGCCGCCAAGGTCAACAGTCTTCAGCTTCTTACAGCCGGCGAACATATCTCTCATGCTCGTCATCGCAGAGGTATCCAAGCCCGTGATATCAAGTATCTCAAGCGCCTCCATCTGTTCAAAGAGTCCGCTTGCCGACTCGGTATTGAGAGCCTTTACACCCTTTTCGATCTTTATGCCCTTTATGCTGTCCGCATGGGCTCCCCAGATCATATCGCCCTTCAGTACGACATTATAACTCTTGCCGTCTTTCCCGGCTTTAGCCGGTATTACCACATACTCACCGGGCTCTGCTTCCTTCTTAAGCTTCTTTATGATCATATCGCTGCCGCTGATCTCTGTATCATATGCAGCGTCCCAGCCGGCTGCTGTCTCCGGCCAGATCGAAGGTTCGGGTTCAGGTTCAGGCTCCGGCAGGGGCTCAGGTTCAGGCTCCGGCTCGCCCTCATCACCTATGACAAG
>JAIKYA010000194.1 GCA_024683645.1 Lachnospiraceae bacterium
CGCAGCAGAGATTGCCTGTTCCGCAGCCACTCATTCCGTTATAATTTGCAGGGCGTCCGTAATAATCTCCGTTATTCTGATAGTTCTGCCGGTATGGCTGCCGGTAGTTTCCGCCACCCTGACCGCCCTGCTCTCCAAAGGCTCCGCCGCCGGGTGCACCGTTTGCTCCGTAATATCCGTTTTGTCCGCCCTGCTGATATGGGCCCCTGTTCACATTTCCCTGTCCGTTCTCAGGTCCCAAAGGGCCGTAATAACCCTGGGCACGTACCTTCATTATCTCATTATATGCTTCCTGGGCCTCTTTAAATTTTTCCTCGGCCAGCGGAGCCAGCGGATTGTTGGTACCCACATAATTATCAGGATGATACTTGCGCAGCATCTCCTTATATGCCTGTTTTACTTCATCGTCACTGGCAGTATGATAGATACCCAATACTTCATATGCGTCTTTCATTTTTACCTCTGTACCTTCCGGTCATATTTGTTCCACACCCCTGCATAAAGGATATTCCTCAGTATATCCCCGTATTGCACACAGGGCAGTCTTTCAAAATAATACGAGCTTTTTGCCATCTCATCAAAGAGCAGGGCTTCTGCATCCACATCTTCTTTGAGCGGATTATAACGCCCTTTCTTCATATCCTCTTCCTTATCATCCCAGGCATCCATAATGTATATAAAGCGCCCAAGATGAAAGGCCATGCCGTTTAAGTCGTGCTCAAATACATCACCGGGCCTGTAGGCAAAAAGACACATCATTAATCGCCCGAAACAGTCTGCCCCTTTATCAAGAGCATCCTCCGCAGCCGCCTTTTCCACTGCGGCCAGCTGTTTCATGGCTTTGGCGATCCCGCGGGACTGATATGGATACTTATCCTTTATCTTTAAAAAATCGCTGCGGTAGAGCGCAAGCCCACCCGCAGCCTTTATACTCTTTTCATCTTCATGGTCATCCTTAAAATGATACCATGATAATAATACGTTCATATCCGCACAGTAGCGTGAAGCATCGGTGATGCTTAAAGCATGCTTCTTTGCGGGATGCACTATACAGCGCGACTTGCTCTTATCAACATCCAGCTCGTAGAGTGAACTCAGCAGCATCACAAGAAAAGTACAGTCATATGTAAGGGTGATCTGTCCCTTAAGGCCGTGTCCGTCTTTTAATGCATGGCATAAGCCGCAGTAAAAACTGTGATACAGCTCATAATCCTTAACTTTTAATTCCGCTTTACGGATCTGGACGTAACCGAACATTTATACCTTCTTAAATACCGGTATCTGGTCTATCGGTGCTGCCACCGTGACACTCTTTCCGCCGGCAAGGGTCTTCTTTGTGAAGATGTTCTCCCATTTGCCTTCGGGCAGGTAGACGCTGCGCTCTCTTGCTCCATATTCAAATACCGGCGCTACCAGATAATCGGGTCCGAACATGTACTGGTCCTCGCATTCCCAGCACTTCTCATCTTCAGGGAACTCGTAGAACATGGTACGGATCACGGGTGAACCGTTCTTGTGTGCTTCCTTCATAAGTCCTGCGATATAGGGCTTTAAGCTCTCACGAAGACGGATGTACTTCGTCATTATCTTCTGCTCTTCCTTGCCGTAGCTCCATATCTCGTTATCCTGACCTGTATGCAGATAACCGCCGCCGAAATCCCTGTTATCCAGAGGAGGGATATCGTAAGGCCCGCGGTCTCCGTGAAGACGCATAACAGGGCTGAACACGCCGAATGCGAACCAGCGCATCAAAAGCTCCTTAAACTCGGGATCATTTACATCATCCGTCATGAACCCGCCTATATCCGTATTCCACCAGGGAATACCTGCTATACCTGCATTGAGTCCGCCTGCAAGCTGGTCACGGAATGCTTCAAAGGTAGACGGCACATCGCCGCTCCACAAAACGGGGCCGTATTTCTGGCTGCCCACCCATGCGCTGCGGATAAGTGATATGGGCATCTTTTCGCCGTCATTCACTGCACCTTCCGATACAACCTTAAGATAGTTCTTGGGATATTCAAGACCCACCTTGGCGCTGCGCCCGGTATAATAACGCATATTGTCGAACTGGTAGACCGCACTGTCGGGCTCCGCATTATCAAGCCAGAAATAGTCTATGCCCAGTCTCTTGTAATTCTCTTTAAGCTTGTTCCAGAGATACTCTCTTGCCGCAGGATTGAAAACATCTATCGTAGCGCATTCACCCTGATAATCATAGGTCTCCATGGTCCCGCGGTCGGTCGTTGTAAGATATCCCAGATCCGCCATCTCCTGATAATTCTCGGATCTCTTGTCAACCGAAGGCCAGACGCTTACGATGATCTTTGTGCCATAGCTGTGGATCTCGTCCACCATAGCCTTGAGCTCATCCTCAGGCCAGTATTTCTCATCAAAACGGTAGCTGCCCTGATAAGGCCAGTGGAAGAAGTCGATGATGATAATGTCAAGGTGAATATTAAGCTCCTTGTACTTACGTACTACAGAGAGCACTTCTTCCGGCGTACGGTAAGGCAGCTTGCACTGCCAGAAGCCCAGAAGGTCGGATGACAGTACCGGCGCATGTCCCACAACAGCCGTATAATTCTCACCTCTCTTTGCGGGAGTATCGTCTACTGTGATCCAGTACTCCCGCTCATCCGTCTCATCCGCTACCCACTCGGTAAGACTG
>JAIKYA010000197.1 GCA_024683645.1 Lachnospiraceae bacterium
CGCAAAAGCTCTTCTTTCACCACAGCTTTGTCATCTGCTATCTTCAGTTTTTTCAGTATTATGGGCTCGGCGTCCGCAAAATCATAATTCTTTGTATAAGAAGTACTCCAGAAGAGATACATAGCTGTCAGGCGTTTTTTCACCTCGGCTGCGATGATCCCGGCTATCGGCTTCCCCTGCGCGGCACGCAGAGCGTTCAGATAAACCCGTTCAGCGCATTCGTATTTTTCTTCCTCGGCTGCTTTTCCTGCCTTATTTATAAAATCTTCCGGAGAAGTGTGGTTCCAATGCTCCTTCAGGTTTTTAAGCCCCTGTTTTACCGTATCGCTTATCACCTTTTCATCCTGCGTACCCAGGGCGGTTTTATAGGCTTTGGCATAGAGCTTCTCTGCCAGCTTATAATCACCGTATCTGACAGCTTCCACGGCATCTTCTATATAATGTTCGGGAGGAACACTTACTCTTTCATGTTGTGTTACCTTTGTCGCTCCCCATTTTGCCATCTGTTCTTCTCCGTATCATAAAGTAAATCAACTTATTGCTTGTATTCCATCTCCATCGTGCGGCACTCTTCATTTTCCAGTGTTTTCAGCAGTTCCTCATCAAATTCATATTCCGGTGCCGAAGTTTCCAAAACCACTTTGTCATAATAGGATGACAGCGGGGTTTGGCGGTAATACACCTGTGAAGTATTGCGTACCACATTCATTATCCTGTCTACGTGGTTTACGGCTTTCTGCAGGGCTTTTCTCGCATCATATCCGATACGCTCCTGTACTACATCAGCAGCCGTATTGTTAAGCCAGTCCCTTATCTCATCCCAGAAAGTTGTCAGCAGCGTCATTGCGAGTGCGCCTATGGCGGCTCCGACTAAAATAGCTCCAAGTACAAACATTTATCATCCCATCCTTTCCGTCATTGCTTTCATACCCCGTTCAGACTCTGCATATGCTAAGAGGTTCTGTATCCTGTGAGGCGCATAAGGTACAGGTTCATCCGACTTGGTATGATTGTAAGTAACATCATCCAGTTTATTGATCTCCGAAGCCTGGGCTATAAACTCCCTTATATCCAGCTGTTCGGCCAGCGTTATACTGTTCAGCACCATCTTAAGGACTGCATGTACCGCCGCCTTTATATTCCCGCAGGCAAGATATCCGTAAGCATCGGCAGAATAATTTGCCAGGCGGTACCAGTGATTAAATGCATGCCTTGAGACCTCTTCCATTCCGTCGGGAGCAAATTTCTTTATAAGCTTAAATCTTTCCTCCATCATAGTCTTCTGTTTGGTGACACCGTCCGCTATCTTATAGACTTCCCTGGCAAGCACGAATTTCAGTTCTTCTTCAGTGAAATCCGCTATGGTCTTGGCCGATATCTCGATCCATGGCGCGCTTATGCCATAACTCTCTGCTCCGTAAAAATATTCTTCATAAACATATACCGGCACCGGACTGCCTCCTTCGGCGGCGTACAGCTCCTTTAAGATCTTCCATACATTGCCGAACTGCTTTTCGGTAACCCTTACGGTTTTCCCCAGAAGGTCCGGTCTTCTTATCTTATATTCGGTTTCATCATAAGTTTTTTCTATATCCTTTTGAAAAGAAACACCGTCCCTGTATTTTTCAAATGCTGCATCCTGCAGGATATGTACAAAGGATTTACGATCCATCTCTATCACCTCCGGCAAAACAGAAGACTGTTTATATCTTCCATGATCTTCTGCTGTCTGCTCTTTCCGGCAGCTGCGTAACAGTTCTTTAATGCTTCCAGGGTTTCCTGTTCATCGGGCATGAATCCCGCCGCATATGACAAAAAAGGGATCGCTTTATCATACTGAGCTGCTTCATAAAGCAACAGACCGTATACTTTATTTACCAGATAATGATCTTCAGCCTTTCCGTATTCCCTGTAATATGTATCAAGCAGATCAAAAGCTCTTCCTTTATTTCCCTTTTTGTATTCTTCGAGTCCTTCCACACATTTCATAAAAGCAAAATCATGTCCTTCCGCAAGCTTCCGGCAGTCTTCCAGATTTGCAAAACTGTTGGACATGATAAGGATCATATGAAACTTCAGCAGCTCCCGTTTATTCATGAGTTCAGTCCGGTAACGTTTTACCTCCGGCGTAGCCTCTTCATTTCTGATGCTTACGGCCAGACTGTTCTCCACGGAGCTCAACTCCTTCTTAACGCGCTTTAACTGAACCTGCATGTATCCCAGGTCATAAAACTTTGTCTCCTCATATACTATGCCTTCCGCTCCCGAAAGGGTTCCTATCAGTCCCTGACGCAGCTTCCGATACGTGGTCATTACAGAATCAAGCATTGTCTGAGTTACCTCCCGTTTCCTTCAGATACTGTTCTTCCGTAATCTTCTCGGTCTTCAGTATCTTGACCTCCTGCTCCTTTGATCTGTCTTTATATCTTTCCTTTATCACTTCGTAAGCTTTGTCCATATCGTCCGAAGATACACTCTCTGCCTCTCTTTCCAGAGTATTGAGTGCGGAATAGAATACCATATCCTTGATATCCGCACCGCTGAGTTCATCATATTTTTTTGCCAGTATCTCAGGCGTTATATCTCCGGCAAGTGGCAGTTTCTCACCTAATTGCAGCTTCCATATCTCTTTTCTCGACTCTTCATCCGGCATTTCAAAATACACGCTCAGAAGTATGCGTCTTTTAAATGCTTCATCATAATTCTTTATCAGGTTAGTGGTAAAAATGACTACTCCGGTAAATCTTTCCAGTTCCATCAGTAAAACGCTTCTGGTAATGTTCACTCCGTAATCTGCCGACTGGGTAACCGAAGTAAGTCTTTTCCCGAGAAATGAATCCGCCTCATCAAAGATAAGGAGGGCATCGTCTTCTGTTGCTTTTGCAAAAGCCTTTTTTATATTCTTCGGAGTTTCTCCGACATACTTCGATTCCAGTTCCGCATAATTGATATGATAAACTTTTTTATCCAGAGCTTTGGCTACGGCTTCTGCCGCCATACTCTTTCCTGTACCGGGCTTCCCGTAGAAATTAAGGATAACCGCTCTTCCCGAGCCGAAATGTTCTGCCAGTCCCCAGTTCTCACTTAAGAAACTTCTGTGTCTTACCGCCGATATGGCTGTACTGATCTTATCCTTAACGCTGCTGTTCAACACAACCTGGTCAAGACTGTATCTCGGATCATAGCTTTCATAGAGCTCTGCCTTCTGCGCACTGCTGTTTTCTGCAGCCTTCTCTTCAGTCTCTTCTCCGTTTGTTTTAATGATGATCTCCGTGGGCAGCGGATTATATTTCGTCCTGTTTGCGGCCACCGCAGCGGCTATACCATCTATCATATTGTCGATCATCTGCTCATCAAGTATCTCTTTTTTCCCTTTTATATCAGCAGCCATGACCTTATCGACAGTGACCCTTATCTCACTGTCTTTAACGCTCACTTTCTTAGTCACTTTTTCTTTTCTTATATTTTCCGGTTTATCTTTTCCAAACAATGTCACACCTCATCAGAATTTCTTTCCGGGATTTTTTGCGAAATAACCAAACAGACGGTTCACTGAAGTATCTCCGTCTCCGTCACGCCAGAACCCTTTGACAAATGTTCCGTCACTTCTCGAATATGAACTGACCCAATGCGGATGCACATAATGCATCGGTGACGATCTTGTCGGTTCAAAAAAATTGCTTACCCTATTTGCAAATGTGTTTTCTCCAAGCATCGTTAACTTTTCACTCCTGTTAGTTTCCGCTAAACAGTTCCAGCTTAGCTATCATATCTTCAAGTATATATCGTGAATCCACATCCGTATATATCCTTACCTGAGGCTGGCCCTCTTTTACTTCCGAAGAGGTATCTTCGGCTATGAAAGGAGCCGGGGCATAGTGAAAGTGTCCGCATTCGGGATTCATTGCCAGCGCGCA
>JAIKYA010000022.1 GCA_024683645.1 Lachnospiraceae bacterium
CTCCTGTTATCTTCCTTTTTTATGGTCTACATAGTCCAATATATTTTACTCTTTTTTACCCTTCAATTCAACAGAATTTCCCATAAAAACAGAGGACAGTGAACACTGTCCTCTGCAAACGTTATTTTCATTTATTCGGATACAGTCCGTTCAGATACAGGAAACCTGCAAAGTCTTCTCCTTTGAGGCAATCTGACGGTTTGATCTTATTCTTTTTGCTGTCCGCCGGGATCGTAAATGACTGTTCATTGCCTTTATATCCTTCATCAAGATAGTTGACCACAAGCGTTACATCTCTTCTTTGATCAAGTGCATCAAGTACCATCCTGTGGAATGATATCCACTTACGGGTATTGATCACTATCGTTTCTCCGGGTTGTGCGTTCAATATCCTGTTCATCGTATTCACATTGAACAGATAATATCCCGAGATCGGTATCCTGTATTTGATATAGTCACACTTCTTGCAGACATATACCATCTCTCCGTCTTCATCTTCCGTAGGTTCCTTTGATACTCTCCACTCAAAATCATGCTCACATTCATCATCCTCTGGAGCTTGGGGAGTTACGGAAGCCTTCGGTTTTGGTGGTGCCGACGGCGATACGCTCGGTGACACACTCGGTGACACACTCGGTGATACACTCGGTGATACTTCGGGTGAAGGACTCGGTGACGGACTCGGTGATACCTCAGGTGAAGGACTCGGTGACGGACTCGGCGAAGGCTTCTCCTTGATCTTAAATGTTCCGTATGTCAGACTCACATCATAGTTTTTACCCGTCTCGACCTTGTCGGGAGTCTTGCTGCTCATAGCTCCCGAGCCGCTTACGACAAATACATATATCCTGTATTCTCCTACATCCTCTCCGTCTTCACGGGTCACTTCGTAATTTATCTTATCTCCTTCAAAGAGACCTTCTACAGTAGCCGTGAGATCGGGATCCTTTTCACCGAAAAACTTTTCGTTATCGTTTGCAGTGATACTTGCCTGCGCTCTGGATATTGTGACACTCAGGCTTTCTTCCTTTGTATCACTGTATCCCTTATCTGCCTTTACATAGTACCATACCTTGTATACGCCGGCATCGGTTCCCTTGGGAAGCTCGGTTTTGTATTCGCCTTTAACACCATCAGCATCCTCAAGTGCATAATAAACAGTTCCGTTTTCGGCACTTCCCGCACTTATGAGCGCCTGCTCTTTGCTGTTATAGGTAAGGCTGTTTGCTTTAGGCGCCGTAACTATCACCGCTTCGGGATCTGCAGGCTTTTCCTTTATAGTGAGTTTGCCGTCATTTGCAGAAATTTTATAGTTATCATTTACAGACTTAACCGAAGCATCAGTCTTCTTTTTAAGCTTTACGCTGATGGTATACTCGCCGATCTCTTCACTCTTGTTATCTCTCTCAAGAGTATATTCGGGTGTCTCTCCATCGATAAAGCCTGAAAGATCTGCTTCAAATGTAGGATCATCTTCCCCTACATACTTCTCACATGCCTTGGCTTTTATGGATGCATCCTTCTTCTTTATGGTCACATCTATGCTTAACGGAGTCGTATCGTTATAGTTGCTTCCCGTTACGTAGTACCATACCCGGTAATCGCCTGCATCCTTCCTGCTTGGAATGTTTTCACCAAACTCACTCGTATCGGGTGCGGTATCGGAACCGTCACCGATAGCATAGACAAGCTTTCCTTTGTTCTGTGTCACGCTGCCTGCCGTAACAAGCGCCTGATCATCTCCGTTATAGGTAAGTTCATTTGCTGTCGGAGCCGTTATATCAGAATCACCAAATGCAGTCCTTGTGATCTCATATTCTACATGGGCTGTGACTGTTGTCGCTGCAGCGGTTGTGCCTGCCTTGCTGACACTTATCCTTGCCTGATAGGTTCCTGCATCCATCGGAGCAGCATCAAGTTCTGTATCGCCTTTGTAGTATTTGATATCAGCTGTACTGAGGCTAAGCCCTGTTACAGAATTGAATGAAGCGATATCTTTTAAAGTTGCCTCTTCGCTTAATGAATCACCGTATACCTGTTTCTTGGGTTTTTCTATTGTGAACGTTACGGTCTTTGCGGGATCGGTACATCCGTCTGCTATACAGGTAGCTACAACTGTCGATGCATCACCGTCTTTTAGCTCATACTTAAAATCATGTGTATGGCTCTTTGCCGGGAATTCCACACGCTTAAATGACAGGCTCTCGGGGTTCGAGTTCTCTTCTATGAGTGTCTGTCCCTGTGTTCCGTCAACGTCTGACCAGCCTGTTCCGGCTATCGTATTCTTTAAACTGCCGTTTATAGCCTTGTCTGCTCCGGTGATCACTATGGTACCGTCTGATACCTGAGTGCCTGATGTTGTATCTATACCATGATCATTGGCATTTATCGTATATGTTCCGTCACTGATAAGGACTGAGTCTGCGCTTATCGCATAACTCTCAGATCCGCTTCCGGCATTTACGGTAAGGCTTCCCGTTGTTCCTCCGGTGAACATCACCTTTACTCTTTTTGATGAATATATGGCTTTACTGCTTCCGTTCACATCAGATGTCCTGATGGTATTGTTTCCCTCAAGTGCTATCTTGAGTGCACTGTTACCCGCATAGTATATGCCTGCGTTATAGTCATCATAAACCAGGTTCTTATTGTTAAATCCGTTAAGAGTCAGTGTGTTTGTGTCAGGGTCATAGGTCGCACTTCCGACAAACTCGTTATTATCCTCACTGTTTATGACAAGGTTCCTTGATGTGAACGGTACACCGCCAACCCACAGGTCATAGGTATCGGAAGCAGCTCCGCTAAGTCTGTAGCTTACGACTGCCGTTGCCTTATTGTTGTCGGAATCTCCTGCTGTTATCTTTGCCTTATAGTCTCCCGGCTCTACCGGAGGGCCGTTTAACGGATTGTCTTCGCTGTCATAGTACTTGATATATCTTACACCGACATCGTTGAGTTTGGTCACAAGGATGAAATCATCAAGATTATCAAGTGTGGCCTTATTGCTCTTGGCTGTATCGTCGGCATCCGTTCTTTCGGGCGCTACTATCTTAAGAGTAGTCTTCTTTACGGGGTTGGTACAGCCCGTTGCATTACATGTGGCTGTAATCGTATCACCTGATGCAGCATACACAAATGTATGTGTATGCTTAGAGCCTTCATCTTCGGGGAACTTCACCAGCTTGAAGTCATCATATGCCGCATACTCAGAACTCTTCTCTATGAGTGTCTGACCGGCAGTTCCCTGCACATTTGTCCAGCCTGTTCCGTTGATCGCACTCTTAAGCTTGGGGGTGACTGCCATGGCTGAGCCCTTTATAACAACAACGCCTCCCTTGACATCCACGCCTCCTGTTGCATTTACACCATGTCTGGTCCCTGATACGTTAACGGTACCGCCGTCAAAGGTCACCAGACCTTCTGTGCTTATACCATCATAGGGATATTCCGTTAGTTCTTCCGGTTCTACGGATCCTGGATACTTTGACTCAAGGTTCAGCACACCGGAAGATGTGCTTGAAAATGATACAGCAGTACCGGTCTGTCGGCTTCGGAATGCAGGGCCTCCCACCTCCATATCATAGCATACTATCTTGTTAGTCCCCGAATAGGCAACATTAAGAGTGCTGTCACCATTGTAGAATATCCCGGATGCCAATCCGTCATCTTCATCATGCCAGGCAAAACCTTCGCGGGAATTATTAAAGCTTTCAAGTGTTAGCGTATTTGTGTCGGGATCATAAGTTGCAGTTCCACTGAACATCTCATTATCATGACTGTTTATGATCTTATTGTTTGTAGTGAACTGTGTTCTGCCGATCCAGAGCGGATATCCTACAGAAGGATTACCTCCAATGGTATATACGACTTGCGCAACAGCATGCTTATCAACTTCTGCACTGAGTTCTATCATGGCAACATAAGTACCGGGTTCGGTCGGAGGTTCATCCAGCTGATCTCCCGGCAATGATGTTTCCGTATTATATACGAAATACTGAATACCATCTTCGCTTGCATTGAATTCATTATTGGTCGTAAAATTGAATTCTTCGAGATTCGAAAGTGTTGCACGCGGACTCTTCTCATCGGTAACGTCACTCTTTTCAGGTGCAACTATGGTAAGAGTTGTACTTGCGGGCGGATTAACACTACACTCGTCAGCATTACATGTGGCAGTTATCGTGTCACCGGATCCGCTGATATCAAAGGTATGAATATGTGCGGGGAATTGAACTTTTTTTGCGCCAATAAAGGAATTATAGGATGAATTAACTGCAATTGAACTTTCATCGGTATATCCATTGTTTGAATCATAGTACCTCCAGCACTTTCCGGGTATAGAGTTGGTAAATGTATTACAGTGAATTGCCTGAAACGATCCACCTGCAATAAAAATGCCATCAGTTATTTCAATTGAGCCATAACTCTCTATACCATTGGAACCATATACCCTGCCTGAAGCAGAAACAACAAGTCTTCCGCCTTTTATTTTTATATCTCCGCGATATTCTCTTATGCCAAAAGATATACCGGACTCAGTGCATTCGGAAATAACTGAAACATCGGCAGTACCATCGATCACCAAGGGGGAATTAGTATTATCTAAGATACCATTACAACTATTTGCTCCTTCCACATGTATCCTTACTCTTCCACCTTTGATCTCATTGGCTTCTGCATTTATTGTGCCATCTAATTCTATTCCATTATTTTCATTGGACTCAGACTTATCAGCGAAAATATTAATATCACCGCCATTTATATGCAAACCATTTTCGCCAACATCAATACCAACAGCTAAATCCGCAACCCCGGGAGAGGCTTCTATGGAGCCGCTGTCAACCGTTAATCCTCCGCATGCAAGAATTCCATAACTGTAACTGGCTCTATAAGATGAATCCGTATCAATATCAATTTTTCCATTCTCACCTTTTATCTTGAGATCAGTACTCGAACTACAATAGATACCGCAAATATCAATCCCATCAGGAACATCACCGCACGTTGACGGATCAACTGTTATATAATTATCACCTTTGAGTATAAGGCATAGTTCATTATCGTTTTCAGAAAAGGCTGCAATACCCCAATAACTTCCGTAATCTTTTTTTACTTTTCCACCATTTGAAAAATCATGAAGTGTAAGAGTGTTCTCCTCGGGATCATATATGGCTTCTCCGGAAAAAGCACTGTCATCATCCGAATCGATCACAAGATTGTCTGAAGTGAATTGAACGCCGCCCACCCACAGATCATAGGCTGTAGGATCCTCTGTCGTTCCGGCAGCATATGCCGATATGCCGGTTCCGGCCAATGAGCCTATCACCATAGACATACTGATAAGCATGCTTAAGATACTGTTCCACAAACGTCTTCCTCTGAACATCATCATTCCTCCCCGAATCTGACTTCAATAAATTGAAAACCACCACAAAATACAAATGCAATTTTTCATTTTCAAATCTTCGTTTCCTGAATATCTATCTTATAAAAATCCGCATAAGTACTCTAGTTATAATTATAATTTGTGAATACCATATCTTCAAGTTGGAATTTCGTTATTTCAGCAAAATCTCATAAGATTTATAAGGGTCCGAACATTCAGGAACTGTAAGCAACTCGCTGTGGTTACAGTCCCTGAATATATGGCTCTTCAGAAAGCCTATTGAGGTTAGTAAATGTTTATTCCTGTTCCAATATCTGTTCATACAAAAAAGAGCAGCCGAAATTGCTCTTTACAATGTTACAAATGAATTGATCACTCTTTGATCTCTTCAATCACTGCCTTTCGTTCTTCTCCTTCTAAGCCCAGAATGTCCAAAGCATTCTCCAAAGTAAGGCTCATGTTCTCCATAAGTGACTTAACAGAAGACAGTCTCGCTTCGGCCTTTCCTTCTGCTTTTCCTTCAGCTAATCCCTCGGCTTTTCCTTCGGCTAATCCCTCGGCCTTTCCTTCTGCTTTTCCTTCAGCTAATCCCTTGGCCTTTCCTTCTGCTAATCCATCGGCCCTGCCCTCCAGAAAAGAATCTCGTTTGAACAGCTCCATCACTTCTTCTTCGTTATATTCTGTATCCAACATACCCATTACCTCCGCCTTGTGGCTTGTGAGAAAACTTCGTATGATATAGTCCTTCGGCATGGCTTCGATAGCTTTATCTACAGCCTTTATCATATCATGATCTTTTTTGTTCTTTCGTATCTCTTTTATGAACCATGAGTATTCTGCAAGCGGTCTGCAGGCCTCCATAAGCTTGTCATTGTGGCCATAGTTCACGTTGACCATCCTGACTCTTACTTCTATGTCTGCTTCTTTTCGTCCCTCTTCGCTGAACGAATCACTAAGCCTCAGTATGACCTCATCCTCTTTTTCTGCGACACCGTTATAAAATACCACTAACTTCGGTGTCGGCAGCATGATGAGAGTCTCACCGTATTTGTTGTATCTGTTATCGGATATGTACTTTGAGTACAGCTTCGATACATACTCTAAGAGCCTTAGCGACATGTTCGGGTTGAACGTTGACTGATGCTCATACACGCTCAGCTTGTCCGATATGAGAAATGAAGTATCATTCTTCATTCCCATATACAGAACGTTTTCAATTCCTTCTGACATTGACTGTCCTCCTTATGATGTGTCTTAGTCTAGAAATACACATAAGTTGGATCAGTTAGAACTCGCGACGAAATGTAAAAACGACAAACAGACAGGCATAAAGATACTTGGTTACATTATAAACTACTTCTCTGATGCATACAAACAATTGTTGGAAATAGCGGACGACTGTCCGGAAACCTATATGTAAATCTGAACTTTTAGTAAAGTAATTAAAATAACATAGATTCGCACCACTGATGTTACTGGACCGGAAAGCTTTTGTCAACATTTGATGTGTCGAAAATAGAATGATCATGAGCTATAACTTCTACGCTACCCCGCTTATAC
>JAIKYA010000088.1 GCA_024683645.1 Lachnospiraceae bacterium
CTTATCTTTACCCCAGGCATAGGGCAGATCATCATCTCATCCGAATCCGGGTGTTCTTCGATCACTTTCTTTAATCGATTGATTTCTCTCCAGAGGTTCCGTACCTCTCTCTTAGCTGCTTCGTAGCTCTTACCTGATAAACTTATGTTTACAAAACTTGTAGGTCCTATCATCATGGTTATTTGTCCTCCTTTTTTACCCACGTCTCATAGTCAGCGAGAAACTTCTGCAGCAGCTCCTTCGGCATTACATAGGGCTTGCCGAAAGGATTGAGCACTACACCCTGAAGGGTCTCGTCCTTTAAGCCGAGCTTCAGCACATCAAGGATAGCTACCGGCATGATCACATTAGCTGTCTGGCCCTTATCAAGCTCGCGTCTCGTAATGTACAGAGGCAGCCAGTACTTGCCATCGCCGTCAATTAAAGTATCCATACGCAGCCTTATCTCGTCCTTTATCTGCACGGTGTCACCCACCTTTAGATGCTCAACATCAAGGCCTTCACCCAGGACATTATTAACATCCGCAAAAGGCATCGGGACCTCTGCATTTTCCCTCATCCTTTTCGCCAAAACATTAAGGAATGTCATAAAGGCATCATATTTTTTATTCTTATCCTCTTCGTCAAGGTAAAGCAGCAAGGCCGCCGCCAGAGGGGCATTATCAGCATACTCGTCTACTTCTTCAGCTATATTTCTGCCTACGAAACGGTCAAAACGCTCGATGACATCACTCATCTCTTTCTCTATACGGTGCAGACATTCACCTCTCAAGATGATCGGCATGTCAAAGAATGCTTCAGCCATAGCTCCGGCGATAGCAGCGATAGTATCAGTATCACCACCGAGAGATACCGCATTCCTTACCACATCCTCATAGCTTGTGCCGTCAAAGAAGCTGCGGAGAGCCTTGGGTAGTGCATCCTGACAGCTCTCATCATGTCTGTGACGTGCACGCATCTCTTCCAGTGACTCTGAGAAGTCATAACCGAACTCTTTTACCACATACCTCTCAATGTTTTCTTTCTCCCAGCCGGTACGTGCAAGGTATATGACTGCTGCAGTACACTCAGCCCCCTTGATACCTTCGGGATGATTGTGTGTTACACTCGCTGTTGCTTTCGCTACCTCCCTGGTCCTCTCAAGTGAGTCATACAGCCATCCTGCTGCCGATACTCGCATAGCCGAACCGTTACCATAACTGCCGTAAGGTCTCGGATTCTTCGAACCGAGCCAGCCTATAAATCTTCCACCATAACCAGCATCGGGGTACTTCCTTCCCCACCTCTGCATGGACTTTATACACTCCGCTTCGATTTCCTCTACGCTTGCATCTCTACCCGCATCCATCAGTGCCTCAGCTATGGCTACGGTCATCACCGTATCGTCAGTCCAATTATCATCCGGAGTCAAAAGCTTAAACTCCTTACTCCAACCACCTCTGTCAAACTCAAACCTGCTGCCTATGATATCTCCTAATATAGCTCCGTACATTACTATGTCCTCCTTTCGTTTTCTAAACTATAACACCGTTTAGACAAAAAAAGGTCTCCCGCCGGGAGACAAATAAAAAAAGGGAACAGAGAACCGTCCCCTGTTCTCTAATTCCCTAACAATGGTTGCCTGCATATATACAGCATCATATTGATCTCACGTATATCATACTGCCCGCGCTCAATGCACTGGATCACCAGCCGGTCTCTCTTGTTGTACGGATTAAAAGCCATATCAGCGCTCGCAAGCAGGCCCTCCGCCTCTTCCATGTTGAGGCGTAATCCGATGCAGAACCCCAGGACCGTCTTCTTCTGCGGCTTTTTCGTATCCCCGCACATGATCTTGGAAAATGCACCCTTGGTGACGTTGGAGCTCTTATAGACCTTGGCATTATCCATATCTTTCTCAATTATAAGCTTCAGCAGATGCTCCTGGAAAGAACAGTCATCTTTGCCGTCATTCATATAGAGTTTTTTGTCAAACGTATGCTCATTGAACGGACCGGCTCCTGTAGGCTTCAGGACAGGGTACAGCGGAGTATCGATATCCCCAAGCTCTATCCGGAATCCCGCTCTCTCACGTTCAAATGCACGGCTGTTCAAGCCGTATTCTTCCTTGTGGGCGGCTATCACTGCCTCATCATCGATAAAAGACTCCACCTGGAAGAACAGATTGCGCGAAAGCCTGAACGATTTATCATCAAACACGACCAGCTTGACCGTCATATCCACATTATCCCGCATCAGGAAGCTGCCGATCTCATCCATCGCTATACGGAGCGCATCCGTCTTGGGAAATCCGTATACACCGGTAGCCAAAAGCGGGAAAGCTATGCTCTCACATCCAAGCTCATAAGCCTTTTCCAGCGATCTCTTATAACAGCTCTTTAATGCCTCAAATTCGCCCTTATCTCCGCCATGCCATGCAGGAGCCACGGTATGTATGATATACTTCGCCTTGAGGTTAAAAGCAGGAGTAACCGCTGCATCACCGCATTTGATCGCACCTATCTTCCTGCGCTCGGCAAGAAGCAGATCCGCCCCTGCCGCTTTGTATATCGCCCCGTCCGTCCCGGAAGCATACACCGGCTTAGGATTAGCGGAATTAACTATTATATCCGCCTTCACTTTTGTAATATCATTTCTTATGATCTGAAACGGCATAGTTTCACCTCACGCTTAAACTCTCGGGAACAGAGAACCGTCCCCTGTTCCCTCAGAGAACCGTCCCCTGTTCCCTCTTTCCTCAATGAATTCTTACTTCTTCTTTCCACTCAGCGTATTCTTTCTCTAATGCTTCAGCAATCTCATCACCGCAACACTTTGCAGCAGCTATAGATTTTTCATAAA
>JAIKYA010000110.1 GCA_024683645.1 Lachnospiraceae bacterium
TTCACTCAGAAAAAAAGGTTTTATCAAGACTGATTACCAGTATGATATGGCAGAAGGATTTATCAGGATCATCTCCGTTTTTAAAGAATGTGTAGCCAAAGAACTGGCCAGAAGAGGAGAAGCTGCGCCGGATAGCGAACAGTAAGCTTACGATAAACACTCTAGCCTGATTATTCATTTTCCCCAAATATAAACGGGTTTGCCATTATATTTGGGGATTTTTCCGTACCTCATCCATCACCCAGGCGAAGGCCTTGGCTGTTCTTATATCCGCATCCCTGAAATGATTGCCGGGGTTCCATTCCAAAACGGTATCGTTCCCCGCCTCTTTCAGCATTTCATGCAGTTTCCTTATATTGTCTCCTACCATGGCCATCACGGGGTTCCTCGTCTTCTCTTCTTTATCCCCGAGGCTCAGATACACAGCTTTTGTACGGATAGGATTTTCTTCCGCATACTGGTAAAAATCCGGAAACCATACAGATGGCGATGCCGCTGCCACTGCGCCGAAAACCTCTGTCCTCGTTGCCGCCCATAGTGCGAAAAGCCCTGCCAGCGAATACCCGCCGATGATATAAGTCTTATCCGGATCTTTACAGTATTTCAGTATTTTCTCAAACGTCTCCTCTGCCCTGCCTCCGAAGCCCCGCTCTCCGAATACCGCGGGAGCCTGCCAGGGCGACAGCTCATCATTCCATTTATCAACTTTTACAGCACACAAACAAAAAGAATGGTCCGTCAGGCTGCGGATCTCTCCGACTTCTGCTTCCATTCCTTCAAGCTCATGCTTATCGACCGGCTGTATCAGAACAAGTTCTGCCGCCGGATCTCCGTATACTGTCATCATCACACACTCTCCCATGAAATTTTTTTTATTATACCACAAAAAAAGCGTTCCGCTTGCGGAACGCCGGCGCCTCGCGCGCTTGCCTCAGGCAACATCTTCCTCGCGCGAGAGTGCGCATCCCGCCCGGAGGGCGCTCATGCGCTCAGTCTTATCGCGTCGTAGCGGCCGCTTTCTATCACCTGCCTCATCGCTTCGACGGGGCTTAAACCTATGCAGTTCATCAACTGCTTAAAGGTCGCTGCCGACTGGCCGGAGCAGAGCTGCACTCCCTTACGCGTGCTGTCTGCATGGAATATGTCGTGCCTGCTGTTCACATTCCAGAAGACGACGTTAGGTATCTCATAACCTGCCATGCGGTATCTCTCGCGCATCTTGTCATAAAAGGTCCAGCTCTTATCACCGCAGCGGTCTATTTCCATATCCGATATCACTATCAGACTCTTCACCATATCCTCGGCGGGAGTACGGTTCTGTACCGCAAGCTCCAGCACCCTCTCGAATGCCGCACGCAGGTTGGTGTTCATGTTCCACTTGGAGTTTGCTATGGAAGAAAGCTTCTGCTGAAGTGTTTCTCCCTTAACCCTGCATATCTGCGATTCCCCGGAGAAGGCCATGAACAGTCCGTGGTAATCACCGCGGTTATGCTCTGCAAAATACAGTGCAAGACCAAGCGAGCTGGCCATGGGACGGCCTGCCATCGAACCTGATACATCGGCTATGACAAGCGCATTGGTGCCTTCGTTCACATAGTCGGGAAGTGCACGCCACTGGGCTTCCAGTACGGCGTTCTCCTCCGGTGACAGTCTGTTAACGGATACGTTCCAGGAGAAGGAAAGATACTTCTCTACTATATCGTAAGGATATAAAACATCCGCATGTATCTTCTCCTCACCGTTCAATGCCCTGTTCACATATTCCGAAAAACGCGCTTCGTCATGGCGATAGAAGGCGGTACGGTATATCATCATGGCACGTGAAGGTACCCTGCTGTAGCTGATCTCATCCCATCTGCCCGCGCTCATGAGGGTCTCCACGACTCCTATGTGCTTACGCAGACGGCGCACTATGCGCTTAAACTCATATACGCTGTAACCGAGCTTTCCGGCTGTCATTATACCGAGACGTCTGGTCTTTTCGGAACTGGCATCCGCGGTCTTTATCCACTTTGCAAGCAGCGATACAACATTGCCCTCTTCCATATTGCGGCGGTCTTCCTCAAACTGCTCCTTCATCGCTCTCCACATATCTGCTTCAAGCGGAGTGCCGATAAGTTCGTAGAGGTCGTCGTAACGGCCGTATACACCGATCAGATCAAGGTTTGCACGCAGCGCCTCCGGATGATACTCTGCCATATAACGCATAAGTATGCGGAAAGCACGGCGCTCACCCAGACCGCAGCGTATATCACGTCCGTAGAAAGCCAGCTTCGTTGCAAAAAGCGGATCTTCTCCGTAGGCTTCCGCAAACAGCCGCTGTATCCTTTCCTCATCAGCTTCACGGAGCGCGCCTATACAGCCGAAAAGGTCAAGGCAGGCGTTACCGCTTGTGCTGAGTGCCACCGCACCGTTTTCGGTACGGGTGAACGCTGATTCTCTCTTAAGTATTTCTGCAAAATTCATTTTTCTTTCCTCCTTACATGACACATTTTTTCCTTATGCCGGATTCGGACCGGCTCTATCAAGCCTTGGCGTTGATATTTAACCACTGGAATATTTTGCTGTCTGTGTCACAAATAGCAGGGGCCGGATTCGAACCGGCGACACCGGCGTCTGAATGCATTTTTCTTGCGGCTTGGATCACACTCATGATCCCTTTTTTCTCGTGCTCTACCATCTGAGCTACCCTGCATGATCAAAGGATAACAGAGCGCCGGACAATAATCATTTCAAAAAAGCTGCGAACATGTTATAGTTATTTCATGTCGGATTTTCAGGAACTGATCAAAAACATGGATAAGTGCCGTGATTACGTAAGGAATTTCTTTGTGTACGGTTTTAAGAGCCGCAGTGATTTCCCGGGTAAAAGTGCGCGCACCTATGATGATGAACGCCGGCGCATAGTCAGCTGGCTTGAAGAATATATCAAAGAAGATTTCAGCGAAAACGGCCGTTCCAAAAACATCTCACTGCAGATCGACCAGAAACTGCTCGATACCAATCCTCTCTTCAGAGTATGGCAGGCTGCGAGTTTTACGGACCGCGATCTCATCCTCCACTTTTTCATATTAAAATTATTGGAAGATAAATCTGCCGCATATTCCGCACCTGAGCTAAGCGAGCTGCTTATGGACCGTTACGTCGTGGATGCCGATATGCAGATCGTACGCCGCAAGTGCAACGAATATGTTTCGGAAGGACTTCTGACTGCAGTCAGAGACGGCAGGACACTGCTCTATCGCAGAGGGATTATCTTTGATGAACTGTCGGATAATACGGCTTCCGTAAGCGATATGGTCAAATGCCTGTCACTCGACCTTCCCTTTGGATTTCTCGGGGACTCGATCCTTTCGGCCCGGAATGACGAAAACAGCACTTTCAGAGTAAAGCATTCCTTCCCCACATTCACACTTGAAGACGGGATACTGCTCTCTCTGCTCGAAGCTATCCATGATAAAAAACACGTAGAAATCTTTGTTCAGAGCAACCGGCGTATGAATGCAGGCGGCACTGTGACAGGTCTCCCTCTGCAGATCTTTGTCAGCATGCGTACGGGGAGACGCTTTGTATGTCTGTATCATCCGGGTAAGCGTGGTCCCTTCAGCTGCTACAGGCTCGATCAGATAAAAAACGTACAGCTTTGTGAAGCCGCAGAAGCCAAAGCTTTCAATACTGCACACACTCAGCTTGAAAACAGAAAGCCTTTCGTCTGGGGTACTTCTTTTTCAGCTTCCGAAAGAACCCGCGGTCCTCTGCAAAAGCTGGTACTTACAATACATGCTGATGATAAAAGCGAAGACTTTATAGTACAGCGCCTTGTCCGTGAAGGTGAGGGTGGCAGCGTAGAACGTATTGAAAAAAACACTTACCGTTACGAAAAAAACGTATACGATGCGCTTGAGATGTTTCCCTGGATAAGAAGCTTCACCGGAAGGATAATCGATCTTAAGATATACGGAAGTGACGGAACCGGGATACATTCGGAAAATCTCAGTCTCGAGGAAAAATTCCGCGATGATCTGGAAAGAACATACATGATGTACGGGGTATAAACATGGCCGGACTTTTTTCCGAAATCTATAACCGCTATTTCTCCGTAACCAACCGCATCCTCTCTCTTAAAGGCAATATAAGCAGGAAGCGGATAACGGACATTGTCAAAGAATACGGCTTTGCG
>JAIKYA010000132.1 GCA_024683645.1 Lachnospiraceae bacterium
AACGGTGCAACTCCTCAGGATCCTGTTTCGGCCAATACGGTCTTTAAGATGGGAAGCACGGATGTGACCGTAGCTTTCGAAGAGAAGCTTAAGGCTGACGCAGAAGTAACGGAAGCTTTACCTGAGACTTATGATACTTCCATTAGAGTGAAGAAGCTTAAGTTTGAAAGCAGCAAACTCACACTTAAAAAGAGTGATAAAGCGACTAAGAATACAGCAACTCCCGTGGCGGAAGGAACTGCACCCGAGGTGGTATATGTCACGGAGAACAGGGATATAGTGGCAGTCGATAAGAGTGGCAACTTCTATCCCATGGGAGCAGGCGAGGCGACCGTTACGGCTTACTGCGGCAACAAAACAGCAAAGTGTAAGGTCACGGTAGTAAGCTATACAACGGATGTAGCAGTAAGGGATACCACGGATGCGGTGGTAAACGATACTACCATAGAGATGAAAGGCGGTGAACAGGCTTTCCTCAGGGTATCCTTTGAACCTTACGACAGTACAGACTCCAGAAACATCAAGTGGAAATCCGACAATAAGAAAGTCACTGTAAAGAACGGTATCATCACCGCAAAGGAAGTAAAAGAAGCGGTGACGGCCGAGATCACAGCAAGTGTTAAGGCAACAGGCGCCGAGGGTGGAGAGATCACAAAGAAGGTAAAGGTACATGTGACGCCTGTGGAAATGCCGGCGGCATCAGGCGGTGATAAGACACATACGCTCTCTGTTAAGAAGTCGGTGAAGATGGTAACTGCCGAGGGCAGCAATAAGACGGAACTTGCCATAAACATCAAGGCAAAGAAGGGTGCAGACATAAACGCTGTTAAGCTGATAAGTGTTAAGTCTACCAATCCGGATGTGGTAAGCGCCAACATAGCAGAACAGATCGCTGCAGACGGAAACAAGGGGAACGCTAAAGCTGTCATATCTGCGAGCAAAGCGGGAACGGCATATATCATCGTGACCACATCTGCAGATGACGGCAAGAGCGTGAACGTTAAACGATGCAAGGTGACAGTAAGCAGTCCTGCTACAGATATCAGGGTAGAGAGTGGCAGTCTTACGGTTAAGGACAATAAGATAAGCATGAGAAAGGGATCGAACGGAACCGTGGAAGTAATGCTTGATCCGGAGTTCTCGACAGATCTTGGCAAGGTGAAGCTGAGCGGAAGCAAAGGTATCAAAGTAAAGAACGGTATCATCTATGCAAGCAGGGTGAGCGGAGAAAACAAGCCTGCAAAGCTCACGGTCAGATGTGGAAAACTTAAGAAGGTAATAGAGGTGAATGTAACAGGAAAGTAATAAGATGAACGGGATATGACCCATGGATGTGCTAAGGCTTCCGTGGGTCATTTTTTGTGAGAACTGTCGTGTCGGCGGGCAAGGTATCCAAGGAGCCTATATCTATGGTATAATCAGCCGATAGAGGAGAGGGAGATATGATAATGGTAAAGACATGTGATTCTCTGGACGCTGAAAGATGAATACTCAGGAGTTCAGATCGAACAGACAAAAAAAGGGATTAAGGATGGTCTTGAGGGATATAGTATTATCAGTATCGATATCGGTACTGTTTGTGTCTACGATATTTCTGTCGAATCTGATATCGATAAAGCTATCACCGATGGAATATGTTTGCATTGTATTTGCAGCTTTTTTATATGGTCTGGGAATGGTGAGCAGTGATATAAAACACTGGATCTTGAAATGGTTTTTTTCTATTCCGATATCATATCTTGTCTTACAGTATTTCTGGCGGACAGAATTTTCGATCAGAGCATTAAACTGGGTTTTGCCTGAGTACGGAAAAAGATCAGCGGGAGGAAATCTAACCGGCTTGTATTTACTTTGTATTCAGCTGATTGTGTGCGCTATAGGTGGGATAGCGGGTATAAGGGTAGGGAAAATGCTTGTTGATCGTGATATGTATGATAAGTTTGAGAAAAGGCAGGTGATCACAATTGTGGTCATTGCTCTGATCATAGCGATCATTGTTGTGATGTTGGAGAGCAGATTTCCTTCAGCGGAATATGTGAAAGCGATGAGCTATACATTGCATTAAATGTAAGGCGATATGAGATGCTGATCTTTTTATCGTAAATCGGGCAATTGGAGTCTCATAATATGAGAAAAGCCTGAATTTAGGGCGATTCGCTGTTTGTGGTAAGGATTTTTTATGCTGCGGGGTATAAGCTGAGAGCATAAAAAACCAAAAGGAGGTATCTGAAATGGATACATTAAGAACAGGACAGTTTTTGAAGGAGCTTCGTAAGGAAAAGGGATTTACTCAGGAACAGCTTGGCGAAAAGCTGGGAGTATCCAATAAGACGGTGTCGAGGTGGGAGAACGGGAATTATATGCCGCCCGTGGAGTGCCTCGAGATGCTATCAGATCTGTATGGGATAAGTATGAATGAGATAGTATCCGGAAAAAAACTGGAGCCCGAAGAGTTTGCAGGTGCGGCGGAAGATAACTTAAAGAAGGCTCTTGTAATGTCGGAGCAGGCATATAAAAAGACAGAAAAAGGACTCTCCGTAACCATGATAATATCCACGATACTCGCCATACTGATCATAATCCTGCTTCCTACACAGGGGCAGAGCATGATCCGGAGTAACATTATGGTAATTATGGTTGTGGCATTGGCGTTTATCGGGAATACGGTCAATCTTGCAGCGCTGGCAATGAATAAGGAGAGATACGAAACACCGTCGAAATGACCGGCAGAGAACAGAAGGGCAGTTTGCTAAGGCTGTCCTTCTGTACGGTCAGCCGGAACTGAAAAAAGAAAACTATGCGGAAGAGATCGCCGGTAAAACTGTGATCACAATGAATATCCCGGATGAGTATGAACATATGGACGAAGAGCTGCAGGAGATACTGTGGAGTTATGCAGAGGAGCATTTAGGCGATAGAACAGTAAATTGAGATGG
>JAIKYA010000191.1 GCA_024683645.1 Lachnospiraceae bacterium
GAAACAATGATGTCAATATCAACAAACACAAAAAAAGGAGAAAAAGGGAAATAAAAAGAGGAATGTTTCCATCCCCCTCAATAGATCAATAATGCGTATGGTATGCTTATGACAAAGCATCATACAATGTAAACATAGGTGAAAGAATCGCTACCGCCATGAAACCGACGATCACCGCCATCACAACCGTTATAGCCGGCTCCAATATAGTAGTAAGCTGTTCTGTCAGCTGCTGAACATCATCTTCGTAGTAATTAGCAACATTTTCGAGCATATCCTCGATATTACCGGTTTCTTCACCAATAGCTATCATATGTACGACCATCGGCGGGAATAAGCCACTGTTTTTAAGCGGCCTTGAGAGTGGAACACCTCGCATTACCTGTTCTTTTGCTTCTTTCATTGCTCTCTTATACAGCAGGTTTTCCATAGATCTCGCTGTTATCTCTATCGCGTCAACCATTGGTACACCAGCTCCTAAAAGAGTATTTAATGTTCGTCCGAGCCTCGCACAGGCGGATTTAGATACAATTGTCTTTACAAGAGGTATTTTGAGTGTAATTGCCGCTGTTACTTCTTTTCCCGAGTCTGTCGAGGCATAAGCTTTCCACCCCATAATCAGCCCCGTTATAAGTATAGCAACAAGCCACCACCACGCAACAAAAAAATCAGAGATATGTACAAGAGCCATTGTCATAGCCGGCATTTCCACATCAAGATCCGCAAACATATTCATAAATGTAGGGATTACTTTTAACATCATTATTGCCATAACGCCCACAAGAATTACTACCAGAATGATAGGATAAGTAAATGCCTTTTTAATTGCCTGCCTGAGTGCCTCATCCTTCTCAAACTGGGAAGCCATACGCTCAAATGCCTTATCCAAAGAACCCGATGCTTCACCTGCATCAACCATGTTTATCAGCATCTCGGGGAATACACCGCTCTGCTTTCTCATGGAGTTAGCCATTGTTTCACCTTTTGAGATATCTGTATGAACTCTTCTGATGGCATCTTCAAGTGCAGCATTTTCAGTCTGTTCAGCCAGCATATCAAATGCTTCTACAACGCTGACACCGGCTCCATTTATAGATGCAAACTGATGACAAAATAGAGCGAAATCACGAGGCGTAATTTTCTTACCCTTACTTAAGAATGCAAGCGGCTTACTCATGCCTGTTGCTTCTTCACAACTCACCACTACATTCTTCTGACCTTTTAGGAGCGCCATTGCCGACTCTCTGGATCCGGCCTCCAAAGTTCCCTTTTTTTCCTTTCCCGCGACTGTGATCACGCGGTAAGCATATGTTGCCATAACTTATACCTGCCTCCTTGGTATTATTCTTGTGCTTCTTCAAGCGTAGTACTGTTTGCTGCCGTCTCAGCATCCATATCATAAGCTACTCGTGCCATTTCTGAAATAGTGGTAACTCCTTCCAGCACATTTCTCGCGCCTGACATACGCAGAGTATTCATCCCCTCAGATACTGCTGCTTCCTCAATCTTCTCCGCGGTAACGGTCTCATGGAGTATTCGTCTTATTCCTGCCGAGATAGGCATTATCTCATATATAGCCTTTCGTCCTTTATAACCATTTCCGCATTTCTCACATCCTCCGGGCTCATAAACAGTTACCGGCGTAGGATCATTCTCATCCATGCCAAGCAATATCTTTTCTTGCTTTGTAGCTTCATGAGGCTGCTTGCATTCCGGGCACAGCCTTCTGACTAGTCGCTGCGCTATGATACCCACCACGGCATCACCTATAAGATAGGGCTCAACGCCCATATCTATCAAACGGGTGATAGAAGCAGATGTAGAGTTTGTATGCAGAGTAGAAACAACGAGGTGACCTGTGATCGATGCCTGTACAGCTATCTGCGCAGTTTCACCGTCTCGGATCTCACCTATCATGATGATGTCCGGGTCCTGACGGAGAATGGAACGAAGTGCTGATGCGAAAGTCAATCCTGCTTTTACATTAACCTGTACCTGATTAATACCGGCGATATTTGCCTCGACAGGATCCTCAACAGTGATAATATTAACATCAGGTTTATTAAGCTCATTAAGCACGGTATAGCAGGTCGTAGACTTACCGGAACCGGTGGGACCGGTAACCAATATTATCCCGTGCGGGTTGTTCATTATACCGTCCAGCTTTACTTCATCATCAGGATAAAGTCCCAGGTAACTCTTAGGCTGCGTCAAACCCTGCTTTTTGGTAAGACGCATAACGGTCTTCTCGCCGTAAACTGTCGGAAGTATGGAAACACGGACATCGAACTCTACACCATCTACGACATATGTAAGACGTCCGTCCTGAGGTTTTCGCTTTTCAGAAATATCAAGACCTGATATGATCTTTATACGTGCGGTCATTGCAGCCAGCATCGTCGGCGGATATATTGCATCTTCCTGCAGCATACCATCCACCCTCGCTCTTACACGCACCTGACGTTCCATAGGTTCGATATGGATATCCGATGCACCTTCACGCACAGCCTGCTGTATCATGGCTCTGACTATCTTAACGATAGGAGCATCGCCTACTGTATCCTCTTCTTCCGCTTCATCCTCGTCACCGAACTCAGCTTTATGCTGGGCCACAAATTCTTCAGCTGCCTCCTGCGTTGAACGCTTTCCAAACAGCTTATCCAACTCAATTGATATCCAGGCCTGCGGTGCATAATATGGCTGCACTTCCATACCTGATGCCATCTCGATATCATCGATAATAGCCAGATTGTTCGGCTCTGCCATGGCTACCTTTATAGCATTGATATTATCAGGATCAAAGCCAAACGGAAGCACCTGATATTTACGTACCAGATCTTCCGTCACTATCTCTATAGCTCTGGGATCAAGAGCATGCATTTCTTCCTGAGATGCAGCTTCCAAGCCCATCTGGGTACTGAAAAAAGCTGCGAAACTCTGCTGATTCATAAAGCCCAGGCTCATCAGGGTTTCGCCCAGACGCTGCTTGCTTGATTTCTGTTCCTCTAACGCAGTCTTTAACTGCTCTTCGGTGATCATCCCCGCATCTACGAGCATGTCTCCGAGTCTTTTTTTTGCTCCGAAAAGTGCCATCTGTCCGCCCCCGTATTATCTGAGTTTCTGTGCCATTCCGTCGGGATCAACGGCGAACTGCACTGCTATATCTCTTGTTATCTTACCTTCCTGGAAGAGCTGCGTTATAGACTCATCCATAGTGATCATACCGAGTTTTCTGTTGGTCTGCATTACCGATACCAGCTGATGGCTCTTACCGTCACGGATAAGGGCACGAACAGCGGAATTAGCCATCATTACTTCGAAGGCTGCGGCACGTCCGCTTCCATCTGCAAGAGGAAGCAGCTGCTGTGATATAACTGCCTCGAGCACGTTCGCCAGCTGCACACGTATCTGCTGCTGCTGGTGAGGCGGGAACACGTCGATAATACGGTCGACAGTAGAAGCCGCACCGATTGTATGCAGTGTGGAAAGTACAAGATGTCCGGTCTCGGCTGCCGTTACGGCAACTGAAATAGTCTCAAAGTCACGCATCTCACCGACGAGGATAACATCGGGATCCTCACGGAGCGCAGCTCTCAGAGCATTTGCATAACTCATGGAGTCAAAGCCTATCTCTCGCTGGTTGACCATCGAAGTTTTATGCAGATGCAGATACTCGATAGGATCCTCCAGGGTAATGATATGCGCATCTCTGTGTTCATTTACCTGGTTGATTATAGATGCAAGAGATGTTGATTTACCTGAACCGGTAGGACCTGTAACCAGTATAAGTCC
>JAIKYA010000007.1 GCA_024683645.1 Lachnospiraceae bacterium
AACAAAGCGTTCCGCTTGCGGAACGCTAGCGCCGAGCGCGGTTGCCGAAGGCAACATTTTCCTCTCGCGCGAGTGCGCATCCCGCCCGGAGGGCTTTTTGCTTTATGGAAATTCCAGAGGAATTTCCTATAAAGCAAAAAAAGAACCGTCATCTGGCGGTTCTTCATTATGATCTTTCGATCAATTGTATTTACGTTTTCTTGCGGCTTCGGATTTCTTCTTGCGTCTTACGCTGGGCTTCTCATAATGCTCACGCTTACGGATCTCCTGCTGGATACCTGCCTTAGCACAGCTTCTCTTGAAACGGCGTAATGCGCTTTCCAAATCTTCATTCGGCTTTACTTCTATCCTTGACACCTAAACTCAACCTCCCTCCTCAGCCGTAGATTTATGCTCTTTTTTGCACGAAAGCTATTATACTCCCCAATCTCACCAAAAGTCAAGTGTTTTAAGCATCTTCTTCCGTATATTCATCCTGCTGCATTTCTTTCTTCTTCTTTCTGATGTATGCCTGCAGCGGCTTTTTCATTTTTTCCAGTCTTTCCCTTAATGCTGCATCAGGCTGCAGCTTTGCATAGAGCAGCCTCTCGTAAGTATCAAGAAAAACGAGCTGCTCTTCATTGACCGCAGGCAGCGCCCGCTGCCTGAATTCTCCGAGGGTCTCCTCTTCATCACGTTCAAGCCTGATACGTTTGAACATCGCAAGATACTGCCGGCAAAGGTACAGGCATTTTTCACGCTCGTTAAGCTTTTGGTATCTTTTTTTCCTAAGCAGCAGATCGGCCAGGTAAAGCAGGAGAGCAAGTCCCGCTCCCGACAATATGGGGATAAATATCCTCTCCGCATGAAGGCTGACTCTTTCTGCTTCCTTTTCTTCGGTATTCCTGTTTTGTTCCTCTTCTCCCTGCCTGACATCCGCATCATCGATGCTTCCGTCCGCGACGGCGCTGCGTTCTTTTTCTGCCGCCACCTTCCAGCCGCTCACTTTTGCGTATCCCGGCGTAGGTTCAATAACTGTCCAGCCCCGTCCCTCCAGATACACCTCCGGCCATGCATGGGCACTTTCCGCCTTTACCTCGGTATCGCTCTTTCTTCCTATCTTCGTCTTAAAGCCCTGAACAAATCTTGCCGGTATGCCGCGGCTCCTCGCCATCAGCACATAAGCACTGGCATAGTGGCTGCAGTACCCTGCTTTGTTTTCAAACATAAAGTAATCAAGATAATCCGCAGCCGTTCTGATCTCTTCGGGCAGTCCCCCGGGTTCATTCGTATATACTCCGTCGGCAAGCAGCGCGGAAAGCTTAAGAGCACATTCATGATCACTCCCGCATTCCTCAAGTTCACTGTCCAGATAGCTCTTCAGTCTGTCTGAAACCGGGGTATCCGGAAGATACTTTTCTTTTATCCCGCTTTTATACGCAAGATAAGCTTCGTAGTTTAAACTCTCATCACGCTCAAGCCCAAGCTCTTTAAGAGCCGCCTCCCATTCCGTCCGGCTTATCTCTTTTACTCCTTCCATAACTTCACCGTATTTTTCATAACGGCCGTTAAGTCTGTAATACATGAGCTTATACCGATCCGGCTCCGTATCCGTCGGTCCGTTTTTTACATAGGTCTTGGCCGGAGCAAAGATACTCCTGTTTCTTATATCCCTGTATTTAACACTGATATATACTTTCATGAGAGCATCGTTCAGCTTGCCGTCCTCATCCTCTCTCATAACAGCGCACATGGTCTCTACGGCATCGAAACGTTCATCTGTATTCCCGGCATCCTCATCCTCCACCCAGACAGCGTCCGTAAAATCCCTAAAGACTCTGCCTGCCAGATACAGGTTATCGTCATATCCCATGGTCGTATGCAATTCCAGTTCCACTCTGTTACGTTTATTAAGCTTGCCGTTCAGTTCTCCCCTTCCCGAGAAACCTATAAAAGCCTCCTCACTCTCCCTGTTCTTAAACAGATCCTCGCTTATGTCCTCCACCGCATTTGCTATAAGCGAACCGATACGTTTTGCAAGCGCCCAGTCATAAGGCTTCTCCGGCACCGGCAATATCCCAAACACTACAAATGCTGCGATAAGAAAAGGAGAGATAAAGACCAGATGCCGCCGTTCCTCCGTATCGCCTTCCTTCTTCGAATACCGCTGAACAAGGTCCGTGATATTAAAGAGAAGCCAGATAAGCAGTGAACATACACAGAGTTTCCCTGCACTGTAGCCGTTTACAAGAGCTATGGGAAGAGCTGCGGCAAATAACAGTGAAGCAGCTGCCCTGAGCTTTGTAAAGCAGTTAAATATCTCTCCCGTCACATAACAGACAGCGCATATGAGTATGAGCTTTACGTACGGCATATAGCCGGGCAGGGTTTCAATGCGTTCTCCCTTCGGAAGGCTTAAGAAAAACGTGAGCAGCGCTGCAAACAGCACTCCGCTCATTATCATCCTTCCCCTGTTCTTTATATGCTTAAATGAAACACACAGTGCACAGATTCCAAGCGGTATAAGGCAGCCAAGCGGTCCCTGCAGGGCCTCCGCCGGCAGCATGAGATCACAGGCCACAGAATATCCTGCAAGCATGAGCGGCAGTATAAGGAGGATGTCGAAAGCCGCTGCTGTCATGGCAGTCCCTCCCCTATCTCCGTTTTTGCACCTATCGGTACAACTGAGATGTCAGCAGCCCAAGCAGCTTCGCCGTCCTTATCATCGATCAGATAGATCAGCACAGGCACATCTCCCATCCCCATGTTTTCCGCCATTGTCAACAGTTCTCTCACATTCTTCTGTGCGACAAAGATGAACATCCGGTACCTGCCCGGATCCGCAATCGCCCCCGCAGTTTCGACGATCGTTTTTCCGCCTGCGAAAGTATACCCCGTAAGAGCTGCATACAAGAGCTCATAATCTCCCGCATCCGTAAGACTTAATCTCCCTTCCCTGTCACCTGTATATACATCTACCGGGATATTATGTTCAAGATAATACAGGGCAAGTCCGAGTACACACTCTGTCTCCTTGTTCTCGGGCGGCAGGTATTCCTCCGTCCCGTCAGCGTATCTGCCGGGATCCATTATCAGCGCCACTCCGTTTCTTTCTTCACCTGTCATTTCCCTTATCATCAGTCTGTTCATAACGGCACTGGCCTTCCAGTTGATATGGCGCATATCATCTCCGGGCAGATATTCTCGTACAGGTATATCCGGTATGCTTTTATATGCCCTGTTCTCACTGTTGGCATCCGCCATCTCACCGGGAAGGTATCTTTCAAACAGGCGAAGTCTCGCAGGCGATACGATCACATTAAGAGGTTCCTTTATCCTGCAGGTAACGGAGAACACGCCGAGAAAATCCCTGACCGTGATCATCTTTACGCCCACTTCGTACTCACCGCGGTAGCGGCACAAAAGCTTCGTCTTCTTCTGTATCTTTGAATGCGGCGGCAGTTCGTATTCAACATCTTCAAGGATATCCGATATCGTGGAAAAAGAAGAATAGAACTTTATGCTCAGTGATGAAAAAGAAAAGAAAGTCTCGTTCTGAAGCGTGATATAAAACTCAGACGGTCTGCCGCTTATCATATTGCGGCCGTCCGGTTTCTGATAGATCTTGAGATTTGCAATGACCATGAAAATATAGAAATACAATATGATCGGCAGAGCCAGAACGGTCCAGAAAAAAATATATGTCACCGCTCCGCCGTAAAAGCTGATCCCGATAAGAGACAGTACAAAAAGAAATGCCAGTATCAGCCGCTTTTTCTTCATTATCACTCCACCGGTATTTTGATCTTTAATACTACAGAGTTCAGAAGCTTTGTCACGTCCTCTTTCTTAAGCCTTGCTTCGGTGGTGAGTACAAGCCTGTGCGCAAGCACACAGACTGCTATCTGCCTGACATCATCAGGCTTAACATAATCCCTTCCCGACAGATAAGCTCTGGCTCTGGTTGCCTGCATCAGATGTATGAGTGCTCTGGGACTTAAGCCCAGGAGAAAATCACTGTTTTCGCGTGTAGCCCTCACGATATTTTGCATATATTCCAGCATCGGATCGCTGATATGCACTTTGCCGACAGCGGCTCTGCATTCCGATATATCTTCCGGCGTAAGCACGGGCTCCGCTTTTTTTGTGTTTTCACCTTCCATTTTGGTCCTGAGCATTTCCAGCTCCGAATCTTTGGACGGATAACCTATGGACAGTTTCATCATAAAGCGGTCAAGCTGTGCCTCCGGCAGCGGATATGTTCCTGCAAAGCTGACCGGATTCTGGGTAGCTATTACCATAAAGTTTTCCGGAAGAGCATACTGTCTGCCGTCTACGGTCACATGCCCTTCGGCCATGGCCTCCAGAAGAGCCGACTGCGTTTTGGGCGGCGTACGGTTCAGCTCG
>JAIKYA010000041.1 GCA_024683645.1 Lachnospiraceae bacterium
GGAAACGGAGTGACAGCTATAGGCGATGGTGTTTTTGGAGCCTGCTGCATGACATCCGTTACGATACCTGAAAATGTAACATCTGTCGGAGAATTTGGATTTGCAGGATGTGATACTCTGGAGGAGGTTACTTTCCTTGGAAATGAAGTAACTATAGAAGAATATGCTTTCGGTGAATGTTTTTCTCTGAAAAAAATCACGATCCCGAAAAAGGTTGTGGTAGGGGAGAGTGCATTTGAAAGCTGTACTGGTCTTAGGGATGTATACTATGGCGGTACAGAGGAAGATTGGAACAAGATCATTATTGACGGCACTATTAACGGAAACGGAAATGACCTGCTTATATCGGTAAACATACATTATACGGTGTTCGTAACCGGAGTGAGTGTTGAGCCGACAATGTTAGAACTCAGAGTCGGCGAGAGCGGAACACTTACGGCAACAGTAGTCTCCGAAAATGCTACAAATAAGAACGTGAGCTGGACCAGCAGCGCACCGGACGTGGCAACAGTGACAGACGGAGTAGTCACGGCAGTTGGAGAAGGAGAAACTGATATCACCGTTACAACTGAAGACGGTGGCAAGACGGCAACATGCAAGGTAACGGTTGCAGGCTTTGCTGTTACCGGAGTAAGCATCACACCGGAAACACTGAGCCTTAAAGTGGGTGAGAGCGGAACGCTTACGGCAGCTGTAGTTCCAGAGAATGCCACAAACAAGAACGTGAGCTGGACAAGCAGCGCACCGGACGTGGCAACAGTGACAGACGGAGTAGTCACGGCAGTTGCAGAAGGAGAAACAGATATCACTGTTACGACTGAAGACGGAGCAAAGACGGCAACATGCAGGGTAACGGTTGCGGGCTTTGCCGTTACCGGTGTAAGTATAGCACCGGAAACCCTGAGCCTTAAAGTGGGAGAGAGCGGAACGCTTACGGCAGCGGTAGCTCCTGAGAATGCCACAAACAAGAACGTGAGCTGGACAAGCAGCGCTCCGGCGGTAGTAACGGTTGCAGACGGAGTGGTCACAGCAGTTTCAGAAGGAGAAACTGATATCACTGTTACGACTGAAGACGGCGGCAAGACGGCAACATGCAGGGTGACAGTCACAAAAAAGGCAGAGTCAACAGATCCTGCGGACCCTACAGAACCGGATAAGCCCGCAGAACCCGAAAAGCCGGTAGAACCTGAAATACCGGAAGGCCCTCTCGGCCCTGAGAAGTCTGACTTGTCACGTTATACCGCAAGCGGTAATGAGATAGCGGTCAAGTCCATCAACCTTAAGAAGACGGTCTTTAAGGATGTAAAGGGAATAAAGAAGTTCAATGTGACAGCGGGAGATGCTTCTGCATATAAGATCAAAGGCAGCACGCTTACGGTACTTAAAGATGCTACAGTTACAATAGAGGCGTTAAACAAAAAGAAGGAGAAGCTTGCCGAGAAGACTATCACGGTGGTAGCGCCTGCGATCGATACTGCACCGCCGACCGAGATAAACAGAAGAGGAACTCTTGACCTGAATAAGTACATCCTCTCAACTGTGCAGCCCTTCGGCTGGAAGACATCAAACAAGAAGATCGCCGCAGTCAGTGAGAACGGGCTTCTTCTGATGAAGAAATCCGGTACGGTCAAGATCACGGTTACATTCCCTTCTGAGAAAGGTATGACGGCGAAGAAGCTTACGATAAAGCTTAAGATCAAAATGCCGCAGTTTAAGAAAACGACTTATACGGTAAAGACGGGAAAGACGGTCAAAACTGCAGTGAAAAATGCCGAAGCCAAAGATATCAGCTACAGGATCGAAGATACAGCCATAGCAAGGGTTGATCCCACCGGCAGCGTGACCGGAGTAAGCAAAGGAACAACGAAGCTGATCATGACAGTGAAAGGCATAGACTACGAAACAAAGATAAAAGTGAAGTAATCTTATAAGAATACGGTTGTGATGCTGTACAAAAGCCCGGGGACGGAACCAAAAGGACCGTCCCCGTGGTTTTTATATATTCCGGAATTGAGTTGGAGTAATATCCTCGTAACGTTTGAAGAGTTTGCAGAAATAACTGCTTGAGCAGAATCCTGTTTTATCGGCTATATCCTCAATTGTCATTTTAGTACCGGATAGTAATTCTTTTGCTGCCTGGATACGTCGCTTGGCTATGTATTCCATCGGACGTGTATCGAGAGAGCTTCGGAACAGCCTGCAGATGTGTTGTTTGGACAGTCCGGATACTTCACAGAGATCCTCCATTGTGATCTGAGCGGAATAAGAACTGTCGATCAGCTTCAGACACTTTTTTAATGCAGGGTTGGACACGACAGAACTGTTTAAATGGTTTATGGCCCTGTCCAGTTCTATCATAAATTCATACAGTATCCCGGAGGCTTTCAGATTGCCGTAAATATTGTCATGTTGCAGAGCAGCATGCATATTCATAAAAAGCTTATCCAGCCGGGCAGTGCTGTCAGGTGTAAAAGTTACGGGAGCGGCAAAGCCGGAATCAGAGAGTAGACGATCACAGGCGTATCCTCCGGGTATCAGCCAGTGATTATCCCACACATTACCGACCGGATGATATTCATGAGGGTAAAAAGCAGGCATGAAAAAACCCATACCTGCTTTTATCTCTGTCTTTATCCCACCGTAACTCAGTATCCCTTTGCCTTTGGTACAGTAGAATATCTGTGGAAATCCGTATTCAGTACCGCGACGTACCGGGGGCTGGCAATCGTGCATACCAAGACTTATAAGGTAAAGCGGAAGTTTGTTTTCATGTGTGATAATAGGGTAATGCGAAAAAAACATGGTATGATCCTCGTAAATAATGCATGTTCATATTGTTATATCATGATAATATCATATATTGATTTCTTTATATTGTAAACTATAATCAAGCTAAGATTGTAATATTAAGGAAAATATACAGGATGATAAAAAACGGACAGGGATAAACAGATAGGAGAATGAAATGAAAATAACAGAAATTGCAGCAAAAAACACGCAGAAGAGTTTTATGACACTGCATGAAGATCCGCTGAAACTTCATATCGGAACACTGCCGGATCACAATTATTTCATACCGTTTGCAAAGGAGCAGGATGCTTTTGCAGTGCGTGAGGAGTCGGATCGGTTTGAACTGCTGAATGGAGAGTGGGACTTTGCTTATTACGAAAGCATTATCGATATGCCGGATGATTTTACCGATACTGTAAAGGATAAGATCCCGGTCCCTTCAAACTGGCAATTACACGGATATGACACGCCGCAGTATACAAACGTAAATTATCCGATCCCCTATGATCCGCCATATGTGCCGGATGATATACCGGTGGGAGTATATCGCAAAAAATATATATACAGGCCGGATGGATTACGAAGGATCCTTTGTTTCGAAGGAGTTGACAGCTGCTTATATCTTTATATAAACGGACGATTTGCCGGATATTCGCAGGTGTCTCATCATACTTCGGAATTTGATGTTACAGACTTGCTTAATGAAGGAGAGAATCATATCGGCGTAGCGGTACTGAAGTGGTGTGACGGAACCTATCTGGAAGATCAGGACAAATTCCGTATGTCCGGTATCTTCCGCGATGTGTATATGCTGAGCAGACCGGAGAAAAGAATAGAGGAATACCGCATTACTGCCGAGCCGGGCAGTATTTCCGGAACAGGTATATTCAGAATAACGATACGTGGATCTGCAGCGAGGATACGACTTTATGATGGTGACAGGATGCTGTTTGAGAGCGATGTGGCGGACGCGGTGCCTTTCGAACAGATCATAGAGGACGTAAAGCTCTGGTCTGCAGAGGATCCTTATCTTTACAGACTGGAGATAGAAACGGACAGTGAGCTCATAGGGGAGAAAGCAGGATTCCGCAAGGTATCCATTGAAGACGGCGTATTAAAGCTGAACGGCAGGCATATCAAGATATTCGGAGTTAACCGTCACGACAGCTATCCGGATACCGGATTTTACGGGGACAGGAAAAGGCTGCGCCGTGATCTTGAACTTATGAAGCTGCATAATGTTAATGCCGTAAGGACCTCGCATTACCCGAATGCTCCGGAGTTTTATATGATATGCGATGAACTGGGACTTTATGTTATCAACGAGGCCGATATCGAAACCCATGGATGTGTAAATGTACATAATGGTCTGAAATGGAGATGGGAGGACGGATACGGCGGTATCGCGCTGATAGCGAAAGATCCGCAGTTTAAAGAGGCAATACTGGATCGTGAAAAACTGCTGGTTACTCGTGATGTTAACCGACCCAGCGTTATCTTCTGGTCGCTGGGAAATGAGAGCGGGTATGGTGAGAATTTCCGTGAAGCCGCCAAGCTGATCAAAAAGCTTGACAGTACCAGACCTGTACATTATGAAAGTGTTCACAAGCTGGATGATACTCCGGACGATGTCCTGGACGTTGTTTCCCGTATGTATTCCTCAGTAGAAGATATAAAGAAATTCCTTACGCAGGAAGATGAAAAACGCCCGTTCATACTCTGTGAATACTGCCACGCCATGGGTAACGGCCCCGGGGATCTGGAAGATTATCATGAAGTATTCATGAGCAGTGACAGGCTGTGCGGCGGCCTTGTGTGGGAGTGGGCCGACCATGCCGTGATCCTGGGCAAAACAGCAGACGGTAAAGTTAAATACGGCTATGGCGGCGACAGCGGTGAACGCCATCATGATAATAATTTCTGTATGGATGCGCTTTGTTATCCTGACAGGAGACCGCATACGGGGCTGAAGGAATTAAAACAGGTTTATCGTCCCGTGAGAGTGAGCAGGGGAGATGAAGACGGGAAATTCGTGATCAACAGTCTCCTGCGTTTTGTCGACGCCGGCAGTAAGATGGACTGTCACTGGGAGATCAGCTATGATGGCAGGATAGCAGATACGGGCTCTTTTGAATTTTCTGTTCCGCCAATGGGAAGCACAGAGATCGCTATCCCGGAGGCCGCAGGTGAGTTTGAAAAAGATGCATATATACGTTTCTGCTTTACTGCGAAGGATGGCTGCGGTGTTTATGCGAAAGCTGAGGAAGTATGTTTTGACCAGCTGAAGATATATACTGCGCAAAGGAAGGAACAGACGGTATCATCCGCTGCGCCTGTATATAGTGAAAGCGTATTTGAATACCGTATCAAAGCCGGCAGCACAGAGTATGTTTTCAACCGCCGCAGGGCATGTTTTGATCGTATCATCGTGAACGGAACGGATATGATAGCAAAGCCGATGGAATACAATTTCTTCCGTGCTCCGGTAGACAATGATACGATGAGAGGTGAATGGTATGCGGCACATCAGAATGACTACATCGTGAAGGTGTACGAAACAGGTATAGAGGAAGAAGGAAACAGCGTTGTGATACGTGCGAAGCAGTCCTTCGGATGGAGCATCACACAGCCTTTTGCAAAGATGAATGCCGAATATCGTATAGACGGAGACGGAGGATTGGATATTTCCTGTAATGCGGAGACATCGAATAAAGTAGGATTGCTGCCAAGGTTCGGACTGAGATTATTTGTTGCTAAGGAATATGATAGCGTGGAATATTATGGTTATGGTCCTTATGAGAGTTATATCGACAAGCATCAGGCAAGCTATATAGCTAATTTCAGATCGGCTATAGAAGATATGCATGAGGATTATATCAAACCTCAGGAGAACGGATCACATTACGGATGTACGAGAATGACGGTATCAGGTGCTAAGGGAGCGCTGACATTCAGCAATCCTGATGGCTTTTCTTTCAATGCTTCGGAGTATACACAGGAAGAGCTGGCACGAAAGGGACATAATTTTGAACTTGAAAAGTGTGAGTACAATGTGATCTGTGCTGACTTTGCCATGGCCGGCGTTGGTTCCGGAGCCTGTGGCCCGCAGCTGGCAGAAAAGTACAGGATAAAGCTGCCGGAAATATCCGGTAAGATACGCATCGAAACCACCTGAACCAGGGGGACGGACCTGATGGTTTTTTGTGAAAAAACGTTTTAAAAGGAAGGACAAGGCATGAGTGAAAATATTTTTCCACAGTTGATCTTTAGTGCAAGAAGCAAAAGCGGAGGAGAGGAATATGCGGAATTTCATGCTTTTGGCCTTAGCATTGAAACAGATAAGCAGGTATCAGATTCGATATCGGAAAAGCTTTTGCTTACGATCAGCGCTGAGGAAGATTTTGAAGGCGTGATCCGTATAGCTATGCCTGTCGGAACCGGATCCCCGCGTTTCTATCTTCCGGGATTCATGTACGGGACCAACCGTGGAGAGGCTCCGCTCAAGACAGACAGCCTTACTCCGCGCCTTCGGCTTGAAGGTGAATTTCCTTCAAGTCCCTGGTGGATGGTGAGAGCGGACAGATTATCGCATCCCTGCGCTTTGGCATATGCGGACGGGCGAGTCAGAGGATTGGCTGCAGCGCCATACTTTCTATATTCAGACGGTAATGTGACCGAGTGGTACCCTGGAAGATCCGGAGAGTTCCTGCAGTATGCGGGATTTGGCTGCTCGCTTGAAAAGGGGGAGCTGTGGTATACCCTGGGTTATGAAAATGCACCGTATCTGTTTACGGATTCGCATAAGTATTCTAAAAGAGAAGAACTTGGGGATAACTGCATCAGACTTAAGAAAGATGGCAGGATCATGTTTCGGCTTTACTGCTATGATCTTAAGGCTGAAGATGAGAGAGGCATTCATGATGCGCTTATTCCCGTATATGATATGTTTCATGAAGAGCCGAGGAACTGTTTGACGGTGCCTGATACGATCAGGGATATTTCCACAGCGATAGCAAGTGATGCATGGCTTCCTGACAAACATTGTTATTCGGGTTTTGTGTTCGATAAACCGCAAGGATATGAGTACAGGATACTTCCGTCGATCTCATGGACCAACGGACTGGCGGCATCGGTACCTATGCTTATGTCGGCTCATACCCTTGGAGATCCTGAGATGCGGGAGCAGGCCCTTGACAGTATTTCACATATCGTGTCAACGAGTATCAATCCGGCAAACGCTTTGCCGTATACAGCAGAGAATGACGGAGTATGGAGTAATAAAGGCTGGTGGTATGACAAGCAGCCGACGCCGGGCCATGCAGCATATCTGGTGGGGCAGGCAGTTTATCTGCTGTTAAAGGCATACGAATGGGAAAAGAAAGCGGGAACGATACATGCTGACTGGCTGGAATATGCAAAAGCTGTGATAGCAGTTACCGAGCAGAGCCGCAATGCGGATGGAGAATACCCGTATATCTTTTCGGACAGATCGGGAGCAGGTCTGGTGTATGATTCTTTTTCCGGAGCATGGTGCATGGCAGCGGCAGCTTTCTATTGTTTTATAACAGGCGAAAGAGAATATGTGGAAGGGCTGCTTAAAAGCGAAGAGTGGTATCATAAGGCTTATATCTGTCGTCAGGAGTGTTATGGCGGCCCTCTGGATATTGACAAGAATATTGATTCGGAAGGTGTTCTGAGCTATATCAGGGCAGTGCGGTATCTGCATGAGATGACGGGTGAAGAGAGTTTGCTGGATCATATGCGGGATGCCCTGTATTATGAGTTTACATTTAAGTTCTGTTACAATTCACCAATAAAGGTGCCACCTCTCAGTAAGGTGGGGTGGTCAAGCTGCGGCGGGAGCATCACTTCCGTTACCAATCCCCATATCCATCCCATGTCCTCATCCGTGACAGGTGAGATAAAGTATTATCTCAGCCACAGGAGTGATGAGTACGTTGCAAAGCGTCTGAATGATACGATATTGTGGAGCTGTCAGTGTCATAATACATTCGACCGGGAATTTGATTACGGCAAGAGAGGATGGATGTCGGAGAGATTCTGCCATAGTCAGGGACTGCTTACGGAGCATTATCCTGACGGAAGCGTTGCTTCTACATGGTTTGCGCTCATGCCCTGGGCCTGCGGATCGATACTTGAGGGGCTAAACAGTATGTTATAACTAAGAAATCACAAAAAACCACGAGGTCCGTCCCCGTGGTTTTTCCCATGGTTTTTTGAAAAAAGTGCTTGACCCTTCCCCTGGGGAACCCTTTATCGTTAGGGATAAAGAAAGGAGGAAGGACAGCATTATGAAAGAAAAATACGGTTTTTTCAGTAATCTCAGATATGTCATCCGCGGCATGAACAGCGGTAAAGAAGGCCTTTTAGGCATTCAGTTATTGGGTACGGCAGCGGAGACTGTATCACTTTTTATCATTCCGATGATGGTCAAGTTCATCATCGAATCTCTTACTGCAGGTGAAGATGTAAATAAGACCCTGATCCTGATCGGGATCAATTCATCAGTCATGCTTATCGCATATCTGACAGCAGGCTATGTCGAAAACAATACCCCATATAAAATGAAGCATGCTCTTATACGCTTTAAGCGTGAGCTGACGGAAACCATGGTATCCATGGAGTATTCGAACATGGAAAACCCAAAAGTTTTAGATGAGCACGAGAGGATCCGTAATGTCATGAATGTAAAGACACAGGGTATCGAGGGCATGATGGACTCTACGGTAAAGTGCGGGAAACTTATTGCCCAGATGATCATGGCCGGGATCCTTGTCTCTGCTTTGCATTCTCTTCTGATCGTGATCCTTCTGGGGCTTTTGATATTGTCCTTTATTGTTATAGATAAAACAAAGCTTAAGGATAAGAAGCTGGTCTGGGATGCCCTGGGACCTTATTGGAGAAAACATTTTAATATGGGATATCTGACAAATCATTTTACCTCTGCAAAAGAGATAAGAGTATATAACATGAAGGATTGGATATATAAGAAATATCTGGGCATCAATTCAGACATACTGGCGAAGTATAGGCTTTCAAGAAACATCTGGTTTATGTCATATGCTTTATGCATGCCGATCGCCCTGCTGGAAGAGATAAGTCTGTACGCTTTCCTTATATGGCAGCTTTCACGGGCTAAGCTTACTGTAGCTGAATTTATGCTTTATGTTTCAGCGGTGCATATTTTTATTAAAGCATTAAGCGACTTTATCCATGAGTATACCGAGATCAAAAAGCAGTCTCTGGAAGTAAAGGATTTCAGGGCATTTATAGACCGGTACAGGGTAAAAGATACTGCAAAAGAGGAGCTTTCAAAGATGGAAGAGTATCCTTCCTTTGAGTTTAAGGATGTCAGTTTCTGCTACGAAGGACAAAATAAGAATGCCCTTGAACATGTATCCATATCGATCCCGTATGGAGAGAGGCTTGCTGTCGTAGGATTAAACGGTGCCGGAAAGACTACTTTTATCAAGATGCTCACAGGTTTTTACAAGCCTGCAGAAGGAAAGATCTGTTTAAACGGCAGGGACTGCGCCGGTATGAAAAGAGATGAACTGTACCGGTATTTTTCTGCGGTCTTTCAGAATGTTGAGGAATATCCGTTTACCATAGCCGAAAATATATCAATGAAAAGAACGGAGGATACGGATGAAAATAAAGTAAGGGATTGTCTTAAGCGCTGCGATCTTTGGGATAAGATAAGCAAACTGAAATACGCCGATAAAACTCAGGTGATGAAGGTGATAGATAAGGAGGGGATCGATCTTTCCGGTGGCGAAAAGCAGAAACTTTCGCTTGCAAGAGCACTGTACAAAGATGCACCGGTGATCATCCTGGATGAACCTACTTCGGCGCTTGATCCCCTGGCAGAAGAAAAGCTGTATACGAGTTTTAACGATCTGATAGGTGAACGTACAGGCATCTTTATCTCACACAGATTATCTTCGACTAAGTTTTGCGATAAGGTAGCCATGTTTGAGGATGCACAGCTGGTAGAATACGGTACGCACGAAGAACTGATGAAGAAAAAGGGCAGGTATTATGAGCTTTACCGGACGCAGGCAGATCTGTATCGGGAGGAGGAAAATAATGACGCGGAAAGATAAGAAGATGATAAAAACAAAAGCGGTAAGATATTTTGCCGCAGCAATGAGAAAGTACAAAAAGGGATTCTATATATTTTACGCAGTGCTTATAGCGGCAATGATGATACAGCCTTTTATCAACATGTTCGGACCTAAGATGATGATCGATGCCATCATGGGAAAAGCGCTCATTATCAGCATCATAAAGATCGCAGCGGTGATGATACTGGCAGATTTTGTG
>JAIKYA010000150.1 GCA_024683645.1 Lachnospiraceae bacterium
ATGATCAGGCAGTTATTACGGCGAAAGCCGGACCTATGACGAAGATAGACCTGGGTATAGTGAAATATAGTTTTGAAGCGGCGTCGGGGCATAAGTGTTTATGAACATCCTCTTTATATGCAGCCAAAACAAACGCAGGAGTCTGACCGCTGAGAAACTGCTTGATGGTTATAACGGCCATACAGTCCGTTCAGCCGGAACTGAAAAGAACTCAAGGGTAAAGCTGACTCCCGGCTTGATCGGTTGGGCAGATATGATCTTTTGTTTTGAGAAGAAGCACCTTCGCAGGATAAAAGAAAACTATGCGGAAGAGATCGCCGGCAAATTAGTGATCACAATGAATATCCCGGATGAATATGAATTTATGGATGAAGAACTGCAGGAGATTCTGTGGAGTTATGCAGAGGAATATTTAGGCAATGAATGATGTTTTATCAATAATAAAGCTGTTTACTGATGAAGCGGTAAAGCTGTCTGTTGAGCGGTTCTGATCGGCGTATTGGATATGTGGGCAGGATGACATTGTTGATGATAGCGGAGTCGTATAGGTAAAAAAATATGTGTGTAAATAATTATTGTTTTGACAAAGAAATAGACAGGATTAAGGATCTGTTAAAAAAGATTGATGATGGCCGTACTGTTGTTATGGGGCCTAAAATAGGAAATTCGGCAGCAAGTTTTGATACAAAACTCAGATTGTATTCATACGGTGGGAGAATTTTGGAGTTATCAACGACATCAAGAGCAAAATGTTGCTATCTTCCTGATAAGAATTATATTCCAGCTGGCTGTATTGCAGAAACTGGGGCGACTTCCTATGAGGAGCTGACTGAGGAAAAAATCAGGCAAGCTATTGGGCTTGCAAAGAAAAGAGCAAATGAGAGAGCTAATACATATGAGGAAAGGTCGGTCGAAACTGCATTGATTTATAAGAACCGGCAACATACGAATCCAAGCGCCATTATTATAGATATGGAATTTGAATGCCCTAAAGACTGGATGGGTAAAGTTGTAAGGATGAGAAATGATCAAGAATCAACAACGGGCAAGCCGGATCTTGTTATATATGACAAGGAGAGCAAGAGTTTTGGAATTGTTGAGTTAAAGCATATGAATAAAAGCTGTGGAAACATGGAGAAGCATTTTGTTGATTTTACGAATATAGTAAAAAGTGCAAAGGTATGGCAAGTAAAGACTGAATTCCGAAGAAAAATAGAATATCTTGAGCATTACGGATTCATACCTGCAATATCGGATGCTGATCTGAATAAAGCAGAAGAGGCGGACATATGGACAGCATTTCTTTTTGTTGAGGGCGATTATGACAGATGTTTACGACGATATGAGACAACAAAAATCCGTGATGAGATAGACCGCAGATCGTTCGGGTTTAAGTATTATCAATCGCTTGAACAGGATATGGATTTTAGTAGACGGTCTTTCGGAGTGTGATTTAGTGGATAACCGATAAGGGAGATATCATGCAAATGCGTTCACAATGTAAGTACTGCGGATCGGGTTCATACGGCAGCGGCTGTTTATACAGCCCTACAAAGAATCATGAACACGTCGGCGATGAGAAACACTGTATATATTGCGGCTCATCATCCTATGGAAGTGGATGTCTTTATAGTCCGACAAAGAAGCATTATCATGGTTCCGGCGGAGGTAAATGCCGTTGGTGTGGTTCTTCGTCTATGGGATCAGGATGTCTGTACAGCCCGGCGAAGAGACATGAAAGGTAAGGGAAAACATGGATAATAACACGGTAAGGATCATAAAGATTGACAGGGAAGCCTTGTATGAGTTTATCTATGAGACATTTATCTCCAAACAGGAGGATTTGCTGGATGTAAAGGCTACCGAAGTGATGGATTATTTTGATATTGATTGGGAGACGGGCTCTTTCGTGTTTGCTGCTCAAAAAGCTGAGGATGATGAGGGGAATATTACACCGCTTCCGGAAGATATACATATAGGGGAAATCTTAAAGAAGCTTCCGGTCACAACAGACTCAGTGCTCTCTCCGGGCAGGAAATACCGGGAATATACCTTTGAAGAATTGAAGGCTTTGGAGAAAGGAAACTGATATGATCACAGGAGTTCATCACATTTCATTAAAGTGCGGAACCAATGAGGAATTCGATAAAGCAAAATCATTTTACATTGATCTGCTTGGTTTTTGTATAGTCAGGGAATGGCCGGAAGGGATAATGATCGATACCGGTAATGCTATGCTTGAGATATTCAGTAATGGAGCTGGTATTAAGACTAAAGGGGCATTAAGGCATATAGCCTTTGCTACGGATGATGTTGATGGTATCATTGCTAAGGTAAAGGAAGCAGGCTATGAGGTATTTATAGAACCCAATGATATCGTAATAGCTTCTGAACCGGCATTTCCGGCAAGGATGGCTTTCTGCTTCGGGCCGCTTGGGGAAGAGATAGAGTTCTTTCAAGAAAGATAGGTATTACAGAGGGAGAATTATATGCCATTAGTCAGGATAGAAATAAAGAAGGGACATAGCCGGGAGTATAAGAAAACCCTGTTGGACTGTGTTCATGAGGGACTTATGGAGTCTGTCGGTATTGGAGACTGGGACAGATTTCAGCGGATAATAGAGATAGATCCCGAAGACTTTGAAACAGCACCGGGAAAGACGGATAAGTTCATGATAATGGAGATCACCATGTTTCCCGGAAGGAGCAAGGAGCAGAAGAAGGCTCTGATAGAGACGATAACACAGAAGCTGGGAGACAGATTATCTGTATCGCCGGCGGATGTATTTATTGTTATAAATGAACCGCCAAATGAGAATTGGGGACTTGGAGGTAAGCAGAAGGAATGAAACTGATCAAAGCGCCTGTAGCATGAACTCAAAGTTAGGGAAACTGCGGACAGATTTGCCAAAATGACGGTTTGGGAAATGTATCAGCCAATCATTTCTGCGGTTTCGCCAGAATATCAATTGGAAATACTATTTACGAATTGATTCAGGTTATATTGATAAACAGTTTAGTATAATGGAAATGGAAAAAGAACATTGCGACGGTGTATGTCAGCACATCCAGATACACACATGATTATATGGATGCAAACGAATACTTTACGATCAGTTTCTTCCCCGAGGAGTATAAGCAGATCCTTGGTGTGCTCGGATCGAAATCCGGCAGGGAGATGGATAAAATCAATGATTCGGGCCTCAGCCCGGTGAAAGCCGGGGATTCGGTTTCTTTCAAGGAAGCTGAAGTGACGCTTGTATGCCGTAAACTGTTCAGGCAGGAGCTGGCAGTGGCAAAAATGCCGGAGGACATTGCAAAGTCAATGTATGAAGGACAGGCTCCGCATGATATGTACATCGGTGAAGTCATAGAGATCATCAGCGCTGAATAAGAGGATGTCACGGAAAAATTGAGACAGGAGCCAGCCATGCTGCCGGAGTTTTCATCACAGAAAGAAAAAGAGAAATATTTTCATACCCTGAGGGATGATCAGAAGACAGATGCTCTCAACGAAATGATTGAGGAAGCTGAGCATATCGTATTTCTGGGCGGTGCAGGAGTCTCGACAGAGAGCGGGATTCCGGATTTCCGCAGTAAGGACGGACTGTATCATAAGAAGGATAAAAAGTTCTGGGCTTATAAACCGGAGTATCTGCTCAGTTACGACTGCCTGGATCGCAGACCGGAGGTTTTCTTTGACTATTTCCGCAGTAAGCTGGACTGTCGGAGCATAAAACCGAATGATGCGCACAGAAAGCTTGCAGAGATGGAGAAAAAAGGAAAGCTGGACGGTGTGATCACGCAGAACATCGATGATCTGCATCAGAAAGCCGGGAGTAAGAAAGTATGGGAGATCCATGGCAGTGTGCTGCGCAGTTACTGTGTGAGCTGCCGTAAGGAATATGGTGAAGATTTTATCTTTGAGAATACAGAGGCGGTACCGCATTGCCCTGAGTGCGGGGGAATGGTGCGGCCGGATGTGACGCTGTACGGAGAGTTTCTTCCACAGAGAGCTTATGAAGAAGCAACAGGGCTGCTCCGTTTTGCTGACCTGCTCATCATCGGCGGGACTTCGCTGGAGGTCGGATCGGCGGCCCAGCTTGCCCATATGTATCATGGGAAGTATCTTGTGATCATCAATAAGGGCAAGACCAAGATGGAAGGTAAAGCGGATCTGGTATTTCATGAAAGCATCGGAAAGATCATGAATCTGATCATTCCATAAAATAATGCCTTCTTATTCGTAGGATATATAAAAGCGGATGAGGAGGTCTTTTTGTGTCATTGAGAAGAAATGGAAAGATTGCGGTCATATTGTCATTGCTGATGTGTATGCTGGCAGCATGCGGAAGCGGGCCGGAAGTCCCTCCGGAAAGGGAGCCTGAGACAGTGGAAGAGCCTGAAGACTGAGGCAGGATCCGGGAGATCAGTATGGATATTGAAGATGCCATCAGCAATTCATCGGCAGAAGATCTTGAGTTTATCATGATCAGGATCAAAGACGAATATTTCGATATCCGCAGAAATGATGCGTATCTGAGACTGCATAGTGTATATACCAATGGGGCAGACTATCCGGAAATTGAAGAGGGAACCTGTGCCAGAATAGTTGCTGATGTGGATATCTGTGACGGAGGCATAGCCGGATACCAGCATGACTATTTCCTGAAAGATGTGAAATCCTGCGTTCCCCTTACATACGATGAAGTTGCGGCGGAATTGGAACTTCACGATGCCGGTGATACGAATATCAGTATGTATGACCATGTGCTGATCTATCATTACGGTGGCAGCAGTTATCTCCTCTGCGTATATCAGGATAAGAACGAAGCATATAAGGACGGGGAATTCTTTGCAGAGTATGATGATGAGATCATTGAAGGACTGAGTATCCCCGAACCGTTTCTTGAATCAGTGGATCCTTACTTCGGGATTGAGGACGGCAAAAGAGAGGAGCCTTGAGGGTGATTAGTTAGTTTTTCATCCGCTCATCTTCCAGATGGTCTGCGACGGGTCATAATAGAGCATAATGATCCTTTCCCTGTCTATCACGCATATCTTGCATTGGAAGATCAGGGTTTTATCGGTAACATAAACACCATCAGGCATCGTCCTGGTGCCGTGATGAGAAAGATCTTTATATCCTTTTATCGTAAAGGCTTGTCTTAAGCCATCTTCATCTGTGAGTCTTACCCGCAGCGGAATGATCGTCCCGTCTGCGGAATGCTGGCAGATCACATC
>JAIKYA010000156.1 GCA_024683645.1 Lachnospiraceae bacterium
AACAAAGCGTTCCGCTTGCGGAACGCTAGCGCCGAGCGCGGTTGCCGAAGGCAACATTTTCCTCTCGCGCGAGTGCGCATCCCGCCCGGAGGGCTTTTTGCTTTATGGAAATTCCAGAGGAATTTCCTATAAAGCAAAAAAGAGCATCGGCGTGGATGCTCTTTTTCGTTTGGCCTGTATCAGGTTTTACTTTACTTTGATCTTTGCTTCGTATTCAATGCCCTTCACCGTCATGATCAGCTTTGTTGTTCCTTTGCTTACTCCGGTGACTTTTCCGCTCACATCAACGGTTGCAATGGCCGGGTTCTCTATCTTATACACAATACCTGCCGTATCCGCATTCTTTACTGCAGTCTGTACGCTCTTTCCAACTTTGACCGTATATGTCGCCTTCTTAAACTGCGGCATCTTTATATTGAGCTTTATCGTAAGAGTCTTGGCCTTCATGCCTTTTTCTGCCGGGAATGTAACCGTGATCTTTACCTTACCGGACTTCTTCATCGTAAGCAGACCATCCGGGCTTACTTCGGCTATTTTCTTACTTGAACTCTTCCACTTGGCAGGTTTTACAGTAGAGGAAATATACTTATTAAGATCAAGATTTCCTCTGCGGGTAATCTCAGTCTGCAGCGCGGTATCAATGGTCGGTGCGATAAGTGTTAATGTTTTTTCCGCAAGCTTCTCTTTCTTCTTACTAAACGCCGCAACGATTACTGTTCCATTCTTAAACACAGTCAGTGTACTGCCCTTGATCTTAACAGCCGTAGCATCCCCGGAAGTAACCTCGAACTTCTTTATACCCTTTACACCCTTAAAGTATGTCTTCTTAAGGTTGATGGACTTAACAGCTATCTCATTACCGCTGGCGGTATATCTTGAAAGATCAGGTTTATCCGGCCCAAGAGGACCTTCTTTTGCTTTAACGGTCACTTCGCATACTGCTTCATGATCACCATCTTTGGAGACAGCCTTTATTATTGCTTTTCCTTCCTTAACAGCAGTTACTACTCCGTCGGCTACCGCAGCAACAGCTGTATCTGAGGATGACCATGTAACATTCTTATTCGTAGCATCCTCGGGTGTAAATGAAAGTTTGAGTGTCAGTGTATCTCCTTCTAACAGTTCTGCAATCTTTTTATCAATGTTTATTCCGGTAAGTGCAATTGTATCGTTTTCCGGAGTATCCGGATCAGAAGGATCTGTCGGGTCTGTCGGATCGATCGGATCTGTGGGATCCGTAATTTCTCCTTTATCTTCTGCCTTCTGTCCCACTGCAAATACAGCAATGTTTTCCGATACTTCCTTCGGTATAAATGAAAAGGCAAGTTTTCCGGATTCATCTGCAATTCTCTGACTGATATACAGCAGATTGTCATCTGAAAGCCTGTCATCCGCAAACTCATTTTTCATCGCATAGACATTGTATCTTACCCCTCTTTTGAGTCCCGAGAAATCTGCATCTGCCACACCTTCTTCATCCGGTGTAACAGATGGAATAAACACTGTCGTCGTTGCTATAGCCTGTTTTAAGGCATATTCCGCTGCAGTTGCTTCTTCGTCCATTCCTCCATACATGCTGTATTCTTTATATTCCATGTCTGCTTCCGCAGCCACGAAATATAATTCGGATGAACGCAGAATACGTATAGCAGGACGTACTGCTTTATCAACCTTATGCACAAGCTCGCCATATTTGTCTAAATATCCTTTGGCATCGATAAATTCGGCCTGATCTGCATCATTTCCGGGCGAACGCAGCCACCAAGCCCCACTTCCGTACCGTTTACGAGATCCGACAGTATATTCGCTGCGCTTTTGTGCGAATCTCGTATTATTCGAAGCTTTGGCATTATCATAATAGCCGTCTCCCAGAAAACCATATGCCGTATCGACTGCCTCTTTATCTGACAGAAGAAATATCTTATCCCAGGTAGCACTACCACCCGGGGTTCGGTATAATTCATTGTTGGCAGTTTCCAGAAAGCTTGTTCTGATAACAGCCTGTTCTTCCGGACTAAATGCACTATTTAAAAAATCATAATTCAGCCAACTTCTTATATCTGAAGTCTCCCATGTTACGGCACCATCTTCATGAAAATACGGCTGACTGTCCAGGTTCTCATCGGCCAGAAGGAATAGCGTATCCTCTTCTACTTTCAGCACTCTCCACCGTATAGGCTCTTTTTCATCATCGCAGTCAGCTTTACCGTCACCGTTAGTATCATTCTGCCAGTAATTACCAAAATAGACTGTCGAATACGTCACACTACTATCTTCATGCCTTTCAGGATCCTTAAGTATCCCGTCCGGATCTCCTCCCCGGGGATGGCTGCCGCCATACTGCTTCTCCATCTCACTTGGCAGCGTTATATCTACCTTCCTTGCTTCTTCAGTTACCCCATAAGGGACATCAATTTCCGCATATCCTACTGCACTTACTCTTACACACTTTGCCCCCTTTGCCTGGAAAACAACAGCTTCACCTTTAGCATCTGTTATCACTTCGGAAACACTCTGTCTGTTCCCTGCATCATCCCACACCATCATGCCTTCGCCCCGGATCTTAACCTTCTTTACCGGCTTGTTCTTCGAATCCTTTATAATGTAGGTGATTTTATAATACTCGTTTGGACATGTCCCCCATCCAAAACCTATATCATGCGAATCATACCAGTCACCAATCTTTATACTTATCTCTGCAAGAGTTACCTCATATTTCAATGCACCCCATATCATCTGTATTTCAAAACCGAGTGTAGCCTTAAAGAACGTATCTCCATTCAGGCAAAATGAACATCCGTGCATCTTATCGGGTTCCGGCCCTATAAGCTTACTGCCTTTCATTTCAACGCCTACTTTTGCCGTTATCCCGGCCTTGGCAATCTCGTCACAGAGAATCTTCACTTTAGGTTCTAAAGATAATCCCAGAAATATTGTTAACTCACCCTTGAGCTCCTGTTTTGATTCGCCTTTTGTCAGATTTATAATATCTTTACCGAATTCCCATCGGAAACCAATCTGTCCCGAATGAGTAGCGGTATAAGTTAAAGCTACCGAGGTCTCAAGGATCACCGAGGGAGTAAACTCTACAAAAACTCCCGGTATTGGCATCATGCCAACTGTTGCTAAGGGTATCGCCGCTTTGTACGAGCCGCTGATTGAAACAGATGCCGTTACAACGTAGCCGATCTTCACCTCGCAATAAGTGCCGTTCCAAAGCCACGGTAATATTTCAAAGTAATACTTTATTGAAGACTCATAGCTTAACTTCAACGAACCCTTAAACTTTATCTTAACACTGTCTCCTCCGAATTCTTTGTCTAATTTAAAGCTAAATGCCTTCTTAATACCTGCATTCCCATCGAAATAATCAGCCTCTTCCGAAACTGCATGTTCCGAATACCCGGTCTCTTCTTCAGCATCTGTGATCCCTTCATAGGATACGCCTTCTTCCAGGTCAGAAGTATCTATATCCGCTTCCGTAGCATATGCCGATGAGTCGATCTTTATATAGGAAAAAACTTCCTGTTTATCGCTTTTCTTTCCGCTTATCGTAAGCTGATCTCCGCTTCGTGATACCTTATCGATCGCTATCACGAGGATCTCTCCGTTTTCTCTTTCATAGGAAATAATGTTCCCGGCTATGATACCGGCTGCTTCATTGAGTTCATTCTGAATATCCTCAAACACGTACGAAAGTTCTTCTTCATTGGAACTCATCAGTCTTATGCTGCTCTCTGCTTCCCTGATCCTGATCACCCCATCCTGATAAACAAGGAAATTGTTGCTTTTGTCCTCATCAAGGTTCAGTACATCCTCTTCATCAAAATCATCCGTTGTCTTACTTAAAAACTTCTGCATTCCCTGAGTATATAACGGGCACTCATAAACCGCTGACATAGGAGTAAGCTCATCATCAACAATATATGCTCTCAGATAAAAATACTCAGGAAGTTCTTCTGCAAAATCAACTGTAACACTGTCATTCTCTGCAGCCACATCTGTTTTAGCGCTTGTGATCAGCCCCTCTCCCGCATTATCATATATTGCCGCTATCAAAGTTCCGGGATATCCTGTCTGAATATCAAATGTTGCCCGGTTTCCACTTACCACTGCATCAAAAACGGCACATCCGTTTTCCTCCGCCTCAGCCTTTTTTTCCTCTATATCTTCCAAAAGCATCGCTCCTATAGAGTCAGTGCTTTCAATCTGCAGATCACCATTGTCTATATATGTGCTATGTTCACTTTCATCCGGCAGCCCCGTTTCAGTCACTACAGGATCATTCTGATCTTCCTGCGATGCAAATACACTTATACCTTCGGAGGTAAAAAGCATCACGAATATCAGCAGGAATGCCGTTACCCTTCTAAAGCTTCCCTTCAACAAATAATTGATCTTCTTCATCCCTGATTCTCCTTATCCCGACATAGATGATATGCAGTATTTCCGCATCCTGTTAAGAAACACTGCTGATATTTTACCATGAAATAGCGCTGCTTTCCATCTTTAACAGCACCGATATTAACTATACAAGTGAACCGGCTGATGCTATAACGCATTTAGTTCGATCACAACCGAGTCGGCAGATACCGAATAAAATATGTTTATAGGAAGATAAAAAGTCTGAACAGATAAACCACAAAAGAACCTGTACTCATAAGCATTATGAAATAACTGAAGATCGTTACAGCCCACTTTGTGAATCCCCTATCGCCGGATTTCCCAGTATTCCGACTTCTATGAACGTAAAGATCCAGGCGATCAGCATCAGGATAACGGAATACCACATAAGAGCCATGTAATATTTTCTTCTCGCTGTACTTTTCAGATGTTTTACCTTCCCGGCTCCCTCCCTATCATTGAAATGCTACTTAACTTTTATCTTTGTCTCGTAATCAATCCCCTTCACTGTCATGATCAGCCTGGTTGTGCCTTTGCTTACACCGGTGACCTTTCCGGCCGCATCAACGGTAGCAACTGCAGGATCCTCAATCTTATAGCTTATATCCGCCGCACCTGCATTCTTAACCTCTGTAGAGACCGTCTTGCCCGCCTTTACAGTATACATCGTCTTCTTAAACTGCGGCATCTTTATGTTGAGCTTTATAGTAAGCGTCTTGGCCGTCATGCCCTTCTCTGTCGGGAAGCTTACCGTGATCTTTACCTTACCGGATTTCTTCATCGTAAGCAGACCGTCCGGGCTTACTTCGGCTATCTTTTTAATTGAGCTCTTCCACTTTGCCGGTTTTACAGTCGAAGAGATGTACTTATTAAGATCAAGATTTCCTCTACGTGTTATTTCCGTCGGAAGCGTAGTTTCAATGGTCGGTGCTATAAGCGAGATAGTCTTCTCTGCAAGCTTCTCTTTCTTCTTATTAAGCGCGGCAACTGTCACTGTTCCATCCTTCAGGACAGTAAGTGTACTGCCTTTTATCTTAACCGAGGCAGTATCGCCGGGAGTAACTTCAAACTTCTTTATACCCTTTACTCCCTTAAAGAATGTCTTCTTAAGATTTATCGCTTTTACTGCTATCTCATTTCCTCTTGCAGTATATTTAGACAGATCAGGCTTATCCGGTCCTAAGGGTGACTCCGGCTTATCCGGATCGGCCGGATTTACCGGATCCGCAGGATTCACGGGATCAGTCGGGTTTGCCGGATCCACAGGATTCACCGGATCTGTCGGATTTACCGGGTCAGCCGGATTCACCGGATCTGTCGGATCTGTCGGATCTACCGGATCTGCCGGATTTACCGGATCCACGGGATCCACGGGATCGGTTGGGTTCACCGGATCTGTCGGATTCACCGGATTCTGCGGATCAAAGTAAACAAACAGTTCATCATACGGCACTTCTATAGTTCCATCCGCATCTGCAAAATATTTATTGCAGCTGTAGCATTTCCAGTATTCTATGTTTCCTCGTCTTCCGGGAAGTGCTTCCCTTGCATTGCAGTGATAAAGCCCAATATGCCCTGTCGGTGCACGGTATATATCATCGTCACTCATTATCGGCGTTCCGTTTGTTTGAAAACGACTGCCACATTTCAGACAAACATAATATGAATAATATCCGGGGTCTGTGCACTTTGGAGCCACTCCTTCAACATAATCATACAGGTGCTCCTTTTTCTTTATGGATTCATTTCTTGTCTTATCACAGTTTTTACAATGGTATACCCTGTTCCCGCTTACACAGCAGTCTGCCTCCCGGGTGATCACTCCCTCATCCCAGATATCAACCATTTCATTTATTATCTTATCTCTGTCCTGCGAATAATGTACGCGTACCTCTCCGGCCTTGGACTGTATCGTATCTCCCGTGATCCCTTCTATCGCCAGCCACTGCTCCTGTGTTCCCCCGTAATACACGTCGGTTATATATGAAGCCGGAAATACCCTGTCACCTATTTCCGTAACCGTATCCGGTATATATGTATTGTTCAGTTTTTTACCTCCGACAAAGGCCTGCCCAAGGATACGTTTTACACCTTCAGGCAGGACAACCGTCGTAAGCGTATCAACATTTGACGCAAACATGGGCCGGTCTTTGGAACCAAAGCCATAAAGCGCCCGTCCTCGCTGCTTATCAGGCACTATCACATCACCGTCATAAAAGCCTCTGTAGCCTATGAAATACAGATTGTGGGTATCATCAGCCGGATATCCTTCCAGATATTCACCATCATCAAATACCTCATATTTTCTCGGAAGCGTTGTCGAATAGAAGGAAGCTTCTCCGGCATAGAATTTGCCCTCCGTATATATCACCGGATATGTATGGCTGTAATCGTCCGTTCGCTCCAGTGATCTGATCCCTGCCATCCTGCATAATTCCCTGATGGTTTCAGAGCTGGCCCAACAGTCTCCTTTACCGAATATCATCATATCCTTCCATGAGGAATACTCCACGGAGTATATTGTATTCTCGGCAACCCATCTGGTAAACGCAGTGAATTTCTCAAGGTCGGTATCGGCCCCGGCTACACAGCTTTCATATACTGCCTGAGTACGATCCTGTGCATATTTAAGTCCCAGCTCTACAACAGTAAACTTTATATCCTGAGTTTTGTCTCCGCAGCTGACTCTCAGCACGGTTTCTCCCGGGTCATATTCTATCTCATCATAGCCGTAAGCCGGCGTATCGTATACAGACGAAAACATACCCTGACGCTTTATATAGCTCGCCCTCGGACTGACCAGACCGTTTGCGGACACATTTATATATCTGTGATCGGACACCACCTTCCAGCTAAGCTTTTCCCCTGTATCTCCGGCAGTCAGAAGATAACTTGCCGGCTGATCTGCCGAAGGACTACCCACTGTTTCTTCATAAACCGAATTCACACAATACAGTGTTACTTCATCGGGAAACAGTTTTTCATCATCCGGCTCCGCACCGCCATAAGCTCCCGCAGACATCCAAAATACAAACACAGCTGTCAAAAAGAATAATATAGGTCTGATTCTGTCCTTCTTTGCGATCATCATTTTTCCTCTTCTGCCCCGCCCTTGTCTAAGATTCTTTGGAACGCCCAAAAAGAAAACCATGGGGACGGACCCAATGGTTTTCTTTAAGGTGCCAGTCGGATTTGAACCAACGATCAGGGAGTTGCAGTCCCACGCCTTACCACTTGGCTATGGCACCATATTCAGTTAACGTGATCACTCACGAACAAGAAGTATACATGAATAACATATATTTGTCAAGATTGCATTTACGGATCAAACGGGATCTGCTCCGGCGATGTCCCCTGCTCCTCCGACATCACCAGTTTTGCATTGATGATGCGCAGCAGGCATCCGACGCCGTAAGCCACGATGCAGATCACCGCAAAGATCAGCAAGCCCACCGGATACCCCCATCGTAAAAAGCCATAGATATCATTTCCCCTTATGCCGTTGATCAGCGTGTTGATGATATAAACTGTTCCGTACACCAGAGGCGGCAGCATCGTAAACAGATTGTCTTTTTTGCTCAGTCTGCAGTTGTTGAATAATGGAAATTCCACCATTGCCAGGACCGGAACTACCAGATGCAGGAAAAAGTTGGATCCTACGTACATGCTCCCAAAGCCGTAAAGCGGTCCCAGAAAGCCGATCACCACCAGAAAGGTCACCCCTACTGCAGCTGCTGAGGTCAGTTTCCATACCGCCATTGCCCGACTGTTTTTCTTTGTAACCGATCCGATGGTCCAGGCGGCAGCCACGATCGCCGCGAAAATATTGGACAGTGTCGTATAAAACTTCAGATTGATAAATCCTTTTGATGTGAGCACTCCTTCTTCGGTATTAAAAAACATGATCAGCCATGCATAAAGAACCAGCACGACTATCGTTATATTCCAGATCTGTCTTATCCTTTCTCTTCTCTCACTTTTCCCGGGCATATCCGCACCCCTTGCCGTTGACGGTCACTGTGGTATCACCATACAAAAATATTTTTTCACTGACCTTTGTTACTTCGTTATCGTTATCCCGCTCCTGCTTCCCTTAAAACCTGTTCCCGGCAATGCTGAAAGCTCGATCATCTTTGCTGCCGCATCCGTTATGTTTATCACGAACAGATCCTTAGCCTTCTTTGCACTGTAGGTAAAAGTCTTTGCCTTCTTAATTCCTTTTATCTGTACTTTGATCTTAACCGACTTAAGTCCTTTAAGCTTATTCTGTTCATCCGTCTGCAGAGCGTCCTTCTTTAGTTTTGCTTTGATCGTTATACTTTCTGCCTCAGCAAGTTTTACAGGCACTATATCATATTCGTATTTAACTTTCTTCTGCTGTTCATTCAGTTTCTTTACAAGAGTGTTCAAAGCCTTCTTATCAGCGCCTTTTATCTTTGCCTTCTTTACAGCTTTGGTATTCAGCTTAGCCTTAAGAGTAAAGTATCCCTTCGTTCCGGCATTCTTATCCTTGCTTGGTGTATAAGTAACAGTAACAAGCTTTGATACGTCCGTGCCTTCCTTTATTTTTCCCTTCAGTGCCTCTTCCAGGCCGCTGAAGTTCACCTTTACAATACTGCCTTCTCCCGAAAGAGCTTCCAGCTGGGCTTTTATTATCCTTGACCCGGTCCAGCTCACAGCTTCAGGATAAACGATGTTAAGAGAAATACTGACAGGCATTCCGTTTACTGTTTCAGTTACTGCTTCAGTGACCTTCTCTTTAGTCACCGTTGTCGGATCAGGGAGTTTAGGGATCACTGTGTCTGCAAGTGTGATCTCAATCTTTCCCTCTGCATCCTTATACAGCTTCTTACACTCACTGCACTCCCAGTATTCGATATTTCCTTCTGCTTCTTCGGTAGCTGCAACTGCTGCATGATGTATCATTACATGTACGTGCACGGAGTCCTGCGGCTCGGGCTCGCTCTTCACAGGTATCTCTTCCTCTTCGATATGTGATGCGTCCGTTCTGCATACTCTTCTCTTCAATCCTTTCTCTGTTGCAGTTGCTTCCTTTATGACTATCCATTCACCCCAATCGTGTACGTGAGCAGCACTGATATTTACTGTTACTCCTTCAGGCTGTGAAGTCAGGCTATAGTTTCCTGCATCCGTACCTGTCAGTTTTACACCGCTGACAATTACTGCCTTATCTTCACCCTCAGCATCATCAGCCATAGTTCCGACTGCTTCCGAGACATCAACACTCACTTCGTCTCCGGCTATCACTCCGCTTACAGTCCCTGCTTCCAGAGCCACCATCAGCCGGCCTTTCTCATACCCGCGGTCAACAGCGGTCACTGTCGCAGTTACAGCCTTAGGACTTATGTTTGCTTTAACGGAAGCCGGCTGTTCCAGCACATAATTTGCTCTGGCATCACCGCCGCTGCCAGGTCCCAGTTTATAGTTTTCAAAATATACATCCTTTTCCGTTCCGGCGTTTTTATCCGCGAAAAACTGGCTGCCCGGCATCACTGATAGTTTTGACCGGTCTGCTTCCAACACACCATCGATATATATAAAAGATTTCAAAACAGCATCTCTTGTACCATCATATATCTTGTCCTCTACGTCCCGGTTAATAAGCCTTACCGGCCTGGGATCTACCGTGAGGGTCATGGTTCCGATACCGAAATACTCGTCTGAAATATAATCTGCGCGGATCTTTGTAGTTCCCACCCCGATTATGCTCACCTTTCCGTCTGCGTCAATCGTTGCAACGGAAGTATTACTGCTTTTCCAGGATATGGACGGATGTCCGCCTGCATGTTCTGTCTCCGCTGTCAGGGTAAAATCCTCATCTCCGTACTGCTTTCTGCTGTCTCCGGAGATATTGACTTCCGTAACCTCTTTATCAGTGATCGTAATGATCACATTTGCTGAAACCGGCTTATAGCCTTCACTTCTGATCGATACAGGCAGTGTGATCACATCATCTATCGCTTCAGGCGTCAGCGTTACATTCGCATTTACTGCCCCGCTTGTGCTGTTCACCTCAAAACTGTTTACAACAGTCGCAGCAGATACCTCTCCGGTTTTTGTCTCTGCTTTTGCCTCACCCGCAACATAACGTACTTCTCCTGCGTCTTCCGGCATCACATCTGCAAAAGATTCATTTATAAGCAACTCACCTTCTGCTTCATAATGATGCATTCTGAATATATCCGCAATCGCCGGTGCCGCCTTTGTACCGGACACCGCCCTAAAGGCTGTAGTATCTTCAAACTCGCTCATACTGAATACACTTCCATCAAGTGCATCATCTCGGTCCTTAACAATGGAACAGTCAAGGATCCCCGCATTGCTATGGTCATCTACTGCTTTCCACTCACTCTCTATAGTAAGCTCCTCACCATGTAACTCATAGGTTAACGGGCTTGTTTCAGAAGCAACCGCATTGCTTATTCCTGCCGCATTAGCTCCGGTAGCCGTAATATGTATTGAGCCGTCCGTTATGGATACCGGGGTATAGGAAATATTTTCACGATTATTGATCAGAAGCAGACCTGAAGTCACACACACAGTATCTACATTATACCCATTGTTTCCGCCTTCCGCATACAGTTCGATCTCACCACCGCTGATATTCATTACATTTTTCGTGTCACCTGCATGCTGAACCAGCGCCCCGCCTTTCACCATGCTTTTATATTTGCTGGCTTTAAGTATTGCATATATCTTTCCACTTGCAATATCAGCCGGACAGTCAATATACAGAGCCCCGCTTCTGTAGTAGGTTCCTCCTACTTCTCTTGTTGCACTTGCCCATATCTCTGCACCGCTCTCCTCTTCAATAATAAAGAAGGGATCAGTGTTTTCCAGCACAGCTCCCACTTTGATAGCATAAGACTGATTGGTATTATTGATATTATCCTCCGTTTCCCCCAATACTGAAGGCTCTGCTTCTGCCCGGATATATGCATTGCTGTTCTTTCTCACCAAAACGGCGCGGAGCTCCATAGCCACAGATTGCAATACTCCACCATTTGAATATGCTTCTATGCTTCCGCCAAATACATCCAGCGTTTTCCGGCAGGTAAAAGCTGTATGATATTGTGCATTGCCATGAGTTCCGGTTACGGCGCTGATCATGGCTCCGGGATTAACCGTCACATTTCCTGTAGCCAGAAATCCTTTGGAGTTGGTATAGTATTCACTGTCCGAATCTCCGCCATTAAATTCCGCATTACATGAAGAAAAGCAACTGTTTTCAGCATGGCTTACACAGGCTATACTTGTTGCGGCCGCTGATCCGTTTTTTATAACCATTCCTCCCAACGCTGTTATACTGCCACCGCTTATCTGCATCTTACCCGGTTCTTCTCCCTCAGTATCTATAGTCATATCCGGACCAAGAGCACTCTTTTCCCTGAAAGCTATGCCCAGGCCTATACTATGCATACTCTCTGAGGTACTGTTTTCAGCACCTGATACGATTCCTCCTGCAGCATACAGTTTTCCTCCTGCCATGTTCAAATCTCTGGTGAACAGGCCATAACTATTTCTAATATATGCTTTTGGGGCTCCCGATATGTTTCCTCCCGAAGCCCATACTGTTCCGGCATTCTGTACATAGCTGTTTTCGGCACATATACCATAACTGAATCTTAAACCATCATAAGCTGTCTCTTTGTTCTCAACACTCGCTCCGTTAGCACTGACAGTCACTTCATCGGCTCTCATTAACGATGCTGCGGGCATGGTAAATGAATCAGCATATATCCCGGCGCTTTGCTCAGTTGCCGTACCGCTGCATTTAACTTTTAACGTCATTCTTTTTGCTCTGGTAAGTTTTGCCGTCGCATTAACGACTGTAAGATTTCCTTTCACATATATGCCGTATAATTTCTTAAAACCATCTGTGGTATTATTGATCGTTGCATTGACTCCTAAGGAACTATCACTTGTTCCGAGTTCTATTATCAGATCGCCTTCCGCATAAATACAGGTATTTATATCGGGAGTGGCATCACCATCTGTATCAACGTCAAAACCGGCACCGCTGTAGTCTCGCAATAAATTAAGAACGCCATTTTTATATGAAGCAACAGGTTTGCCATCCACATTTATGGCTGTGGTAACATGTGAATTGTTTATCTCCTGTCCGTATACTATAAGTTTTGACGGCGCTGCATTAACATTTCTTAAGCCGTCTATTTCATTTGTTATAGAATTATCTTTCCCGAAAACAGAAACAAGAATTGAAACAGGAATATCAGATATGATCAGAACAACGCTTAAAAACAGCGCCAGCAGTGCTCTCCGGGCTCTCCGCCCTTTCAATGATCCGGCATTTCTTTTTGTTACGCGCTTCTCTGTCATTTTGCCACCTCCTGAATTTACACCGTGCATTTGTTATTATTCTACTTGCATACGGGATCACGCAGACAAAGCTTTTGTATATGTATTCCAGTATTCCGTAATATATTCATCAGAAACCTTTCCTGCTTTATGAAGACGCAATTGTTCTTTTTCATCTTCCAGTTCTCTTATACGCCTGCTGTTTTTGGGATCACTCTCAGTACGGTCTATCAATTCCAATACTTTATTAAAATAGAAATCCGAGTAATCCTCCTTATCTGCACCGGATCTGTAATTATCCCTCGCATCCATGTATCTCTTTATTTCTCCGTCTATATTAGACATCTGTTCAAAAAGCGTAAGCCTGTACCATCGCTGCAGGCGGGGATCATCTGTTTTATCACTCTTTTCCATTCTTCCAAATCCCTCACTTTATGTATTCTTTAAGTATTTCAAATAATTCATCTATTACTGTCTGATCGGTGCGTTCTCTTCCTGCCCCAATACCAAGTTCCCTGTTCCGGCTGATGTTCGGATGTGCAGTCCATACAACAGATACCGGTGACTTCATAATATTACCACCATATATATCGTGTTCATCCGATCCGTCATCGTACAACTCATACTCCAAATCATTGTGCATTTCTTCATTAACTGCTACTACACGCCTTTTTCTGTCCAAACAGAACTTGATCATATTTGGAAAATACTGTGGATCCAGTTCCCATAATTCTTCAAGTCTTACAGCTTCTTTCAGTATCATCGACAATCTCCTCACTTTTGAAAAGATTCTTCACCATGCTCGGGATAACACATCAGTCTTCCGTCCACTTCATCCACGGTGCGCGGCCGGCATCGATCAGCTTTTCGAGGGTTTCCTTCTCACGCATATTGTCCATGCACTGCCAGAAACCTTTGTGGATGTAGCTCATCAGCTGGCCTTCCTCAGCCAGTCTCTCCATCGGCTTCTGTTCGAGCACCGTATCATCGCCTTCGATATAATCAAAGATAGCCGGTTCAAAGACCATGTAGCCTGCATTTATAGGCACTCCGTCCGTCACCTTCTTTTCACGGAAAGACTTGACTGCATTGTCACCGCCTATATCAAGCACGCCCTTTGACTGATCCTGCATCACCGCTGTCAGTGTCGCGATCTTGCCTTCACGCTTATGTGCCTCGATCAGCTTGCTGATATCAACATCACACACTGCATCACCGTAGGTCATGAGGAAAGCCTCATCACCGACATACTTCTGTATCCGCTTGATACGTCCGCCGGTCATGGTGTTCAGCCCGGTATCGACTATCGTCACCTTCCAGGGTTCCGTGTGGCTCTCATGGATGGTCATCTCATTTCTGCCGTTACGATAATCAAAGCTTATATCGCTGCTGTTATTGAAATAGTCAGCAAACCACTGCTTTATCACCTGCTGCTTATATCCAGCACATATGATAAATTCATCATGACCGTAATATGCATATTCCTTCATGATATGCCAGAGTATCGGCTGTCCGCATATCTCCACCATGGGCTTCGGACGGTACACCGACTCTTCCGTTATCCTTGACCCTATTCCGCCTGCAAGCAGTACTACTTTCATCTTTCACCTCGATTAATTGTTTGCACTAATATTATCATACCCCTGCTACCCCTGCAATATATACAGGATATTATCAAGCACTCCGGGATTACTCTTAATGATGAGTGCCACCCTCTTCTTCGCTCTTGCGAGTCCGTGGTACAGATGTCTTACAGCTTCCTCGTTTTCCGATGCACGGTATCTTAAATATCCGTCAGTATCATATTCGAATTTTTCATCCACGAGCATCACTACGCTGTCGAATTCCCTGCACTGCGCGGCCGATGCCTCGATGCTCATAAGAGAGTTTTCCAAAACTCCTTCGCTCTGCCCGGGATGAACATCCCTGATATATACATACCCTTCCTTGGTCAGCATATTTAAAAAGCCGTAGGTCTCTTCTTCATTTCCGGCATACATTACTCTCACAGATGGGTAATCCCTGTGATGAGCCCGGCCGCTCACATGCATCAGCATGGATATAAATGATGAAAGCTCGGAATTAAGACGTATCCTGTTAGTCAGCTTATATCCCTTAAAACCCGGGAGTTGCTCGATCAGTTCCGCGCCTGTATTTTTGATCACTTCATATGACATCATATCTTCACGGTCATAGGAAATGATAATGCCGGCTCTCAGTCTTTCCGACAGTGCGAGTATCCTATCCAATGTATCTTTGTTGATCTTATGCCCCTCATCGACCAGGATCATCCGGTAGTCCCTTTTTACTTCAGGCACAGCTCCGTTATCACAGTAATAAAAATCTATCCTTTTAAGACGTTCGTCCAGCTGTTCCAGTTCCTTCTCATGTGCGCCGAAATGCAGTACGCATACAGCCGCATTTTCCGAAAGCTGCATGGCCAGATCATACAACAAAAGGGTTTTGCCGGTACCCGGAAGTCCCGTAAAACCCTGAATGCATATTTCACCTCTTGCCTCCGATATAACGGAGAGCATCTGTTTTTCAATATCTCTCTGCTGATATGTCAGGAAATACTCGCGTCTTAAAAACCTTCCCGGATCGGTAAGCGGCGATATCAGATACTCTTCTTCTTTGAAGAGGTCTTCTATATTCCCTGCATAACATTCCTTCTGCTTTGCAAGGGTCTCCGCCAGCTCATCAAAACCGGCCTCTACCAGCCTGCCGCTGTTAGAAAGCCGCAGCAGCCTGTCATCATTACTCACATAAGTATAAAATGCTATGTTCCTGCCCGTGGTCGCCAGATAATATCTGTTCTGCAGCAGCTGCCTTCTTATCGCTTCATCGCTCACATTCCCGCTCTTTAACTCTATATTGACTATGCTTTCTTCATCAACCCTTATCAGATCAAATTCCTTACCGAGCTTTGGCATGTTAAAAGAATAGAAGAAACTGTAATCGGCGATATCCCTGTTTCTCTCATACAGACGCTCCGTCAGTCTCTTTAGGCCCGCGGTCTCCCACTCCTTTATCTTAAGCGTCTTTGACCTTCCCGACATCTGCCTCTCCAGCTTTGCCTGTCTTTCCGGGCCCTCTATTCTTGTCAACGCATATATATTTACAGCTTTCATGTCATCAATACATCCGGTAGTTTCCGGAGAGCAGCAGGTATACAAAGAAGTACAGGCAGTTGTCGTAGTATCTGCGGTTACCTTCGCGCAGACCGTTCTTTAAGAACAGCTCTACCCAGGGCTTTGCGAGTTCCGGCTGAAGTGCGGCAGCCGAAGCATTTGATGCGATCACTCCTACCGGATGCAGGACTTTCTGATCGATCAGTGTTCCGTCAGTCTCGAAGATGTAATCCCAGGTGCCCTCTTCTTTCTTTTTGTTGAAGAAACGAAGAAACTTCTCGGCATTTTTCTCCGCCCATTCACTTACTCCGCACCATATGGAATCAAGTGCGATGTTGATCATGGTCCTGTAGGCATCACTGTAATACCAGTCGTGCCTGCCGTAACGTTCCGGCTTATAAGGTGAACCGTCATACTCAGCGTATTCGGCACTTAAGCCCGTTTCGGGATGACAGCATTTTTTCCAGTATTCCCTGGAAGCCTTTGCCGCTTCTCTGAAAAATTCCTTATCCTCATCATAAGCATATTTTGCATAAAGCTCATAAAAATGCGGAAGATGATATGAAGGATCCGAGTAATCAACCTCTACGATAAACCTGACATAATGATTGTCCGGATCAAACATGGCCCTTCCGGGTTCTCCGTTGCGGCCTTTGCTTATCATCTCATGCAGAAGCTTTGCCGCTTCTTCATGATAATTGAATATCCCTTCACCGTTTCCCCAGCGGTTCCCTGCAAATATCAGATCCATTGCAAAGTATTCCTCACCGTCCGGAGCCGCTCCCCAGGCATTCTTTTCTCCGCTCGGTTTGCAGGACCAGGCAAAGTAGCCGGCATTTTTTCCTTCATCAAGATACATGTAGGTCTTTGACCATTTCCAGATTCGGTCAAACTCTTCCTTCTTATCCATCTGCACGCACATCATCATGCCATAGGACATACCCTCTGTCCTGGCATCGATATTTCCCGTGTCTTCCATGTAACCCATGTCATCACCGGCGGGATGATATATGCGCTCATCCTCTCTTCCGTAGAAAAGAGTCTGAAATATCTCTTCACATCTTTTATCCGCCTCAGCTTTGCTTACACCGTAAGCCTCAAGAAAATTTTTGTACTCCATCTCACTCCTCCTGAATCATTGTTTCCTGTTTATTAAAGGAGTCCGTGATCCCGCCATATTCTGCCGGGACCACGGACTAAGGAAGAAAAGAACAAACCTTTGTTATTTTATTATTATCTCCTGCGAAAGGCAGCTCTTCCCGGTCAGTGCTTCACTCCTTGCTCCGGGCTGCTGTCCTCCCACATAAAACATATATGTCCCCGGCAGCTTCACTCTCTCGCCTTTTTCCGTAACAGCGTCAAATGCTTCAGCCCTGATATCGAGCTGTACTTCCTTTGTTTCACCTGCTTTAAGACTTACCCTCTTAAAGAAGCAGAGTGACCACTTCGGCTGGTCTGCCGCATTCTTATTGGAAACATACACTTCAACTATCTCATCGGCATCCATGCTGCCGGTATTGCTTACTTTTACACTGCCCTTTGCACCCTTGGCATCACCTGACAGATTCAGATCACTGTATGAAAAATCGGAATAGCTGAGTCCGTAACCGAAAGGATAGAGCGGCTCTGCCTCCTCATATCTGTATGTTCTGTTCTTCATACTGTAATCGGTGAAATCCGGAAGCGTACCTTCCTTTGCAAAAGTAACGGGAAGTTTTCCGCTCGGTGAGACCGTACCGAAAAGCAGATCACCTAAAGCCTTTCCTCCGAAAGCCCCGCTGTACCATGACTGGATCACGGCTCCGCAGCGCTTCTCTTCTTCACTCACATCCATGGCACTTCCTGTGTTAAGTACCAGCACCATGGGTGTATCGGTTTTCTTTAATGCTTCAAAAAGTTTTCTCTGCGGATCCGGCAGGTATAGGTTCTTCTTATCACCGGATGCAAAAGCATTTCCCGCATCACCTTCTTCACCTTCTATCGAAGCATCCAGACCCATACAGAGTATCACAACGTCACTGTGTTCAGCTACCGAAACAGCCTCGCTTATACGGTCATCAGCTTTGGCCAGCGGCTGTACCTTATCCCTGAACAGATGGCAGCCCTCTGAATAGAGCACCCGTATGCCTTCTCCGGCCGCGGCTCTTATCCCGTCGAGATTACATACATATTCGGATGAAGTTCCGTTGTAGTTACCGTTTAAAACATCTATTGACGTTGCCGTAGGCCCGATGATACCGATCGTTTTTATCTTTGATCTGTCAAGAGGCAGCAATCCGTCATTCTTTAAAAGGACCGCAGACTTTAAGGACGCTTCATAGGAGGCCTTTCTGTTCTCTGCAGTATCGACATCCATCTGTCCGAGTGCATCATATTCACAGTCATCCGCAAACATACCCAGACGGAATCTTGTCGTAAACACTCTCACTGCAGCGGCTCTTATCTCTTCCTCAGTCACAAGTCCCTGCTCATATGCATTATAAAGTTTCTGATATGTCACGCCCGCATTGAGATTACAGCCGTTCTTCAGCGCCAGTGCTGCCGACTGCTCCTCTGTTTCGGTTACGTGATGATTTTCATGGAAATCCTTTATCGCCAGGAAATCGGATACGACATGTCCGTCGAAGCCCCATTCCTCACGAAGTTTTTTCTTAAGCAAAAATTCCGATCCGCAGCACACCTCGGAATTGGTACGGTTGTAAGCGCCCATTACGCTCTCAACCTTTCCTTCCGTAACTGCAGCCTTGAATGCAGGAAGATAGGTTTCTTCCAGATCCTTGTCACTTGCCTTTGCATCAAAGGAATGGCGCAGTGCTTCCGGTCCCGAATGCACGGCAAAATGTTTTGCGCAGGCAGAAGTCTTTAAATATTTTCCCTTGCCCTGCAGGCCGCATATAAAAGCTACGCCCAGACGTGAAGTAAGATACGGATCCTCTCCGTATGTCTCCTGTCCGCGTCCCCAGCGCTGATCGCGGAATAAGTTGATGTTGGGTGACCAGAGCGTGATACCTTTATATATGTCACGGTCTCCCCTTTTTCTTGCCTCATTGTATTTTGCCCTTGTTTCCGTGCCTATGATGTCAGCGATCTTCTCCAGACCTTCTTCATCAAACATGGCGGCAAGTCCCACAGCCTGGGGAAATACGGTTGCCGTTCCCGTTCTCGCCGTTCCGTGCAGTCCCTCATTCCAGTAATTGTAGGCAGGTATTCCAAGTCTCTCAAGAGCAGGCGCATCATATCTTAACTGGTCACAGGCTTCTTTTACGCTCATCTTTGCGACCAGTTCTTCAGCCTGTTTCTTAAAATTATCTTCCACGATCTTTCTCCCTTTTTAAATAACCGCCCGGGACCTGAGTCCCGGACGGTTCTGATCATTTACTTATGCAAACGGATTCTCTGACTTGTAAGGCAGACATGCGGGCTGGTTGTAACCGATCTCGCAAAGGTCAACGCCGATGTACTTGAATACCTCGAAGAGTGCCTTTCCGTGATGTCCGAAAGCAACAGCTCCGTGATGAGGATAGTTCTTCTCGATCAGTACGTGACGATAGAATCTGCCCATTTCCTTGATAGCGAATACAGCGATACCGCCGAAAGATCTGGTAGCAACGGGAAGGATCTCACCTTCTGCTGCGTATGCACGGAGTATACCGTCAGCCGTGCTCTGCAGACGGAAGAATGTGATGTCGCCGGGCATGATATCGCCTTCGAGGGTTCCGTTGGTAACCTCTACAGGCAGTGCTCTTGCCATGATCTTCTGATTTCTCATCTCGCAGAAGGACATCTTCTTGGAGCAGGTATTTCCGCAGTGGAAGCCCATGAATGTGTCGCTGTGCTTGTAATCGAACTTGCCTTCGATAGACTCCTTGTACATATCCTTAGGTACGGAGTTGTTGATATCGAGCAGAGTAACGATGTCATCACTTACACAGGTACCGATGAACTCGGAGAGACATCCGTAGATATCAACCTCGCAGCTTACGGGGATTCCGCGTCCTGTCAGACGGCTGTTAACGTAGCAGGGAACGAAACCGAACTGTGTCTGGAATGCAGGCCAGCACTTTCCGGCAACTGCAACATATTTACGATATCCCTTATGAGCCTCGATCCAGTCAAGAAGTGTCAGCTCATACTGAGCAAGCTTGGGAAGTACTTCGCTCTTCTTATTGCCTGCGCCCAGTTCCTTCTCCATATCTGCAACAACCTCAGGGATCCTGGGATCATCTGCATGCTTGTTGAATGCTTCGAAAAGATCCAGCTCGGAGTTCTCTTCGATCTCAACGCCCAGATTGTAAAGCTGCTTGATGGGAGCATTGCATGCAAGGAAGTTCATGGGTCTGGGACCGAAGCTTATGATCTTCAGATCTGCCAGAGCTATGATGGTTCTTGCGATGGGAACGAATGCGTTGATCTGTACAGCCAGATCCTCTGCATCGCCTACGGGCTCCTCGGGGATATAAGCCTTAACGTTACGAAGCTTTAAGTTATAGCTTGCATTGAGCAGACCGCAGTATGCATCTCCTCTGCCGTCCAGCAGTGAATCCTGAGTTTCCTCTGCTGCTGCGATGAACATCTTGGGGCCTTCGAAATGCTTTGCAAGAAGAGTCTCGCTTATCTCGGGACCGAAATTGCCGAGGTATACACAAAGTGCGTTACAGCCGTTCTTCTTGATGTCTTCGAGAGCCTGAACCATATGGATCTCACTTTCAACGATACATATGGGGCATTCATAGATATCAGCCTCATCGAATTTTGCCTTGTATGCAGCAACAAGAGCCTTCCTCCTGTCAACCGAGAGTGACTCGGGGAAACAATCCCTGCTCACTGCAACAATACCGATCTTTACTTTGGGTGTGTTCTCCATAAGAATTTCCTTCCTTTCCTTTTTGGCTATTTTAACAGAAGACTTCTTCTGTTATTAATGTGTGAATTCGAAGCTCTTCAGATAACCTTTTCCGCTACCCTCAAACTCCAGATAAAGATCCGTAACTCCATCCTTAAAATCTGCGTCCGTTTCATATGCGGTCCAGATATTGTCTCCCTGCACGGTTATGCGTCCGAGCACTTCACCGTCCCAGGCTGTCTTTACCTTAAAATCTCCGTGTATGTAACCTCTGGTCTTTATCCTGAGTCCTTTAGCACCTTTCAGTTCAAAGGACCTGAAGCCCATGGTCACGCCGTTTGTGATATTTGCGATATATGCAGTTACCATATCTCCGTCGGCACCGTCCTGCATCACCTTGGATGCAGCTTCATTACCGACATACATTTCATGCTTCTCGTTAAAGAGATGGCATACGATATAAGAAGGATACTCGCCGATATCCGAAAGCGGTCCGCCGTTCAGTCCGCAGGAGCTTATGCGCACCTGGGGGATCAGACCGTCTGCAGTAAAGCTTATCTTCTCGGCACAGCCCTGTCTCGAATACCAGTTGCCGTTGGTGTGACGGTGATAGAAGATATACCAGTCATCGCCGATCTTCTCTATGCCGCCGTGATTGTTGGCACCATAGGCCATGGACATGGATGCTTCCTTGTAGGAATCTATTCCTATGTCACAGTTGCTTACGATCACGCCGCCGTACTTATAAGGTCCTTCCGCATTATCGGATACCGCATAACACAGCTCATGCATCACTTCCGAAGAATAGATGAAGTAATATTTTCCATCGCGCTTTCTGATCGAAGAAGCTTCAAAGAAAGCATGTCCTTCGTACTCTGTTCCCTTAGACTTCCAGTCAGAGGGTACCACATATGCAGGCTCTTTGATCACGGTGAGCATATCCTTATCAAGCACTGTCACCATGGCTCCCTGTCTGCTCTTATCGCCGTGCCCGGAAAAGCCCGTATACATATAGGTCTTATCACCTTCGGTCAGCACACCCGGGTCGAACTGGGGCTCATCGCCCTCACGGTCTCCGAGTCTGGTGCCGTCCGCATATTTTACATAACCGTAGAATTCGTATTTACCGGCGGGAGTATCGGATACCGCAACGGATACGAAGCCTACCTTGTCCATAACATAATAGAGATAATATCTGCCATCCGGTCCCTGTGTGACATCGGGTGCATAGAGGCACATATGTCCGTCGGGATTGACCGGCTCATCCGTCTTTCTGAAGATGACGCCTTCATATCTCCACTGCTTCAGATTATTGACCGGAGCAGACCAGCATACATAATCCTTCAGGCAGAAAGTCTGTCCGCCGTAACGGTCATGCGAACCGTAAACATATACCCTGTCTCCGAATACATGAGGCTCGCCGTCGGGTATGTACTCCCAGGAAGGCAGGTAAGGGTTGTATACCTGCTCGGGACGAATGATCTCCACTCCGGGTACAGCGCCTTCACCGACGAAATTCATCTCGGCCTTTAACTCTTTTGAATAAGTCTTCCACTCGGGCTGCGCGGAACCGTCCGCATCCTTGCAGTTGGGATCGCCTGTCTTTACAAAGCTTGCAACATAGTTGGCCATCTGCCTTGCCAGATCATAGTGATGTCCGGTGAAAGGTCTGCGGCACTTCATCAGTGTCTCAAACCAGAACCACAGATCCGAAGAATGGAAGCAGCCCGGCTTGTCATCCCCCGGCATATCAGGCGAAAACCTGTAATAATACAGCTTCACATCCGGTCTCTTTTGAAGCGCTGCGTTGAACACTTCTTTAACCGAACTCTCAACGGTATTTTTCCCGCCGATGATAAACTCATCTGAGGTATTACCCGAAATAATGGGCACGGGAGCACAGTCACCGTTTATGATACGTTCCACGGGATCACCCTTGCAGAACTTCCCGTCAACAAAGGGAACGAACATCTGATGGGTCTCCCTGTATTTTGCATATTTCTCTCTGATAACGGCCGGATCGATCTTCCTTGCTTCCTCAAGGCCCGATACGCCGATATATTCAAAGAAATCCGCACCTTTCTGCTCTGCCCGTTCAAGACCTACGGGCCTGAACAGATCCGCATCCTTCATCTCTTCGGAAAAACGGATGATGCCGCTCCAGATCAGCGCACCTTTTATGAGCTTGTAATTGTCTTCGTTGGCCAGCTGGTTCATAACACTGCAGCCGCCCGCAGACTGGCCGGCGATGCTTATCTTATCGGGATCACCGCCGAAAGCCGCGATATTCCTGTGCACCCATCTTAAGCCCGCCTGCTGGTCAAGAAGGCCGAAGTTGCCGGGTGCATCGGGTGATTCTTTTGTTATCTCGGGATGCGCAAGAAAACCGAAGGCTCCGAGTCTGTAGCCTACGCTTACGACTATGATGCCTCTTGAAGCCAGCCTCTCGCCGTCAAATTCCATTTCCGCAGTATAGCACCACTGGAAGCCGCCGCCGAAATACCATACCAGAACGGGAAGCTTCTCATCCGGAGTCTTTGCCGGTGTCCATACATTAAGATAAAGACAGTCCTCGCTTAAAGGAATATCCGGATCCACATGCCACTCCCTGCAGTACAGATCATCGCCTACACCGGGCTGATCCTGGAATGATATGGGGCCGAAGGTGTAGCATTCCCTCTCACCTTCCCAGCTCTCTGCGGGCTTTGGTGCTCTCCACCGGTTCTCACCGACGGGAGGCGCCGCAAAAGGTATGCCTTTATAAACAGTGATCCTGGCATCGGTTCCCTGCATGCCGCGCACTGTTCCATTCTCTGTCTGTGCAATTCTCTTCAATCCTGTTACCCCCTTGTGAATACAAAACCCTTTTTACAGTTCCTTGTAAATAGCCTTCAGTGCGGGATATATCTTCTTAAAGGTTTTATATCTCTCTTCATAAAGTGCAGCCAGCTCAGCCTCGGGCTCAACAGTACCGATTACTTTAACGATCTTTGAAGCTGCTTCCTCAACAGAGCTGAAGTATCCGCAGCCTACTGCTGCCAGCATAGCGCCGCCGAGTGCGGGACCTTCCTCACTCTCGATGGAATCCACGCTTATGTTCAGCACATTGGCCATGATACGTCTCCAAAGAGGACTCTTGGCTCCGCCGCCGCAGATCTTGGTCCTGTCGATCTTTATGCCGGATGCCTTAGCCACCTCAAACGAATCCCTGATACCGAAAGCAACGCCTTCGTATATAGCCTGGAGCATATCCTCTCTTGTGGAATCCATGCTCATTCCCACGAATGCAGCCCTTGCGTCAGCATCATTGTGAGGTGATCTCTCGCCCATAAGATAAGGCAGGAAGTATACATGATTCTTGCCAAGCTCCGTGATGCCTGCCTGTGCTGCTGCGAAATCCTTATCCTTCAGGATATCGCCCATCCACCACTGATTGCAGCTTGCTGCCGAGAGCATGCAGCCCATGAGGTGGAACTTGCCGTTGGCATGTGCAAACGAATGCAGGGCATTCTTATCATCAACCGAATATGTATCTGAAGAAATGAAGATGGTACCGCTGGTGCCCAGTGAAATGTTGCAGTCACCGTTTCCTACCGTACCGGTTCCTATAGCAGCTGCGGCATTATCACCTGCACCGGCGATGATCTTTACATCCTTTGAAACGCCAAGCTCTGCAGCCACGTCTTCCTTTATGTTTCCGATCACTTCATAGCTTTCAAATATCTTTGCCAGCCATTCTTTCTTAACGCTGCAGATCTCGCACATCTTGTCGGACCAGCTGCGGTTCTTCACATCAAATAAGAGCATGCCCGATGCATCGGAAACATCCGTTGCATGAACACCGCTCAGCCTGTATGCAAGATAATCCTTCGGAAGCATTATCTTTACTATCTTTGCAAAAAGCTCGGGCTCGTTTTCCTTCATCCACAGAAGCTTGGGTGCCGTGAAGCCGGCAAATGCGATGTTTCCGGTTTCCGCACTCACAACGTCCCTGCCTATGGTATTGTTAAGGTATTCACACTCTTTAGTCGTACGTCCGTCATTCCAGAGGATCGCAGGACGGATCACTTCGTCCTTCTCATCAAGGACAACCAGGCCGTGCATCTGACCGCCGAAGCTGATACCCTTTACCTTATCTTCAAAGCCTGCTATCAGCTCCTTTAAGCCTGCCATTGACTGCGTATACCAGTCATAAGGTGACTGCTCGGACCAGCCCGGCTTCGGGAAACTCAAAGGATATTCCTTTGATACCGTGCGTTCTATGTGTCCGGTCTCATCCATAAGGATCAGTTTAACTGAAGATGTTCCGAGATCTATTCCTACAAAACCTGCTTCCATAAGTAATACCTTCCTTTCTCCGGCCCCCTGACAGGAGGGCATTTTTAGCCACTCTGAAAAACAGTATAATCTTGTCGGTTTTAAAAAAATACTTAATTATTGCTTGCCTATATCTTTATTGTTGCTTTATAGTATAAGCAGTTTACGTAAGTAGGAAATCATTGTGAAAAAGGCTGTTGAGATACTGAAAAACGACTTAAAGAGGCTGTGGCTCCCGCTCATTATCATCGCGGTTTATTTCGCCTTTTTGAAATGCATTTTCGGTGAAGTATGCCCCATGCTCATTGCGACGCATTTTCCCTGCCCCGCCTGCGGACTCACAAGGGCCTCCGTATCGCTGATCCGTCTGGATCCGGGATCTGCATGGGCCTATAATCCGGCAATCTTTTTATGGTTCCCTCTGATCATTGCCGCGCTCATACTTCATTTTGGCGGAAAGAAGTTAAAACCTCTGGTCATTCCCGCCATCATCGTCTGTCTGGCTACCATCATCATATATGTACTGCGTATCCTGTACCTGCTGCCGGGCGCTCCTCTGCATGTGCTCCTGCCCGGCTATTAAAACGGACTGCCATACACAGGCTTTTAATAGAAGCACTGCTGTGATATAATCGACACATCCGTTATTAACAGAAAAGAGGGGGAAAATATGGACAATAACAATCTCTTTGATCAGAATAATCAGAATAACTCAAATCTCGGTTCGGGTGTAAGTGACCTGCTCACAGGTAACTATAGGCAGAACACACAGCAGGGAAATCCCGGTCTGGGAGGCTCCTACAGCAGCAATTTCGGACAGGATGCCTTTGCACTGCGCCAGTCCATGCAGCAGCAGGCAGCACAGCAGACGCAGGGTCTCCCACCCCGGTCGGGTGCGGAAACACAGCCTGCTTATTCACAGCCGAATACTTCCTATGTACCGACCGGCTATCCGCAGCCGAACTATTCACAGCCGGATCCGGGATATTCGCAGGTACCTCCCGTTCAGCCCTATAATTATGCAGAGGAGCCTGATGTAAGCGTTGGTGAATGGGTCCTTTCGATGATACTGGCTGTGCTTCCCTGTGTGGGCCAGATTCTGCTCATCGTCTGGGCTTTCGGCAGCAACACAGCCCCGTCAAAACGAAACTGGGCCAGAGCCATGCTCATAGTCATGCTGATCGGCTTTGTGCTCTCCATGATATTTATGATAAGCATGGGCACTCTGTTTTTAAGAGCCTTTCAATACCTCGGCAGATTTTAAAGCGGGATTTCCCCAAAAAAACTGCCCTTTCCGGGCAGTTTTTTTACAGCAGATTTATTCCGTTTTTCTCACATTCCTCGACCATCGACTTCGGCCATACCGAGGACTGGACCTCGCCTATATGTGCCTTCTCCAGCAGCAGCATGCACAGTCTTGACTGTCCTATGCCACCGCCTATGGTAAGTGGCAGCGTATCATTTGCTATCATCCTGTGGTAGTCATACTGCATCCGCTCCTCCGCTCCCGCTTCCTTAAGCTGCGAAGCAAGCGATGCCGCATCCACCCTTATGCCCATCGATGAGATCTCAAGTGAATCATCCAGAACTTCGTCCCAGAAAAGGATATCACCGTTCAGCTCCCAGTCATCATAGTCCGGAGCCCTGCCGTCATGCGGTTCTCCGTTATCAAGTTTCTTTCCTATCTGCATCAGGAATACGGTCTTTTTAGCCTTGGTGATCAGCCTCTCTCTTTCCCTCGCATCCACATCCGGATACAGGTCCTTAAGTTCCTGCGTAGTGATAAAGAAAGGTTCGTCACAGATGGGTGCATCCAGCATGGGATATCTCAGCGTCACCTGCCTCTTTACGTATGCGATGGCTTTGACGATCGACTTCACGGTTTCCTTAAGGAAATCGATATTCCTCTGCTCTTTTGTTATCACCTTTTCCCAGTCCCACTGGTCCACAAAGATAGAGTGAACATTATCAACCTTATCATCCCTGCGGATAGCGTTCATATCGGTATAGATACCTTCGCCCACCCTGTAGCCGTAGCGGTAGAGCGCCAGTCTTTTCCATTTTGCAAGAGACTGCACCACCTCGGCTTCACCCATTTCAACGTTCATGTCGAAACCGACTTTACGCTCAACACCGTTTAAGTCATCGTTTATACCGCTGCCGCTCTTCACTATGAGAGGAGCCGTTACACGGTCCAGCGTAACCGCAAAAGACAGCGTCTGCTGGAAAATGTCCTTTATAAACTTTATCGCATGCTGTGTCTCCCTCAGAGACAGCGCGGGGCTGTAACCCGCAGGAATAAAGAATTTATCAGCCATACTGACCTCCCTTTTCAGATCTTTGGTAAACAAAGGATCTTTTTTATCTTATGCTTCCCACCGTTCTCGGGAAGAGGATAACGTCACGGATATTCGAAACGCCGGTCACATACATAACAAGTCTTTCGAAGCCGAGTCCGAATCCGCCGTGAGGCACCGAACCGAATTTACGAAGGTCTAAGTAGTCACTGTACAGGTCGAGGTTCATGCCTCTTTCTTTCATGGCAGCGATGAGCTTGTCATAATCAGCCTCTCTCTCACTGCCGCCTATTATCTCACCTACTCCGGGTACCAGCAGGTCGACCGCAGCCACGGTCTTGCCGTCCGGATTCTGCTTCATGTAGAAGGACTTGATCTCCTTGGGATAATCCGTAACGAAAACAGCCTTCTTGAATACTTTTTCCGAAATATATCTTTCATGCTCGGTCTGCAGGTCTACACCCCATTCAACGGGATATACAAAATCCTCTCCGGATTCTTTAAGGAGTTTTATCGCCTCCGTATATGTTACGGTGCCGAACTCATGTGATATCAGATCTTTCAGTCTGTCTATGAGGCCCTTTTCAAAATGTGCATCAAAGAATTCCATCTCGGAAGGGCACTTCTCCAGTACCGTTCCTATCACGTGCTTGAGCATATCCTCAGCGATCTCGATGACATCGGGAAGCTCGGCAAAAGCGATCTCCGGCTCCATATGCCAGAACTCTGCCAGATGCTTGGGTGTGTTGGAATTCTCTGCACGGAAGCTGGGTCCGAAGGTATATATCTTGCCCATTGCCATGGCTGCCATCTCGCCTTCCAGCTGGCCCGAAACCGAAAGCCCGGCACGTCTTCCGAAGAAATCGGCTGCATAGTATTCCTCTTCACTCTTGTATTCATTTGAATAGCCTATGGTCGTTACCTGGAACATCTCGCCCGCGCCCTCGCAGTCGCTGCCGGTGATGAGCGGAGTATTTACATATACAAAGTTCCTTGACTGGAAATATTCATGTATGGCCTCTGCCAGTACGGAACGCACGCGCAGAACAGCGTTAAAGGTGTTTGTACGTGTCCTCAGATGGGGCATGGTCCTCAAAAATTCGAGCGTGTGTCTCTTCTTCTGAAGAGGATAGTCTGCGGGGCAGGTACCGAGTACCGTTATCTCCGCGGCGTTGATCTCGGGCACGCCTTCCCTGCCTTCCACCACTTCACCTGTCACCTTAAGTGAGGTTCCGAGCTTCATTGCTTCTTCGGGGAAAGTCTTCTCCTTATCCATCACTATCTGCAGATGCTTTAAGCTGGTACCGTCATTTAGTTCCAGAAAAGCTACGTTCTTGGAATCCCTGGAAGTACGCACCCATCCGCATACGGTCACGCTTTCACCGAAAGCCTTCTTATCAAATACTTCTTTAATGTCTGTATGTTTCATATTTCTTTCCTCCCGTTCTCCCGATCAGGGTGTCAGTCTGTTGGGGCCTCTGAAGATGAACATCGCATCCTTTATTCCCACATCCAGAAGCAGCATGGTCATTCTGTCGACACCCAGGCCGAAACCGCCGTGAGGCGGGCAGCCGTATTTGAAGAATTCAAGATAGAATTCAACATCATCCTTAAGTCCCTTCTCTTCAGCCTGAGCCTTCAGTATCTCGTATCTGTGCTCACGCTGCGCACCCGTGGTTATCTCTACACCTCTCCATATCAGGTCGTAGCCCTGAGGCACCCCCTTCTCGTCTCTCATATGATAGAAAGGTCTCTTCTCTACGCCAAAACCTGTAACAAAGAGGAACTCATGTCCGTATTTTTCCTGAACCCACTTGTAGGAAAGCTGCTCTGCTTCCGTGGTCAGATCGTTCTTCTCTTCTTCGGGAACGGTGAAGCCGTAATTCTTCTCCAGCTCGTCATAAAGCTCCTTCAGATCGACTACCGGGAACGGTATGGCCGGAACGATCACTTCAGGTCCGAAGAGTTCCTTTATCTGCTCGCCGTACTGGTCCGATACCTTCTTTAACATATAGGTCAGAAGGTCTTCTTCCATCTTCATTACGTCTTTTACGGAATCTATATAGGAAAACTCAAGGTCAAAGCCCGTAAATTCCGTCGCATGTCTGTTGGTATAGGACTTCTCTGCCCTGAACACGGGACCGGACTCGAAGATACGCTCAAAGCCTGCTGCCATAGCCATCTGCTTGTAAAACTGCGGGCTCTGTGCCAGGTAGGCCTGCCTGTCAAAATAATCAACCGCAAACACATCTGCGCCGCTCTCGCTGGCTGCACCTATGAGCTTCGGTGTATGTATCTCTATGAATTTTCTTTCAAGAAGGAACTCACGCATTGATGCGACCATTGCGGTCTGCACCTTGAACATCAGCTGGTTCTCATCGGTACGCAGGTCTATCCAGCGGTAATCGATACGCTGGTCGATGCTTGAACGCTCCACTTCCTTATGCTTCTTCGTGGCAGGTATCGTCTTCCTTATAATAGGAAGAGCATCGGCTACGGACTCCGCGATGATCTCATCGGGGATGATCTCCACACCGCCCAGCTTCACGTAATCATTCGCATTCACGGTACCCACAACGCTGATAACGCTGTCACCCGTAAGCTTCGCGATGGTATCCAGAAGCTCCGGTTTCTGCTCTTTCTCAACAGTGATCTGTATCTTGCCCGTTATATCCTTGATCACGATGAAAGCCATGTACTTGCTGTCTCTGAGATTATCGATAAATCCCTTTACCAGCACCTTTTCCCCCGCCTTTCCGGCGGCATCTTCAATGTAAGTCCTTTCCATTGCCGTATCCTTCCTTTATTACCCAAAATATTTTACTATTTTAGTGAGTTTCCTGTTAAATGTCAATCAAAATGCTCTGTATAAACACAACATCTACTCCGCTCATACTCGCTTCCGGTAAAAAACAGCTTCTCACAGCTTTCCCCTTCCATCGCTCATGCGAAGGCAACACAAAAAAACTGACAATATGTATAAGATCTCCGGAATAAGGGCGATGCTGGTTAAACTCTCTTTTTATTATTGGAACGTTCCACAAGATAGTCTATAGATACATTATAATAATCAGCCAACGTGATAGCATAAGACAACGGCAGCTCACGGATACCTTTTTCATATCTTCGATATACTTCTCTTTTACACATGAGGATATCGGCAACCTGTTGCTGTGTCAGATCGTGATCTATTCTTAAATCGGCTATGCGTCTCCAGTACATATCAAACAGCTTTCTATCTGAATTATCCGTATTTGACAATGTTACCATTTGGTGGTATCCTCTTTGAGGAAATGTAACCATTTGGTAGCATGTAACTTTTTTATGAAGCGGAAGGGAGCGTATATTATGGTAAGTCTGGTTGTGGGGTTGATAATAGCTTTATTACCTATTCTTGTTATAGTCTTTCTTATTAAGGTGCTTGGCATGATCCTCGGTTCGGTAGGGGCCGGTACATGGATTGCCATAGCCGTCGGTATCGTTGCGATCATCGCAGCGATCATACTGCTCAGATTCCTGATAGCCGCATTAAAAAAACCTGCCCCCTGCAGATGCTGTCAGAAATCACTGAAGGGAATAGAACAGCTTAAATGGGGCTGGGGCACGCCCAACGCCTTCGTGATATGCAAAGAATGTGCAGCGAAAGTACACCCGCAGTTAGCTGCTTATGCAAAAGAACACTGGAGTTATAAGGATTTCGAAGACTATCTGTTATGGGATAAGGAAACAGCAGCACAGCGTTCCAACTTCGTGGTAACGGAACACTACGGTGAGGAAAAAGTACTGATGATAGACAGCACGCATGGACTCTTCAGCATAGGAAAACACAAGATGATGAAAGCTGGCGAACCGGGGATCATACTCAGATTTGAGGATCTCGCAGATTTCGAAATTGATTTTCAGCCTGAAGAAGTAAAAAACGGTGTACTTGGTGACAAAGTCCGTGGAAAAGAATACCTCAAGATCAGCATGAACAGACCCGTCGTTTCCTATGAAGAAGCTCTCAATTCACTTGCAGAGTATTCACTCAGAAAAAAAGGTTTTATCAAGACTGATTACCAGTATGATATGGCAGAAGGATTTATCAGGATCATCTCCGTTTTTAAAGAATGTGTAGCCAAAGAACTGGCCAGAAGAGGAGAAGCTGCGCCGGATAGCGAACA
>JAIKYA010000161.1 GCA_024683645.1 Lachnospiraceae bacterium
CCTGATGATCAGCTCATCAGGGCGACAGCCGTTTCTTATTCATCCTCGGAGATCACTATATTCTTTCCATGCTGTTTTCCGTAATACATCCTGGCATCGGCATGCTTGATCAGGTCTTCGGGTTCCGTATACCCGCTCCTGTTTTCCTCCAAACCTATGGTTATCGTTGCCGCGATACGCTTATTGAAGAAGACCGTAGGATTTGCTTCTATATCTTTTCTCAAAACTTCCGACTTTTCCCTGGCCTGCGCGATATCACAGCCGTTTAAGAGTATTATGATCTCTTCACCGCCCCATCTGCAGATATCATATCCGTTCATTTCCTTTTTAATTATCCCGGTGATATGCCTCAGCACTTCATCGCCGGCATCATGACCATAGGAATCGTTTATCCGCTTGAAATTGTCTATATCACAGAATGCGATACAGAACTGTCCGCCTTTTTTATCCTGCATCAGCTTTTCCACAACAGGCAGAAAGCCCCGCCTGTTCAAAAGACTCGTGAGCGCGTCTTCATGAGCATCCACTGACAACTGCCTGTTCTTCTGTTCCAGGCTGTTGACCTCCACTTCGCTTGAATATATATAGATAAAACTGTAGATGATCGTGGAAGTGATCATAACAAAGGATGAAAAAAGTACAAGCAGAAGCCTTGCTCCGTCTGTCAGTTCATACTGCGGTTCCACAGGAGCATAAGCTATATACAGAAAAGCGAATATGGCAAAATTGACTGCCAGCAATCCCGTCACGATCCACCTCTGTCCGCGTTTAAACAGAAAGCAGCCCAGATAGATGATTATAGGAACAATGGAAAAAAGGAAACAGTAAGTACCGCAGCGAAGTCCGATAAAATGAGTAGATATGATCGTGTATGCAGTGACTTCGAGAATGATGCTGATAAAGACCGGCATGAAATGTCCCGCCCTGCAGAGCATCACGCAAAAGAGATAAACTACCACGCTCAGGATGTTAAACTGCACTAAGGGTGTCACACCCATCACTACCATAAACAAAAGCAGGATAATATGTACACAGGCCATAACAGCAACTGTCACCATATTGCTGTTATGGACCAGAAAATGCATGACCCTGTCAAAAATACCTTTATCCTTCATACGCCCTTCCCTTTCTTCGGGATTTTGGTAAGCTGATTATAACAGATCGTCTGCCTGCTTGTAAATGTCACTTAAGCTTTTCAAACAGTATGTAATCAGGCGGCGGATCACCTCTCATATCCGCGATCGTATCCGATACATGTTCAGAGCAAAGCACTTTGCGGTACTCACCGCTCTGTTCAAGCCACACTCTCAGCGCATCCATATTCAGACTGCAGCAGATATAGTCAAAATCGTATTTTTCAAGGAATAGATCAAGGTCATCCGATGACGCATAATTGATCATATAGCAGTACTCACTTATAACGTCTGCTTTTTTGTTTATCCCTTCCAGATAGGGTTCCGTCTTCGGCTCTATATAGACATGTCCTATGCCGTTCCAGATAAAAGCCGCACCGTTATTGAAACTGCACATCAGTTTCAGCTCTGAGGGATCAGACTCATGCTCCAGAATATAGCGTATCGCCAGTGCCGGATACATCTCACAGTCATTATGCGCCGGCAGGATCGCGGCTTTTGCCTCCAATCCCCCCTCCTTTGTGAGTGTGAGCCGTACAGCGCCCTGATAGATGATAATGGCTGCGCAGCCAAGAACTGTCATTCCCACGAGAATTCGCCTGCATTTTTTCTGTCTGATCACCAGCGCGTCAATATACTTTCCCGCATCAGCATCCGCCATCAGGTCTGCATAGCATGCAGGAAACGCAAGCACAAAGAGCATTATGTTTTTTCTTGCAAGCAGGGCGAGAAGCAAAAAGCCCGCAAAAAGAAGAAGCGATGACTGCCGCAGCTTCTTAAAATACACAGTTATGAATAAAAGGAGAAGGGCGATAAAAACATATGCGGCCGGAGGATCCGTTATCTTAAGCGGCTGCTGTTCCCTTATCGCAAGCTTACTGATAGCCCCCGAACGAAACAGGAACGTTACCGCCGACAGGCCGTATGGATTTACAGCCATTACAGCTGCCATTGCAACACCCGGGAACAAAAAATCTCCGGGAGCTATCCTGTCAGCAGAAATGCCAAAGCAGCTTTCCGTCTCCCTGATCATCGGAAGCCGGTGGACAGGCAGCAGATACGGCAGGAGTATCACAAAATGAAAAAGCGCATAAGCCGCATGAATATTTATCTCCAAAAGGCTTAGCAAAGGGAGCAGCCACAACACCGCCCTCCTGCCGTTTTGCCGGTAATGCTCCACACAGCACAGCTGAGCTGTCAGCATACAAAGCGTTATCATTTCCGGCCGGCAGTTTTTCTCCGGCAATGCTATCAGGAATAAGAGTGTGCCGCAGAGGGCAACGCGCCATTCCGTCTTCCTGAGCCTCAGATACAGATATACAAAAGCTCCGAGCATCAGCGCCTGAAGCATCACAAAAAGCAGTACTCCATAATCGCCCGCAAAAGCATAAACTCCGTACAGCATAAGAGCGTACAGCCACTGCTGTATGACGGCAGCATAACCCTCAAGAACAAAATAGGGATTTTCATACATCATCCCGTGTTCTGCGATCCACCGTCCCGAAGAAGCTATATGATAAAAATCATTATCGAAATATCCTCTGATAAGCTGCCTCAGTACCACTGCCGCGAGCAGGCAGAAGATACATGCCACCGGCAGATTTACGCGACTGTTTTTTTCATTCGTGATATCTTCTTTCTTCAAGCTCATCTCCTATATGATCCCGGACCTGCCCTATGTCAGCAGCTGTGATACAGTCTGATGGTAAAGCCCGTTCCCACGCCTTCCCTGCTTTCGACCTCTATGGTACCGCCATGGAGATTTATGATCTGCTTTGCCATGGCCAGTCCTATACCGACACTGTTTTTCGATGTATTGCCGGCTTTGTAGAATCTTTCAAAGATATGCGGCAGATGTTCTTCCGCTATGCCCTTTCCGTTATCCTTAATGCTTATCGCCGTAAAGATATTATTGTCGGAAACCTCCATAGATACAAGACCTCCGGCCGGGGTATGCTCTATGCTGTTTTTGATGATATTGGTCAGGGCTTCCCTGAGCCAGTGCCCGTCACCGGTAATGAATATCCCCTCCGGTATTCTGAACTTAAGCTCTACTTCGGCAGCCTCCGCCATCACTTCCAGACTATCCGCCATCTCATCGACAAGCTCCCCTGCGGCCAGCTTATCGGCTCTCATTTCCAGCACGCCGGCTTCGAGCTGTGAAAGTGTCAGAAGATTTCTGATCAGCCAGGTCATCTTGCTTACCTGCGATTCTATCTTCGATACATATTCCAGCCGCTGCTCATCCGTAACATCCTCGCCCATAAGCAGATCTGTCATAAGTGTTATCGCACTCAGCGGGGTCTTGAACTGATGGGATATATCCGACATCATATCCGACATATATTTTTTCTGCTTATGTTCCGAGAAATATTCCTCTTTCAGGATCGTGACCACCTTATATATCTCGCTCTGCAGTATCCCGAGTCTTCCCTCACAGATCTCACTCATCGCGGGAAGCTCCGAAAAATCCTGGACTCTCGTCAGGTAGTCAGTCAGTTCCTGTATCTTTTTTTCCTGCCGTCTTCTCTGATAAAAAATATATATGATCAGCACGATCACAGCCAGAACAAGTACAGCGATAACTGCGTATACCATATTACCTCACATCTGCAGTACCCGACAGGCGGTAACCCATACCGCGTACGGTTTCTATGACGGGCTCGTCACCGTCTTCTTCCAGTTTTTTTCGCAGACGCCTCACATATACCGTAAGTGTATTATCATTCACGAAATCACCGGCACTGTCCCACATCGCCGTCAGTATCTGCTGGCGGGTAAGGAGCTGCCCCTTACTCTTAATGAAGGTCAGCAGCAGACGGTACTCCACGGCCGAGAGAAAGATCTCTTCGCCGTCCCTGAATACCTTCCCGCTCATTATATCCACCACGTTCCTGCCGACATTCACACTCTCGCTTTTGCTCTGATCAGCGCCGCTCCTTCGCAGGACGGCCTTGATCCTGACCAGCAATTCCCTGATTCGGAAAGGCTTTGATATATAATCATCCGCTCCCTGCTCAAAAGCCAGCACGGTATGTATCTCGTCATCGCAGGCTGTAAGAAATATGACCGGTACTTCGGATCTCTCTCTTATCGCCCTGCATATCTGAAACCCGTCTCCATCGGGAAGATTAACGTCAAGGAGGCATGCGTCAATGCATACCTCCTTCCGGATCACTTCTAAACTGCTCTTCACATCTCCTAAAGCCTGTACTTCATAGCCCTCCTGTGAAAGGGCTATCTTTAGTCCCTCCACTATGATGGGATCGTCTTCAACTATAAGTATCCTCATACACTCTCCATGCGTATCTGTCCGGTGATCTGCTTATTGCCGCCCGCTTACGCAGCACGCTTCCGTATTCCATTTTGACCGGTCTATGCAAGCATACCACAAAGGCAGGGGTAATTAAAGCTGATTTTAAAACGATACGTTTTTTTACACGCTCTCCATGCGTATCTCTTCTATGATCTGTTTATCATCATCTTCCCTGTAGGACACTGCGGTAAAAATCATCAGCCCTGCAATACTTATACCAAGTGTTATCAGCATCGCCCATATGGGAAGGCTGAATACCATATGTCCGAACCTCATATCAAGCAATATACGCAGGCCCGTTACAAATGCAGCTGTTATAAGGGCGGCGATCGTCACTGAAGCGGTAAGCAGCCTGATATTCTCCAGCATCAGCATCTTTGATCTCTGGGCTCTGCCCATTCCCATTGAATGAAGGACTGAAAGCTCTTTTTGTCTGGCCAGGCGTCTGCCCATCACGGAGTTATACAGATTCATAAGGCAGATGATCGCGATCAGTATCGTAAAACACACTGCAACTATATCAGCTATCTTTGTCACTGCGGTCTTAAAATCCGTGTATTTGCCAAGCATCCCTGCAGCTTCCACTGCACTTTCCCCATACTCATCTTTTATCTGAGACAGTCTTCTTATCAGCTTTGAATCATCCGTATTTACATCAAATAGTATGGACTTTGTATCTATCCCATGCGCGGCGATTCCGGTCATCTCATCGATCTGTGCTTTTGTGCTTTCGGATACCAGCAGCCAGAGTTCGCTGCCTCTTAAAGTATAGAATTCTTTTATATCTTCAGCAGATACATAGCCGGCTACTTTTACGGGAACCGTTACATCAATAAGATCATCATTTTCCTCATCATATTCGTTAGTGAGCAGTTCCGTTATATCACCGGCTTTTGCCTTAAGCGGTCTCTTTATCTGATACACACTGTAATCCGGTTTTACGGCTCCGTCCGAACCAAAGCGGAAATCATCGGTCGATATCGTTATATCCTCATATATCAGAGCATTTATCTCATCCCGGTATCCGGACACATCTATGCCGGCTTTTTTTGCTATACTGTCATAATCCTCCTGAGCGAGTGTGATGATATTGACCGCAGGTTCCGAGAAGAGATCACCGTTCCCCATATGAGACGACCTGACCCATTCAGGCATGCCGGCAGGGAAATATTTTTCAAGCGTCGTGCTGAGGGCGTTTTTGTATTCATCAGTATAAATATCATAATCAATATGATAGGTATACATGTTTAATCTCATCTCTCTGTATCCGCTCACCTCAGCAGAGGAAGCTATATCTTCTTTACCTCTCTGATACTGTGTTTCATCTTCTATACTGAAGTGATACGGATAGGCGCTGTATGCCTTTCCGGGTACGATCTGTTCACGATTTGCTTTACTCTCCAGTATATCGGTGAAGCTTCCTGCAGCAAATGCCGTGATAAGCGTGAGCGCGATAAACGCCGTGATGCTTCTGATTATGCCTTTGGTTGAATGAGTATTTCTTTCCACGGATGCATGGGCAAGCAGCATTTCAGCCTTTCCCTTCATCATAAACCTTAAGTATGTCTTATAGCCTTTCTTTTTGATCTTATCACTGCCATCATTACCCCTAATGCTTTCCACCGGACCTGTTTTGCTGATCTTCATCGCAGGTATCAATGCGGACAGCCATACCGTCAATGCTGAAAACAATATTATGAATACAAGGTTTACCGGATTGATCATCAGCCTGTATTCTATCTCGCTGCTCCTGCCGCTTATTACATTGGACGCTATGGCCGATATGATCTTTGAAAAATGCGGCTTTAATAATTCCATCCCGCCTTTGATCACAAAGAGTCCCATGATGATCCCGAGAGGCAGCGCAATAAGCAGCAGAGAGAACACTTCATAATAAACACTCCAGCGCTTCTGCGATCCGGTAGCTCCTACAGAGGAAAGCATCCCGAGATACCTGCTCCTTTCTTTAAAGGACATGCTGAATACGTTATATATCAGCACCAGCGAAGCAGCTGTTATCAGTATGATAAAGAACGCCTGGAAGAATACCATCAGGAAATTAAAACTCTCATCCTGTCCCTTCGCCGCAAAGCTGAGCAGCATATCGTTGGATAGTATCTTTCCGTTCTCCAGAGGGATACGTATACCGTCTTTACCGACATACGAAATGCCGCTTTTCTCGATCTCCGCCCTTTCCTCATCTGTCCTGGATGCATCGATGAGCTTTGCGATTTCCCCGTGAACATCCAGCCTGGTAGCAAGATCTATTGTAAGCACGAGATTCACTTTTTCATTATCAGCCACATCACTGCCGGTAGCTGTAAGTGCTATATACCCGCCCTGTCCCGCTGATTCGTAATCGGGTGATTCCATTATGCCTACTACCGTGTATGTGCCTTTGAGACCGGCAGGCTTGTGTATCTCCTCAAAAACGTCGTTCTCTTCATAGCAGGGAAAATGGTCGGGAGCTTTTACAGTGTCTCCGTGAGTGACCATAAAGCCCGGTCCGAATATCACTCCTCCGGGCTCTTTGCCTTCCTCTTCGATCAGTCTTTTTTCTTCATCAGATAAATATGCATGGATATATCTTGTAAATGCGTCAACCTCTATGGTATCACCCACCCTGACCGCTGATCCTTCATCTAAAGCTCTCCTGCTTATGATCAGTTCCCTGTCATTCTGCGGATAACGTCCTTCAACGAGTCTGATGTTCATCCAGTTGAAGATCTCTCCGGAATATCCTTTAAGCTCGATATACGGGGTGAGCGCGGGATCTCCGCTTGCCGCAAATTCACTGTAGCCAAGCGCTCTGGAAACTTCTGCCTTATCTATCCAGGGTAATGCTTTGATCTTATCGACTATGGTCTTATCCACATCATATACCTGCATATGCCAGCTTCCCTGATCTGCAGCCACGGCATTTTCCATATATTTCATAACGGTATCCTTGCCTATGAACACCGCTGTCATAAGGATCACGGTCACCAGTATCCCCAGAAAGCTTATGGTCGTCCTTTTTCTGTTTTTCTTCATGTATGTCTTTGTTACCTGAAAAACTATTTTTTTGTTATTCACTGACGTACCCTCTTTTCACACAATATTTCTAACTCTTTCGTTTCTGCTTATCTTTCCGTCCTCTATGCTTATCACCCTGTCAGCCTGCATTGCCAGTGCTTCATCATGGGTTATAAGTATAAGAGTCTGCTTATTTACTTTATTCGATTCTTTAAGCAGATCGATTATCTCTTCGCCTGTCTTACGGTCAAGATTACCTGTAGGTTCATCTGCCAGAAGTATTGCGGGGTGGCTGTATAAGGCCCGTCCTATCGATACGCGTTGCTGCTGTCCGCCGGAAAGCTGGTTAGGCAGATTCTGCCTCCTGTCCGTAAGTCCCAGGTGTTCCACCACCTGATCCAGCCTTTCCTTATCAAGCGGCCTTCCGTCCAGCAGATGGGGCAGTGCTATATTCTCATCTATATTAAGTACCGGCATCAGATTGTAGAACTGATATACCAGGCCGATCTGCCTTCTTCTGAATATGGCCAGCTTATCCTCATTTAAGCTGTGTATATCCGTTCCGTCGATGAAGACTTTTCCTTCCGTCGGCTTATCAACTCCCCCGAGTATATGCAGCAGCGTTGACTTTCCGCTTCCGGAAGGGCCTATGATCGATACGAACTCTCCCTTCTCCACCGAAAAACTCACATTATCCAGTGCGCGTACCTCGGTCTCTCCTGCGCCGTATATCTTCGATATTCCTTCACATTTCAGTATTTCCATTTTCCCTTATCCTCCGTATTTCCGGGCTGTTCTCTCCCTTACGCATTTAACTATACCCTGCCTTTATGACACGGCGGTGACTATTAAAGTGACAATTCAGTCACATAAAAACCGCGGGGACGGTCCTCGCGGTTTTTTTCTTAAACATTTTTTATCCCCTTCTTATTTTTTCATCCCTTCGAGCGCCGGAGCACTGTAGGATTTTTTCCCGTTCCTCGTCTCGCGCCTGATGGCCATTCCGAAGACACGATGAGTTTATCTGAATGCAAAGGACGTATATCCCATAAGGAGTGTCAGTATGTATAGCAGTCCGATGTGCACTGGGTAAAAAGCATAGAATATGTATTTGTTCATCTTCTTCCCACGCTTGCCGTTATAGAGCTTCACCGGTATCAGCATGATAAACGCCGTGAATTCGGAAAATGACATGAGGAACAGTTCCAGACAGGCCATTGAAAAAGCAAACGCCCTCCGGCTTCTTAGAATATAGATGATAAGTATCGTAAGCACGCCTCCGGCGGAATAATCCGTCATAAGTATTTCCGCGATCGTACCTGTTACAAAGAAAGGTATGATGATACCGGTAAAGCGGTTTTTCCGGGCAGTATCCCATTTAGATGAGAGCGGTAAAAAGATCAGCATGGATATGAGGCCGGCACATCCCATGATCATCAGCATCTGCTTCCAGCTTTGCTTCTCACCAAACACTATCGTCCTCAGCACCCAGCCGGGCCACATGCCGTAAAAGATCATATATGCCGCCGATGCTCCCGCAAGAAACGTCGATGCATAAAACAGCGGTCCCGGCAGTACGTCATCTTTCCTGCTTTCGGCAAAATACCGGGTACCGCTTATGCATAGCAGTCCCAGCAGCAGGGTAAAGAATACATTCTGATAGGTCGGATAAAACAGTTTGCCTGAAAACCCCAGATCAAACGGCAGTTCGGAGATCAGCGCAAAGACGAGCATATTCAGCGCATACTTCTTTACACTGCGTGTGTGTTCAAAGCCTTCCACAAGCAAAAAAGCAAAGAGCGGGAAACCGAACCTTCCCACCAGACGCATCAGTATATAAAGCATATTAACTATCGCGATCCCCTGATGATCATGGAAAAATGCTATGTTCTGTTCCTGCGTAAGTCCTTCGGGTATCTTCATCTGAAGATAGGCGTTGAAAAAGATCGCCGCTAAATGATCGATAAACATTGCAGCCAGCGCGATGAGCTTTATGGCTGTGCCGCTTATCCCCTTTTTTTCTTTAATGACAGCAGTATCTACCAACTTTCTGTTCCTCCCTATTATACGGAAAGCTTTTTCCCGGCGTCTTCCACCTTCTGTTTTCTTTCTTTCCTGTTCTTTTCCCTTTGCTCGCTGCTTTTAATACTCAGCCGTTCAACTGCCTGTTTACGCTTCAGTATCATTTCAGGATCCATTTTTTAACCCAAAACATCTCCCTGCTCCACTTTCATTTATAGTTTTTTGCAAGTGCTTTAAGCTTCTTCTTAAAAGCCTCAGCTACCTCATCGGGACCGCTTATCCTCACATCCTCTCCCAGTGCGAAGATCCATCCCAGGAACTGATCGCTCATAGCCACTTTTACCCAGGTCCGGTACCAGCCTTCCTTTTTGCTTTTACCGATGGAGATATCTTTGCCGAAACGGTCTATGAAAACACCTGCCATATGCCCGGCGAACTCTATGCATACTTCTTCCTCTTTTCCTCCGAACATGCCGAAGTTCATCTTTGAATAGGCAGCCAGATTAAAGTCGTAGAAAATATCCCGTCCCTGCCGCCGCTCACGGAGGATCCCGATGTTACGCATCTTGTCTACACGGTAATGCTTTATCTTATCATCCTCTTCCACATATGCGACAAGATAGTAGTTTTCGTTGTCCCACATAAGAGCCCATGGACTTACAACATACAGCTCCTCCCGCTTCTTTTCCAGTTCTTTGTCCGTATTCCACTGATAGTACTCAAAGGATATCTGCTTATTCTCGGCAATGGCTTTGTGGATCTCATCAACGATGTAATATATGCTTTCGTTCATCGTCTTGATACGTCCCTGCACCACTACCTGACGTTTCAGCTCGCGTGCTTCATACTCGCTGACCATAGCGGTAAGTTTTTTGATCAGCTCATTTGATTTCTTCTCCGTGATAAACTTGGATGACTGGATGGCATCGACAAGCAGTTTCAGTTCTGCAAGCTCAAATGCCTTCTTTCCCACATGATAACAGTATTCCCTGCCGACACGTTCACCGATGATCTCCACTCCGAAATCCGACAGGGCAGCCAGATCCTCATACAGACATTTGCGATCTGCCGTTACATCGTATGCCTCCAGATAACGCTGTATCTCCGGCAGGGTCAGCGAATGCTCATCATCCGTCTTTTCGACCATGATCTTCGCAAGATAATACAGTTTTACTTTCTGATTGGTTCCCTTGGGCATGATTCACCTCCGCTATTCTGCCCGGATGCGGGCTCTACTTATCTTCCGAAAACAGTTTTCTCTTCCTCTCGATCATCGCCTGAATGTCCGATAAATAAAGGCTCAGATCCTTGTGCGTGTCACACCGCTCGATCCTTCCGGAGCCGTCCGTGAATACTTTTTTGCTCACCGTTCCGGCGCCGATGGCGAACACGTCCTGCACTTCCTCCATTAGGCTCGCGAATAACGTATTATCGCGTATATAGCCATTTTACGAGGTTTTTCGACTTTTCAAAGTAAGTATTATCATGTATTATCGTGTACCAAATTTACCCCATTTGATGTACTTTTGATGTACCTGGTCAAATCTTGATGTACTACCGATCCACAAGCGATCCTTGATACTTAAAACAACTTCATATCTTCAAACAACTGTTCCAGCGAAGACCTTTTCTTCTTGTCGGTAACCTCTGCGTA
>JAIKYA010000168.1 GCA_024683645.1 Lachnospiraceae bacterium
TTTACCGTGACATTTCCTTTGCTTACCGCCACAACGTTCTGGTTGGAGCTGCTCCAGTCCTTCTCTGCCAGCACAAACTTCTGCCCCTTCACCAGCAGCAGACTCTGCTCCGCCTCACCTGTGATCGCGGGCTGGGGATCCGTGGCTCCTTCGCCTCCGGGGATGGGTGCCGCCGGAGACGGAGCAGGCTCATCCTTGCCGTCTTTTTCGACCGTGACCGTACAGGATGCACTCACCCCGCTGCCGTCTTTCGCCATCACTTTGATCTTTGCGGTACCTTCAGCCACCGCAATAACATTACCGCTTACATCCACGGTTGCAACCGACGTATTATCGCTGCTCCATTCCACACTCTTGTCTTCCGCATCCTCCGGAACGATCGTTGCCGTCAGCTTCTCGCTCTCTCCCGCTTTCAGCTTCAGCTCCGTCTTATTCAGGCTGATCGAAGTAACCTGTTTCTTATCCCCTCCCGTCGGAGTAGGGCTGACCTCCTCCTCCGGGTAGATCTGCTTATCTCCGGAAAAAACATAACCGCCGTGATAATCCAGCTCCCCGTCCATACGATTGTAATCCTTGATATTCAGCCGTCCGCCATACATCTCGATCTTGGCTTCGCTCTCGATCGTAGTGAGGGACACATCACCGTCGTCGATCCTGACTGTGCTGAAATGATCTACGCCATTTTTGACCTTTACCGTTCCTCCGTTCACCTTCAGGTTCCCGAGGGAATCCGTTTCCAACACGCCGCCGTTGATCTGGAAATTACTGCTCCCGCAGTTTCCGAAGCTGCTCTTTACCGTACCGCTCTCGATCGTAATATTGTGCGAATGATAATAGCGGTTGCCGTATTCATCCTGCGGACGGTTTCCGCTCAGATCATCGTAGCCGATGCCGTTGCAGCTAAGCACATCGGCATCCGTACCGCTATCTGCCACAAGCGTAAGCTGCCCGGCAGAAGTTCTCGAATACTTCATGATGCCGATCAGTGAGCCCGAGCCCTTGATGGTATTCGTTCCCTTGAAGAGGATCGTCACCTTCGCGCTGGAATTGGTCGGAATCCATATGCCGGCGAAACCGCCATAGGTCCAGTCGGCAATGCCATAGTCCTTCTTTGAGTCAGTCCGGATGTCTACATTATCAAGCTCTACTGTACAGTCACTGCCGATCACAATGCAGTCTGTAGTGGAGCTTACTCCTTCTTTCATGGAAATCTTGTATGTTCCCTTCCCCATAAGCCTCAGGACATTTTCATCATAGGAGCACAGAGCATCTCCGTCCGCTACCACATTCAGATCACGCTCCGTGATCCTTATCTCATAGTCCTCGGGAGGAGGGTTCTTTGTGCAGTCATAAAAGGTCAGGTTGTTTTCCCTTGCCGTTTCCTCCAGCGCCGTACCGGACTTTCCGTAAATAATATATTGCGGTATATACGTATTTCCGGCAGCTCCGCCCCAGATTACCTCACTTACATCCCCCTCACAGACCAGGATCCTGGGGATGGTATCCTCACGCGAAAGTTTACGGAAAATACCGTCGATCTTCGTCAGATTCTTCGGAAGCCGCAGATAATGCAGACTCCCTGCCAGACTGATCACATGCTCTCCGAAATAGTCCACGTTTTCAGGCAGGATCAGCTTCTCGATGCTGCCGCCCGCAAAGGCTTCGTCTCCGATACTCTTTACACTGTCGGGCACCTCGATCCTGATTGGCTTAGAGTCATTTCCGGCTACGGCAAAAGCTCCGGCGCCTATCTCTTCCAATCCATCATTCAGCACCACATTGAGGAGCCCTGCATTGAGCTCCGAACAACGGAAGCAGTCTTCCGGTATGGTTTTAAGCTTTTTACAGCGGGACAGATCGACTGTTACGATATCAGAATAAATAAAAGCTCCCTTCCCCAGGTTCTCCAGCCCGCTCCCAAAGCGAAAATACTGAATCTCTACACTTTTAAAGGCGTTTTCTCCGATAGTCTTCAGACCGTCGGGAAAGTTCATATTGGTATGATTTCCCACGGAGCCTATGGTGCCGTTAACATCCCTGAAGCCATCATCAAAAGCGTGAGCCTTGATCTCTTCAAGCCCTTCCGGCAGCAAAATCTCAAACAATTGTTGATCATAAAAAGCATATTCTCCGATGGTCTTCAGCTGCGATTTCGACGGATCATTAAAACGCACATAAGTGAGATCACTATCCCCTTTCTTTTTTCCACGCTTCTCGTATCTGAAGCATTCATCCGGTATGGATTTCAGTGTGGAAGGAAGATGCAGATAGCAGATCTCCACGGAGTTTAGGTAAAAATCCGGATCCAGCTCCTCTACCCCCTCAGGTATCACGACGACGTAGCTCTCACCCTCATAGGAAAGAGCAGTCTTCCCATCATCGGAAAGCTTCAGTCCCTCCGTAGCCGGAAGCACCTGCCTGCTGTAATCCACACGAACAGGCATTGTGGCAGCATCTGAAAAATCATCCAGGCCCTCATTCGTTGTAGTACCCGCATAGGACCAGAGATCCGTTTTGCTCAGATCCAGCCTGATCCTGGCCACAACGCCGTGCGCTTCATTTTTGTAATAAATGAAGTCATTATGTTTCTGACTGCTTTCTGCATCATGCACATAATAGCCTTTCCCAAATTGTTCGGTATATTCGATCGTGCAGTCCTCTGTCCAGCCCCGGTTATACATCATGCGGAGCCAGTAACGCAGCAGCCCCCGGGACTGCGCCAGGACATAGTTGCTTGCCTTTTGACGCATGCCCAGATTGGAAGGGCCGCCATACTTATTGAACAGACAATAGGTTTTCTCATTGATTTCCGCCGGTCCGATCAGGCCGACTTTGTCAAGCGTATCAGGTTCACTTAACTCCTTTTTCAAAAGGCCGCAATACCCTGACTCAGCCTTCTGTGTGTCAGGGATCAGAGCTTCCCGTTCAGCAGTCGTAAAGGCCTTTGTGATAAAGCTTTCTCCTTCCCCACTGTAGTCTTTTCCCGCACTGTTTTCCGCCTCTCCGTATCCGTTCATCCAGGAGCGCAGGGTAGAATCATTCCACCAGACTTCCATGGTTTCCGCCCTGTCTTCCACATCATGAAAGGGCTGCACATCCAGGATGGAATCCGAGATCAGCAGTGCCTCGTTGCCGCTCACATCCAACACCCGCCAGCGAATGGAATTCTTCTGCACGCCCGTGATATCGTCCTGCACATAAGAGCCAAACCATATGGTGTCATATTCATAGAATTCATCCCAGCCTTCACGGATCAGCCGTGGATCTTTCAGACCATAACCTTCCTCCGAAGATGTATTCTCCCACTCCACGGTGTCTCCTTCCGTCTCCCCTTCTGCACGTACCGGCACCTCCGGAAACAGCAGGGTCAGACACAGGATCAGACTAAGCACTTTTTTCATCATTTTTTTACGCTTCATACCATACCTCCATGACATATGAACCACGGTGACAAACCTACCGGTTCTGCTTCTCTTCTTCATCAGTATTAAAAACAGGCATATATCAGCATATCATAACGCCCTATAAAAGTATATAAAAAGAGCTGTCATCATGGCAGCTCTCTCAATCCTAATTAATTATGAATGCTATTTTCTTTCCTTCACCGGCACCAGCTCGATATATCCACGCTCCCCTCTGGGCTCCAGCTGGATCCTCGGATTATCCTCATCCCACTCGTATCCGATAAAAGCGGGATCATACTTCTTTTCTGCCTGCCAGATCTCTACGATCGCCTGCTCATAATCTTCGTCTGCAAAGGGTTCTCCACGGAACAAAAGATACTTTGCTGCGGGCAGCTCGATGATCTCAAATCCTTCAGGGACGCTTCCGTTATAGTCGCTCTCTACTTCCACGCCCTGTACATACTCATTCGTCACCGGCTTTCTTAAATGCTTCGGCAGCCACATACATACCGGCTCTCCGCTGATCGACTTAATGCTCGTCAGCAGCCCCCATACATCACAGCCTACCTCTTCACAATAACTGAAGTATTCATTTGCCTTGACGCCCCTTTTGATGATCACCTTTCTCGCCGGTTTCTCGATCACCTGGATAAAAATGTTTCGGATATCTTTGTTTTCACTCATTTCGCTCACAATCCTTTCTTTGGTTGACTTGTTTTCGATCAAGGAAGGTGTAAACAGCCAGACAGGAACCGGACTCGAGGAATATTCCTTTGGATTACATCCGAATTCTCTTCGGAATGCCCTCTGGTAACCGTCAACGCTTCCGAATCCCATATCCATGGCAACATCCAGAACAGTCACTTGTTCATCTCTGAGTTTTAATGCGGACTTTGACAGTTTAAGGCGCCTGATATAAACTGCCGGCGTCATATTCAGGTACTTCTGGAACAATCGTCTTGCATGCCATGGTGAAAACGCCGATGCTTCTGCAAGATCCTCGATCGTGATCTCCTCCTGAACATGTTCGCGGATATAGTCCTGCATTTTTCTGACTGCTTCTCTTTGTTCGTCCATCTGCTTAACTCCTTGTGAGCCTATAATACTCTATCACAGGAATTTATCTCTCGACTTTTTTTGCTTTCTTAATTTCGATCTTCCAAAGGTCATACCCTTTTCTGTGAAAGAAAATAATCAGCGATATTCTTCCGCAGCTGGTCCTTAGTAATTGTTTTGAGCTGATACCCTACCGGCTTAAGAGCAAGAACTTTCATGATACTTTCCTTATCACCCTTTCCTGTCAGGAACATCACCGGCAGATCAGCTGTAGACACATCAGACCTGATCATCTCAAGGACCTGGGGGCCGCTTGTCACAGGCATCTCATAATCAAGAAGTATCAGGTCGGCATGGTTTTGGGCCAGCCAGGTTATCGCCTGCATACCGGAATTCGCCATAGAGACACGGTATTTGTCCTTAAGCCATTCCATAATCATGCTCATATAAGACACATCATCATCCACTATCAGTATGCTTTTGCGCCTCTCATACTGTGCTTCGCGTTCAAGATAATTCTCGATATCATTTAATAACATTTCCATATCAAGAGGTCTCTCATAAAACCTGTATACACAGCTGTCCGGAATATATCCTTTAACGGATTCAAATTCGCTCCTGGCGCCTATCACTATGACCTGTTCATCAAGTTCAGCACATCTGTCCTTAATATATACAAGACCGGGCGCATATTCTGCTGCTTTTTCATCCGTATAGATTATCACCAGGTTCGTTTCACTGAATTTGAACTCCAGATCTTTCATTTTGGGCGATGAATAAACGGATTCAACCCCTATGTTTTGGAGCTTCGTTTCAAGCCCCTTTACAATAAAGCCCTCGGCCGAAGATACAATGAGCACTCTGCGAAACATGTTTTTCTCCTCCTTTGTATTACTCTGCTTCTTTAAGTATTTCCCTTATTCCGTCCCAGTCCATCTGTGCAAGTTTTGAATCAATGCGCTTAAAACGCTCTTCATCCGACTCCGGAAGCCTGTATTCTTTTAGCGACTCCACTACCATACGGGCAAGTTCGTAATCCTGTATCTCCGTGAATTCCGACAGCCCCCCATAAGCATCAGCCAGCATTTCCCCCGGTATATCCGGCCGGTCATCGGATTTCTCCGCAACAGCCGAGAGTATGTTTTCATAAGAACGATAAAGTCTAAGTAATTCAGCTGTATTTTCTTTAATAAAATCTATATTATTTTCGTTCCCGGCTTCCTCCAGCAATCTTGCTTTTTCGGAAAGCTCCATGGCCCCTATTATCCTGGCGGATGATTTGAGCGCATGAACTTTGATCGTATAATTCTTGAGATCATCGTTATTATAATATGTTTCTATCTCATCCGCCTTATCACTGACAGCAGAATGAAATCCGGCAAGAACCGATAAGTATTCTTCCGTTCCGCCACAGTTTTTAACTCCCTGCTCTGTATCGATCCCTTCGCATTGCTGCAGCCATTCCGGAATCGGTTTCTCTTCCTTTTGAGGCTCGTTGTCACTTTCTGATAAAACGACTTTTTCCTCCGGGATATATCTTATAAGCATTTCCTCCAGTCTGTCTGCATCTATAGGTTTGGTCAGATAATCATCAAAGCCCTCTGAAAGATATTTTTCCCTCGCACCGCTTATGGCGTTTGCGGTAAGGCATACTGCAGTTGTATTCCTGTTGGGATTATCCGGCAGATCCCGCATTTCATGCAATGTCTGTATACCGTCTTTATCAGGCATCATATGATCAAGGAATACAACATCATACTTCTTTATTTGGGATAACTTCAGACACTCTTCTCCGCTTGATGCTGTATCGATCTGCACTTTGGTTCGCTTAAGGAGATTCTTAAATACCTCAAGATTGGTAGCAGTGTCATCAACAACAAGAATATCCGCTTCAGGCGCCGTAAACTTTTCCTTATATTTCGCACGGGCTGACAAAGATGCCCTGTATGAAGTTTCGTAATCTCCGATGGGATCCCATTTGACAACTTTCTGCTTTATTACAAAGCGGAAGTCCGAGCCCTCTCCGTAGACACTGTCCACTTCGAGGGATGAATCCATCATCTCCAGAAGCCGCTCGGTTATGCTCATTCCAAGGCCGGTACCTTCAATATTGCGGTTACGCTTTTCCTCGATACGGTCAAACTTCGAAAACAGTTTGCCCATATCCTCATCTTTTATACCTATACCGGTGTCTTTTACCGAAACCATTAACCTGATCATATCATTATCTGTTCCCGGCTTGTCAAAATCAACCGAAAAGGTCACGCTTCCTTTTTCAGTATACTTAACCGCATTCGTGAGTATATTTGTGATGATCTGTTTTATCCTTACCTCATCACCAAACAGAATATTCGGAATATCTTTATCTATATCAAGCTTCAGCGTAAGTCCTTTGTCATCCGCTTTTGTCCGGATCATATTGACAAGATCGGTGATAAGCGAAGAAAGGTCGTATTCAACAGGGATTATCTCCATCCTGCCTGCCTCGATCTTGGAGAAATCAAGTATATCATTAACCAGTCCCAGCAAAGTAGATCCTGCTGTCTTGATACTTGAGGCATATGTCAGAATATCATCATCTTCACTTTCCCGGAGTATCATCTCGTTCATACCGAGCACCGCATTGATAGGTGTGCGTATCTCGTGGGACATATTTGACAGGAATGCCGATTTAGCCTCGCTTGCAGCAACCGCGCGCTCAGATACATCTATAAGTCGTTCTCTCTCTCTTCTTTCTTTATCTATATCCTCCGATACCCATAGAATACGTGCGATCTTTCCATCATCATCTCTCTTGGACACAATGATACGTCCACGTATCCATTTCTTTTCCGGATTCATGATCTCCTTTGTCCATATATCCGTATCACGCATTCTTTCATTGATAGTGTTTAGATTTGTCGTCTCCAGAAAATCTTCATCTATGCATGATGCATCTATTGTTTTTTTGATCATGGCATTAACTATCTGCTGAAGATCCGTCTGTTTATTCTCGACTATCTCATCAGCAGATATATACCCGGCACGGATCTCACGATAAGTATTCTTTTCAAGGTCGAGTTCATGCATTGAATTGTAAATATTAGCAATGGAAGAAATGATCTCCATCTGCTCTCTGTTCTTCTGCTCTGTCTTATCTTTTACCTCTTTTGCATGATTAAGATCGATCAGAACAAACACATACAGCATTACGCATGTACCGACTATAAATATGTCGGTTATGGACAGTCCATATATAAAGAACTGTATAAAAGAACCAACAAAAGGAGCTATTGTAAACAGAAGCAGTGAGATCCTGATATCTTTGTTGATCTTCTTATAATACTGACATATAACTGTCAGAAGTATTACAAGAACGACCAGGGGGATGGCATAACAGACCATGAAAGCATTTGAACGATGATACAGGTTCTGCTCATCTATCACATAATAATATTTGCCGAAGATGTTTCCGATGATAAGGATCTCACTTATACCGACCAGAATATAGATTGCTTTCAAGCGTTTGGGCATCTTTTTCAGCCCGACATCATTCTTCAGAAGATCATTAAGATAATAAGCAAATCCGCCCATAAGGACTGGCATCATCGCGAAGGTCATGAAATTGCCGACCCGCACCATCCAATAGCCAAGCTCACTCATATCCCCTCTGTAGATATAAGAAAACATCTCGAATATGAGCAGGATCATGCCCCCGATTTCCATTATCATAAGCGCTATTTTTCTGCCTTTTTCCAATGAACCGGACAAAAAGACGAAAAAAGTCGTAATGGCACA
>JAIKYA010000193.1 GCA_024683645.1 Lachnospiraceae bacterium
CGCAAAGCTTCACCAGAGACTGGGCACCACCATCATCTACGTTACACATGACCAGACCGAGGCTATGACACTGGGTACCAGGATCGTCGTTATGAAGGACGGTGTGGTACAGCAGGTTGATACTCCTCAGAATCTGTATGAGAAGCCGGGCAACCTCTTCGTTGCAGGTTTCATGGGATCACCTCAGATGAACTTCCTCGACGGTGTGGTTGAGATCCAGGGCGAGACTGCTTACATCAAGATCGCTGACAAGTCCATACCTCTTAATGCTGCTAAGAGCCAGAAGCTCATTCAGGGCGGCTATGACGGAAAGACCGTTACCTTCGGTATCCGTCCCGAGGATGTTTACGATTCAGAGATGATGGTTGAGAGCTCACCTAACAGCACCTTCGAAGCTACCATCAGAGTATACGAGCTTCTCGGTGCAGAAGTATTCCTGTATTTCGATCTTGACGAGTTCCCTATGACCGCAAGAGTAGATCCCAGGACTACTGCTCGTCCGGGCGATGTGGTTAAGTTCGCATTCGATACGGAAAAGATCCACGTATTCGATAAAGAGACCGAAATGACCATCACCAACTAAAAAATATTCATTAATTATGAAGGATGCGGGGTTGCCCCGCATCCTTTTTTATGTTAGAATATCATTTGAGGGGTTTAGCAAAAGATGAGGACACGAAAAAGCCGGTCTGGTTTTTCGGGTTATATCCATGGATGGAGGAGAAGGTAAGTGAATAAAGGAAAGAATATAGACCTCACGCTCAAAGAGATATCCCGTCAGAAAGAAAGCCCCAAGAGCCTATATATATTGTTTATACTGTGTTACGTCGTTATTTCCGCTTATGTGATCAGAGTGGCAAAGAGTTCCGGAGTCTTCATGATCGCGGGACAGGCAGTGCCTTTGTCAAATTTCGCGGGAGTATTAACTTCTTTTGCAAATATCTTTATAGTAAGTCTTGTGATCTTTTTCAGGAAGGTCGGTTTTTTTACGGCACTGGTCATGGTTATAGCGCAGATCCCGCTCTGGTACATGAATATCGTGGTAATACACAACTATTCAGCGATCCCAGGAATGTTTACAACGGTTTTTGCGCTGGTAACGAGCTTTATCATATTTATCAATCAGCTCAGAGTAGCTAAATATCAGGCGGGGATGCAGATGCAGGTGGTGACGGATAACCTGACGAAGCTTCCGAACCGCTTTGCCTGCGGAGAACTCTTAAACGATCTGGTTCAGAAAAAAGAGTCTTTTGCCGTAGTATCGGTGGACATCAACAATTTTAAGAGTATTAACGAAACCATGGGGCACGAAGCCGGCAACACCGTGCTTACGACCGTAGCAAAAAGGTGGAAGGATCTGGCGGACTCCTGGACGACCGGTACGACCGATTTTGTCGGACGCTACGGCGGGGATGAGTATCTGATAGTCATCAGGGGTTACGAGAAGGAAGAAGATATAATAAAGAGTATTAAGGCATATAAGTCCGAGCTTGAGGAAAAGATAACAATAGATGACTGTGATTTTTTTATGACGGCAAGCATCGGATATGCCCTGTTTCCGGAGGATGCCGACAGCAAGGCGCTGGTACTTTCACATGCAGACCTTGCGATGCATGAGATGAAACTCAAGCAGAGCGATGCCATACAGCGCTTCACCAGGGAAATGTCAAATGTTGAAAAGATCGTTGAGATAGAGAGAAAACTCCGTTCGGCACTTGAAAATGATCATGTAATGAGCTATCTTCAGCCGCAGTTTGACATAGAGCATAAACTCAGGGGGTATGAGGCACTGGCCAGGATAAAGGATGAGGACGGCAGTTTTATCCCGCCCATCGATTTTATCCCTGTGGCAGAACAGACCGGACTTATCGATCAGGTGGATCTGAGAGTATTTGAGAAAGCAGCCGAATTCTTCGGCAGAGTGATAAAACAGATCGATCACGAGATAACGCTCAGCATAAATGTATCCGTGAGACATCTGATGAAGAACAGTTTTGTCGAAGAGATCACAGGCATTATGAAGAAGTATGAGATCCCTGCAAGGCAGCTGGAGATAGAGATCACGGAATCCATAATGATAGATTCCTATGAGAAAGCGCTGGAGCGTATCAATGCAGTAAAAGAGATGGGGATCAGGATAGCGATCGATGACTTCGGTACCGGGTATTCGTCGCTCAGCTATCTGAACAGTTTCCCGGCGGATCTTTTAAAGGTAGATAAATCATTTATAGATGTAATGAATGACAGCGATTCCTCAAAGCAGTATGTTGCAACCATCATCACCATAGGGCATATCCTTAATCTTGAGGTGATATCCGAGGGTGTGGAGACTGATGAGCAGTTAAAGACGCTGGAATCGGTAGGCTGCGACTACATACAGGGGTATTTCTGGGGCAAGCCCCTGCCGCCCGAGGAAGCGGAAAAAGTGGCACTGGCTTCGTAACGGTTTGGATGGAATGAGCAGAAAAAATGACAAAAACAAATATACGGTCACCGATCATGAAGGGCGTGAGGTGGCTGTAATCGATAAAGGGGATTTCGAACTGTTCCTGCGTACCCGGTCGGGCGCGGACAGCAGAGAAGCCTTTTTTTCGGATCTTATAAAAGGCGGGCTTTCGGCTCAGACGATCGCGAAAAGATGTGATGCTCTTTGTATCGACAGGGAAGTACAGAGACGTATCTATCTTGTCAGGATCAAGAATCCTGCGCAGCTTTCTGCGGCGATGGAGGTCATAGGACAGATATTTGCCGACAGCGAGGAGGACGTTTCTTTTGAAAACGCTGCAGACGAGATAGTCCTTGTTTCGTCTGTCAAAGGCAGGAAGGATATGAGTTCGCCTTCGGATAAGGCAGATCTTATCGTGAGTATGATCAATACGGAGCTCATGGAAGAACTCAGAGTCTCCTACAGCAAGCCCTTCGGAGAACCTGCGGATGCAGCTGCAGCATATATGCAGGCGAAGCTCTCGATGGAGATAGGGCTGCTTTTTTATGAAGACAGGCTGGTGTGCGGTTATGACGAGCTGGGACTGGGACGTCTCATATACAGGCTTGATATAAATGACTGCGAAGACTTCATGGAGGAGCATTTCGGCGAGAAGAAAAAAATGCGTCTGAGCGAGGATGAACTAGCGATGGCCGGAAGATTTCTTGAGAACGGCCTGAATTTGTCCGAGACGGCAAGGGATCTTTTCATGCACAGGAACACTCTTGTGTATCACCTCGAAAAAATACAGAAAAAAACGGGACTGGATGTCAGAAAGTTTGATGATGCCGTTATTTTTAAGATCGCTCTTATGGTAGAGCGGAGACTGGGCTGAAGGATATGGCCGGGAAAAGGGAAAGACGGTATCTCAGAAAACTGGAAAAGGAAAAGCTCCTGAAGGAAGAAGCATTGAAACAGGAGAAGCTTGACATCAAGTTTATGAAGCTTGCTCTTTTGCAGGCCGAAAAAGCTGCGCTTCTGCAGGAAGTCCCTATAGGCTGTGTGATAGTTCATGAGGGCCGAGTGATAGCCAGAGGCTATAACCGAAGGAATTCGGACCGGAGTGTGCTGGCACATGCCGAGGTCAGTGCCATAAGGAAGGCTGCAAAAAAACTGGGGGACTGGAGACTGGAAGAGTGTACGCTCTATGTCACGCTGGAACCCTGCCAGATGTGTGCCGGTGCGATAGTGCAGGCCAGGATACCCAGGGTGGTGATGGGCTGCATGAATCCCAAAGCCGGCTGCGGAGGGTCGGTGCTGAACATTCTGCAGATGAAGGAGTTCAATCACCGCTGCGAGGTGACACGCGGTATACTGGAAGAAGAATGCAGCGGGATACTGAGCTCTTTTTTTGCAAAACTCAGAGTCGGAGAGAGATCATAAACGGCCGGGAATTTGACATGCAGGCATAAGTTGGGTATACTTGTGTGTGCCGGCATGGCAGCCCTGTGTGGGGGAATGTTGATATCCGGGTCTTGCGCAATATGTGCCTGCGAACCGTGTCAGGGTGGGAACGCAGCAGCACTAAGCAGGATTTCGTATGTGCCGCAAGGGCGCCTGGATGGAGTTCACTCGTGCAGACAGCGCATGCCGGTTTTTATGTGAAATCGAAGACGGCAAACATGTGAGAGCCAGTTAGCAAATGCCTGAGAGCCGATGATCGGATTTCTGCAAACATATGGGACAAAAGTGTTCAAATGACCGCAAACATGCGTGCGCCGGGGATCAAATGGCTGCAAGCGGCTGTGCCGCTTGGTGCTATTGCATGAAAACCGTCCCGGCAAACCGTGTTTGCCGGAGCGGTTTATCATGCAATATAGCCCTACGATCGAAGATCGTTGGGCCATTTGATCCTGCCAGGTTCCCGCCGGCCATTTGCCTGTATCGGAGAATGTATAAATGTTAGCCATACTGTACATCTTTTTTTGCATATTTACGGGCGCCCTGCTGATCTGGTGTGTCATCCCGTCGATACAGACGGCTGCCGGAACCGATATAAGAGGTCGCGAGACAGGGCTGCCCTGGTGGAGCGTGACTCTTCCCGCGGCCTATATCACCGGCAGTGTTGCTGTCGGCTGGGCTGTATATGTTTTTTCATATCTGCGTATGCACTTTCATCCGGAAACGGAGCACCCTCTGATCTTCGGGAACAGCTTCGCCTTTCTGTTTTTTTTCCTGACCGATGTGATCCTTTTTATACTGATCAGAAAAAGGGGAAGGCTTTCTTTTCCTTCTTATGATCCGCTGAAAAAGCATCTGACGGTCTGTATCCTGTGGGGCGGACTTGCAGGCTTTCTGCTGTTTTTCTTTTATCGGACTTTTCATATCGCTGATGATGAACTGAAAGTCGGCCTGTCCGTGTTCAGCGATTTTGCGACCCATATCGGGATGGAGAGAAGCTTCTCGCTCGGCAATAACTTTCCGACAGCCTATTCGCACTATGCCGGCAGCGATATCAGGTATCATTTCATGTATCAGTTTATGATGGGAAATCTCGAGTTTCTGGGCCTGCGTATAGACCATGCCTTTAATCTTCCGTCCTTTCTCGGCATGATGAGCCTTTGCATGCTTTTGTATGTTTATGCATGCAAGCTTTCCGGGAAAAGGAGTGTCGGGGTGCCGGCTGTGGTGTTCCTTCTGTTCAGATCTTCTCCGAGCTTTTTTAAATGGCTCGCCGGGCTTAAACCCGGTGAGAATTTTCTTGAAATCCTTAAGGACAGAAGAGAGTTCTGGTCATATACGGATAAGGAAAACTGGGGACTCTGGAATCTGAAGGTATATATGAACCAGAGACACCTGGCGATGGCTATGGCTTTTGTGCTCGTGCTTCTCATACTGTGGACCCCGTGCATAAAAAGTCTTAAGGGAAGATACGACAGAAAAACGGCGTTATGTATGGCGCTCTTTTCGGGTATAATGCTCGGAGCCATGTCTTTCTGGAACGGAGCCATGGTGATAGGTGCACTGGCGATACTATTTGTGCTCGCGCTTTTTTCGGACAACAAGCCTGCATTTCTGCTGCTGGCCGCCTGCGCCGTGCTGATATCCGTGTTTACCAGTCGTTTCTTTATAAACGGATCCGCAGTGAGTCCTTCGTTTCATTACGGCTTTCTGGCGGAAAATGCCACGGTCTTCGGAACTGCAGACTACATGCTAAAGCTTTCCGGTTTGCTGCCGATCCTTGTTGCGGTATGTTTTGTGATATACGGATATCATGAAAGAGTACTGATACTGGCATTTTCGGCTCCGCTTATACTGGCTTTCACGCTATCCCTTACGGTAGATATCACGGTAGGGCATAAGTATGTGATGCTCACACTGAATCTTTTCGGCATCTTCGCGGCCATGCTGCTGCATGCGATGTGGAAACAAAAGACCGCGGTCAGGGTAAGTGCTGTGATACTGGCGCTTATACTGACTGCGACCGGGCTTATGGAGACCCGCATACTTTATAATCTGGATAAAGGCTCGCTGGATTTTGAAAATGATGACCCGCTGGTCAGATGGATAGAGGATAACAGTGATTCAAAGGATCTTTGGCTGACGGCACCCTGTTCACTTGACAGACCGGTACTGGCGGGAGCCATGCTGTACTACGGCTGGCCTTATTACGCCTGGTCTGCGGGCTATGATACCGGATACCGTGAAAACATCTGCAGGGAGATATACTCCACGACGGATCCGGCGCGCAGGGAGGAACTGCTGGCTGCCGAGGGCATACGCTTTATCATAGTTGATAAAGAAGCAAGGGATTATTATGATGTGTTTGAAGCGGGAATAGCCGGGGCTTATACAGCCGTGTATACGGAAGGTGATGGTGAAGAGCGTCTCACCGTATACGAGAGAGGACAGAGATACTGATCCGGAGGAGATGTATTATCCCGTAGGATCGGAGCGGAGGATGAGATGAACGAAAAAGACGATCTTTCATGGTTATGGGCCATATTGCTGGCGGCATGCCTTATGGCAGGAGCAGTTCTGCTCGGTAACGATATGCTCGCCGTCCTTAAATGGTACGCAGTGCTGCTGATCGGCACCCTGGTGTTTTATCCCTTTGCAGCATGGCTGTTTAAAGGCTTCGGAGACGTGGCATGGTTTTTTGCAAAGCTCTGCGGATTTATGATACCGGGTTACCTTGTGTGGGTTTTATGCTCGGTAAAACTGATAAAGTTCGGAAACATAAGCTGTATCGCAGCCCTCTTAATCTGTGTGGTGATCCTGTACGGTATCATGCATTTTAAAAAGAACGCTTCGCCCTTCTCGCCGTATAAAGGAGGCGGGATGGCCGCGGTGTTTAAAAGAGAGCTTCTCTTTGCTGCGGCTCTCACGGGATATATGTATATAAGGGCTTTTTCGCCGGCGGCTTTCGGGACCGAGAGGATGATGGATTACAGCTTTATGCAGAGCATGTTTGAAAGCTCTTATTTTCCGCCCGAAGACGTGTGGTTTGCCGGGATCCCGTTAAACTACTATTATTTCGGCCAGTATATCTTTACCTATCTTACAAAGCTTTCATTTAATACGGTCAATGCCGGATACAACCTTTCGCTGGGAACCTGTTTTGCGCTCTGTCTGTCACTGGCCTATTCCATGGGCTATGCCCTTATGGAAAAGAAGGGAAGGGCAAAAGCCATGGCCGGGACCATAGGCGTGCTGGCGCTCATGTTTGCCTCAAACATGCACTTCGTTATCTTTTACAAACTTGTCCCCATGCTCAGGGAGATACTGGGGATAAGCGGAGAGTATAAGGATTACTGGTATCCTGATTCCACAAGGTATATAGGGTATAATCCGGATGTGGCGGATAAGACGGCGCATGAGTTCCCGGCATATTCGTTTATACTCGGGGATCTCCATGCCCACGTGATAAACATATTTGTGGTGCTGGCCATACTGGGGCTTTCGCTTTCGTATCTTAAGAGAAGAGAAGCTTTTGCGGAAAAAAAAGGCGGTATAAAAGATGTTATTGCGGATCGATGCGTGTGGGCAGTCGGTTTCCTGACAGGCATATGTTCGATGGAGAATGCCTGGGATTTCCCCATATATTTCGTGGTAGCAGGAGCGGTGATACTGTATGCAAATATAATAAGCTTAAAAAAAGTGACGGATGTTGTCTGCGCAACTCTTATTCAGGGCGCTTTAGTGCTGCTTACTGCCGTGCTGATCTCGCTGCCGTTCTCCCTGCGTTTTGATGCAATGGTCGACGGCATAGGAAAATGTACGGAGCATTCGAGATTCTACCAGCTTGTGATACTCTGGGGAATGCCGGTGATACTGCTTATAAGTTTTGTCCTGTCATTAAGGAATAAGCTGCGTGCGGCAGGGAAAAATCCGGTATTTTCGCATATCACTTCGGAAGATGTATTTACGGTACTTATCGGCTTATGTGCTCTGGGACTTGTGATCATCCCCGAGATAATATATGTCAAGGACATATACGGGGGAAGCTATAAGAGATTCAATACGATGTTTAAGCTGACCTATCAGTCATTCATACTCTTTGCCATCATGCAGGCACATATAATAAGCTCCTATCTTACGGCATCCGCCGGAAGCGCAAAAAGAAAGGGCGGCATAGCCGGACTTATACTCCTGCTGCTTTGCTGCGGATATTTTCCGGTGGCTGTGAAGATGGGCATAGGGAAGATCGGTACGGAAGGAGAGTTCAAAGGCATAGATGCTACCGGCTATGCATATGAGGAATGTCCGGCTGATGCGCCGGCCATAGAGTGGATAAAAGAGAGAACGGAGCGGGGTAGTGTGATACTGGAGGCGAACGGAGACAGTTACACCATTTACAACAGGGTATCGACGCTCACCGGCAGACCCACAGTGCTGGGGTGGCGTACACATGAGTGGCTGTGGCAGAACGATCCCGATGTAGTGGATGAGAGGGCCGATGATATATGGGATATATATTGCGGGACGGATCCTTCGAGGATAAGAGAGCTGCTCTTAAAATACGGTGTGGATTATATCTTCATCGGAAGCTGCGAGTATGAGAAATATCTGCCGGAAGGAATGAACGTGGCGCTGCTTAAAAGCCTGGGAGATACAGTCTATGACGGCGGTGGAGCGGAGCCTGTGTATATAATAAAGCTGCGATGAAATTTCCCGAGCGCTGTCTCAGATACCGGGCAGCCGGGGAATTATAAGGAGGGAATCATGGGAAAATATGATCTGCTGATAGTGGGAGCGGGACTTTACGGAGCTGTTTTTGCGGAAAGAGCGGCAGCAGCCGGGAAAAAGGTCCTGGTCATCGATAAGAGAGCGCATATAGGAGGAAATATCTATACCGAGCTGAATGAAGGCATACAGGTGCATATGTACGGGGCGCATATCTTTCATACATCCGACAGCCGTGTATGGGAGTATGTAAACCGGTTTGCAGGCTTCAATAATTACAGGCACTGTCTGCTTGCGGTTTATAAGGACGAACTTTATAACCTGCCTTTTAATATGAATACCTTCTCGAAAATGTGGGGGATCCGGACTCCTGCCGAAGCAAGGGAGAAAATAGCTGCCCAGGTAGCACAGGCAGGTATCAGCGAAGCGGCAAATCTTGAGGAACAGGCGGTCTCACTGGTTGGCAGGGATATATATGAAAAGCTCATAGAGGGCTACACAAGGAAGCAGTGGGGGCGCGAATGCAGAGAACTTCCTGCCTTTATCATAAAGCGGCTTCCCGTGCGTTTTGTTTATGACAATAATTATTTTAATGACATATACCAGGGCATTCCTGAGGGCGGGTATACGGCCATGGTGCAGAAGATGCTCTCTTCCGCTGAGGTGGAGCTTGATACGGATTTTTATGCCGATCGGGAGCATTTCATGTCTGTCGCCGACAGGATAGTGTTTACCGGAATGATAGACGAATTTTATGATCATTGCTTTGGAAGACTTGAATACAGGGGACTTAAGTTTGAAACCGAGATCCTTGATACGGAGAATTTCCAGGGAAATGCAGTAGTAAACTATACAGAGTATGAGATACCCTATACCAGGATAATAGAGCATAAGCATTTCGAGCTGAAGTGCCAGGGCGGGGAGAGAGTACCGAAGACCGTGATCACCAGGGAATATCCGGCCGCCTGGAAGCCGGGAGATGAGCCCTACTATCCTGTTAATGATGACAAAAACAATGCCCTGTATGAGCGATACAGGGAACTGGCAGCAAAGGAAGGCAGAGTGATCTTCGGAGGAAGGCTCGGCGGATACCGTTATCTGGATATGGACAAGGTGGTGGCCATGGCCCTAGATGACAGCCGTGAATCCTTGTAAAGCACTAAATATTGTGGTAAAATATTTTGTCGAAGTAATTTCAGGCAAAAGGACCGGATGATAAGGAGAAGAGCATGATCATAAACGGGAGAAAGATAGGAGAGGGCAGTCCGGCGTACATCATAGCCGAGATGAGCGCGAACCATGCCGGAGACAAGTCAAGGGCGCTGGAGATAATCCATGCCGCAAAAGAAGCGGGTGCCGACTGTATAAAGATACAGACCTATACTCCGGACACCATTACCTTAAAATGTGATAATCCGTATTTTACCATAGAGAGCGGTACCTGGGAGAAGCAGAACCTGTATGAGCTGTACGGTAAAGCATATACTCCCTGGGAATGGCAGCCGGAGCTTAAGGAAGAGGCGGACAAGCTCGGGATAGATTTTTTCTCAACACCCTTTGATCATACCGCGGTTGATTTTCTGGAAGAAATGGGAGTCGGCTCGTATAAGATAGCTTCGTTTGAAGTCACCGACATACCGCTGATCAAGGCTGTCGCGAAGACAGGAAAGCCGATAATAATGTCTGTTGGCATGGCAACGAAGGAGGAGATCGACGAAGCCGTGGCGGCGGTTCGGGGCTGCGGCAACGATTCACTTGCCCTGCTCAAATGTTCAAGTGTGTATCCGGCCATACCGGATGATATGAATCTTAAGATGATACCCAGGCTTAAAGAGATGTATTCGCTGCCTGCGGGCCTTTCCGACCATTCCATGGGACACACGGCGGCTCTTACAGCTGTCGCGATAGGCGCGGATATAATAGAAAAACACTTCTGCATAAGCAGGGAGATAGAGAATCCCGATGCTTCCTTTTCTATGGAAGCAGACGAGTTTGCGGAGATGGTAAAGGCGATAAGGGATGCGGAGAGAGCGCTGGGCAAGGCCGAATTTACCATGTCCGAAGCAGAAAAGAATTCCAGAAAGCTCAGAAAATCCATATTTGTTTCTGCGGATATCAGAAAAGGTGATGTCCTGGGACCGGAGAATATCAGGGTGGTACGTCCCGGAGCGGGACTTCATCCCAGATACTACGAGAAACTCATGGGCATGAAGGCGAGCAGGGATATTCCCTTCGGTACGCCTTTTGAAGCAGATATGGCGGAGGGATTTGAAGCGTGAAGCTTTATATCCGGACGGAGGCTAATGCGATAACCGCAGGCGGCCATATGATGCGCTGTCTGGCGATAGCGGATGAAGTAAAAAAGCTCGGCAGAGAGTGCGTCTTCATCACGGCAGAGGAAGGCTCTGCGAAAATGGCGGCTGACAGGGGATTTGAGACCATAGTTCTGAACCGGCCGTTCGATGAGCTTGAGGGAGAGATCCCGCTCATGAAGGAACTGATAAGAAGCCGTGGCATAGAGCGGCTGCTGGTTGACAGTTATTACGTGACAGCGTCTTATCTGCGGGAACTGAATAAAGAGACCGCAGTCGCTTATATTGATGATCTGCATGAACGCGTATGGGACTGTTCTTATATCATAAATTATTCCGTATATGCCGGCGATCATGATTATGAGAATGAGTATCCCGGCGCCAAAAGGATCCTCGGCTGCAGCTATGTTCCTTTAAGGAGCATCTACAGAGATGTGCCGGAAAAGAAGATAAGAGCTGATGCCGGAAAGATACTTGTGCTTTCAGGCGCGGCAGATCCGGAACATTTTTTGCTGAAGCTTGCAGAGTACGTTAAGGATAAGAAGGATGGGCCTGAATATACACTGATCGCCGGCCGTTTCAATGCCGATACCGGCAGGCTGGCAGAGATAGCAGAGGGGGCGGCTGCCGTAAGACTGCTCGGACCCCGGCCCGATCTGAGGGCGGCATTTGAGGAAGCGGACATGGCAGTGACAGCCGGAGGTGTGACCATGTACGAGATGGCTGCCTGCGGTACTCCCGGGATCAGCTATATATCTGCGGATAACCAGCTGGGAAATGCGCGTGGCTTTGATAAGCTCGGACTGATACCTTTTGCAGGTGATATAAGAAAAGATTTTTCCTATGAAAAGCTGCATGATATGTGCGCTGCGCTGATAGCGGATACCGGAAAAAGAAAGGCGGTTTCCGGAGCCCTTCGGAAACTGACGGATGGCCGTGGAGCCGAAAGGATAGCGAAGATACTTACGGAGCCTTAAGCATGAAACTGTCTGTGATAGTACCTGTATATAATATGGCGGCAGGAAACAGGCTTGTGTTCTGCCTGGATTCGCTGATGGCCCAGAGCGTGAAGGATATGGAGGTGATCGCGGTGGATGATGCCTCGACGGATGAATCACCGCAGATACTCAAAGCATATGAGCAAAAGTATCCGGACAGGTTCAGGGCTGTATACTGTGATGTGAACCACCGTCAGGGCGGTGCGAAGAACAGAGGGCTGAAAGAAGCACGCGGTGAATGGGTCGGCTTTACAGACAGCGATGATTTTCTGGCGCCTGATATGTATGAGAAGCTGCTTGCAAAGGCGGAAGAGACCGGTGCGGATATCGTGGGCTGCGATTATTCCATAGTTGATAAGCAGAGCTTTGAGACCGGAAAGAGGGTTGTTAATAACAGCAGCGATCAGACCGGGATGCTGGATGAGGAAAAGCATAAGAGTCATATACTGAACAGCGGCAGTATGGTCGTAAAGATCTACCTGCGTTCGGTGATAGAGGATAACGCCCTGGCTTTTCCCGAGGGCATCTTTTATGAGGATAACTGCGCTGCACCTTTATGGTCGCTGTACTTTAAGCATTTTGAAAGAGTGGATGAGGCGCTGTATTATTATCTGCAGATACCGGATTCGACCACTCACCATGTGAGTTTTGAAAAATGTGAGGACAGGATGAAGGCAATGGAACAGCTGCTTTCGGAATGTGAGAGGCGCGGTTTTTCGGAAAAGTACGGCGCTGAGATAAGGATGCGCGTGGCTGAGCTCGGATACGTCAACACCCTCTTTTCATACATGTATGATGGCAGGCCGAGGAAACTTAAGGATTGTGCTGAGATAAAAGACTATATCTTAAGGCTTTATCCGGAGTTTCGTGAGAATCCCTATTATATGGAGCGGGTAAATCCCGAATACAGGAAGTTCATAGATCTGCAGATGAAGTCCGATGTCCTGTTTTTTGTTTATTATATCCTGCTATACGGATACAGGAATGTAAGGAAAAGATTATCCGGGCAAAAGCCCTCGGAATGATACGGAGACAGAAATGTCCGGAAGGACGCTGCAATGCGCCGGCGGCTTAAGGGAGTTTTGAGAGGAACATAGCAATGAAAGAAAAAAGGAGACTTGCTGTCATAACCGCCAGAGGCGGAAGCAAGAGGATACCGAAAAAGAATATCAGGGATTTTCTCGGAAAACCGATAATATGCTATTCCATAGAGACAGCGCTGGGAAGCGGCATATTTGATGAGGTGATGGTGTCGACCGACAGTGAGGAGATAGCCGGCGTGGCGAAAAGCTTCGGAGCAGAGGTGCCTTTCATGAGGAGCCCCGAGACCTCGGATGACAGGGCGACCACAGCGGATGTGCTCTCAGAAGTGCTCAGGGAGTATGAAAAACGGGGAGCATATTTTGATGAGCTCTGCTGTATCTATCCGACGGCACCTTTCGTCAGACCGGATGATCTGAAAAAGGCAGCGGAACTTATGAGTGAGAAAGGCGCGGATACAGTGATGAGCGTGGTGCGTTTTTCTTTCCCGCCAAGACGCGCTCTGCTTATGAGGGACGGAAGGCTGGTGGCACATTATCCCGAGGACCAGCTGAAGCGGTCGCAGGATCTGGAGGCGGAATATCATGACTGCGGGCAGTTCTATCTGCTTGATGTTAAGGCATTTAAGGCGCAGCAGGCTGTGGTCATGAAGGATACGGCGGGGATAGAGATGGAAGAAAGAAGGGTTCAGGACATCGACACGGAGGAAGACTGGGTGATGGCCGAGCTGAAATATAAGATGTTAACGGAGCAGGGAATATGAGTTATTTTTTGAGGACAGTAAGGGATTATGATGCGAAGCTTTTGTATAACTGGGCGAATGATCCGGATACGAGAGCTGCGTCATTTAAGCAGGATGAGATAAAGTGGGACGAACATGTAAGCTGGCTTAAAGAGCTGCTCGCAGACGAAGACAGGGACATCTTCATCTGCATGGATTTCCTTTCTCCGATAGGTGTTGTCCGTACCGCAAAAGACGATGGGGATGAAAAGAAAGGCATCATCAGTTATCAGGTGGCACCCGATATGAGGGGACGCGGCATAGGTGCGAAGATGCTGAGACTGCTTGAGGAAAAGGAGAGAGATAAGTATTCGTATCTTTGCGGAGAGGTAAAGCCGGATAATGAACACTCGATAAATATATTCAGGAAACTCGGATATAAGCAGGTTTCGGCCGATGACGAAAAGATCGTATTCGAAAAAGATATAAGTGGGGAGCCTGAGAAGATAAGTCATGAAAGGCCCTACAGGGAGCCGCAGTTTGAGATAATGCGTGTCTTTGCCATGCTGATGGTGATAGCCCTTCACTATCAGATGATGGGAGGACGTCTGGCGAAAGCACCGACGGGACTCGGTTTCATAGACTGGCTGGTGGAGGCACTCTGCATAGTCAGCGTAAATCTGTATGTCATGATAAGCGGATATTTCCTGACAGAAAAGAGCTTTTCCGTAAGAAAGTGCATAAGGCTCTGGGCACAGGTGTTCTTTTACAGTGTGTTCATCTGGATATTCATGATGATAGTCGGAGCCGCCGGCGTAAATGAATACTTTTCTTTTAAGGATGGTATCTTTATAAACATATATGACATACAGTTCCTGGTGTTCCCCGTGATCAACAGGCATTACTGGTATGCTACCGTTTATATAGTCTTCTATATTTTTTCACCGCTGCTGGCGGCAGGTGTCAACCGGCTTAAAAAACGTCAGATGCATTGGATGCTGATCCTGCTCATTGCACTGCTTAGTATACCGAAGTCGGTGCTGCCCCTGCAGTTTCCGATAGATGATTACGGCTACAGCGTTCCCTGGTTCATAGTGCTGTTCATCATGGCCAATTACATAAGGCGTTTCGGGATTCCTTTCTTTGAGAAAAAAAGCAGGGCGCTTGCCGTGTATTTCCTGAGTGCGCTTATGATAGTGGCAGCAGAAGCTTTGTGTGTGGCGCTGAGAGGACCGGATCCCCAGAGGTTTTACTATACGACACCGCTTCATTACAATTTTATCTTTGTTATAAGCGGTTCGGTGGCACTCTTCTGCTTCTTTAAAAATCTGAAGATAAAGAATACGGATCTTACATCTTTCCTTGTATGGATAGCACCCTATACCTTCGGTGTATATCTGTTGCATACACATAAACTCGTGATGGACAAATGGCCGATATGGCTGTGGCTCGGCGGTGATTACGGAGTGCTCAGACCTTTCCATATGCTTTTCTGCGTGATCCTTATATTCGCGCTCGGTATCTTTATCGATATCGTGAGAAACAGACTGTTCATACTTATCGAACGCTTCCTGGACTGGTGTATGATGTTCTATTATGAAAAGAAGGAAGTATTTGATTATCTGATCACGGGCTTTCTGACTACGGTCATCTGCTGGGTGGCTTATGCGATATTTGATGATGTCGTATTCAAAGGAATGGAAGAGCTCATGAGGGTAAACTTAAGCGATGCGATCTCCTGGTTCATAGCTTTTGTCTTTGCCTATGTTGTGAACAGGAGCTTTGTATTTCACAGTGACAAGCACGGCTTTAAGGAAATATCAAAGGAATTTGTCGCTTTCGGCGGGGCCAGGGTATCGACGCTGGTAATAGAACTGGTACTGCTCAATGTGCTTGTAGGTATCATGCATATCAATGAAAAACTGTCGAAGTATGTGATCTGCAGTATAGTAGTCATCATACTTAACTACATATTCAGTAAACTCTTTGTTTTCAAAAAGAAGGAGCAGGCTGTCGATGAAAAAGATCGAGCTTAAGGGGAAGACAATACTTGTTACGGGTGCGGCAGGATTTATCGGCGCACATCTGGTTATGCGGCTTTTGAAGGAAGAAGAGGCGCGCATAGTCGGTATTGACGATCTGAACGATTATTATGATGTGGAACTGAAAAAACACAGACTGGAGCTCGTTGCCGATACAGCGGAGAAAACATCGTCCGCCTGGATCTTTGAAGAAGCAAGCATCAGTGACAGGGATGGCTTAAGGAAGATCTTTGACACTTATGATCCTGCGGTGGTGGTAAACCTGGCGGCCCAGGCCGGAGTCAGATATTCGATAAGCCATCCGGATCCGTACATAGAAACAAATATCAACGGTTTTTATTATATCCTTGAGGAATGCAGGCGCTCAAAGACGGAAGGAAGAGGCTTTGAGTATCTGGTATATGCATCCAGTTCCTCCGTATACGGGGATAATTCGGAAATACCCTATAAGGTGGAGGATCCTGTGGATAAGCCCGTATCACTGTATGCGGCAACTAAAAAATCAAACGAGCTTATGGCACATGCATATTCAAAACTCTACGGACTGCCGGTGTGCGGGCTCAGGTTCTTTACGGTGTATGGCCCCGCAGGCAGGCCGGATATGGCTTACTTCGGTTTTACGGACAAACTCATCGCAGGTAAGACTATAGATATATTTAATTACGGGAATTGCAAGAGAGATTTCACCTATGTTGACGACGTGACAAAAGGTGTGAGCCTGGTCATAAAAAAGGCACCCGAGGAAAGCGAAGCAGGGCCCGCATATGCGCTCTACAATATAGGAAACAGCTCACCTGTGGATCTTATGGAATTTATAGAGATACTCGGCGAAGAGCTGATAAAGGCGGGGGTGCTGCCAGAAGATTTTGACATGAAAGCGCATGAGCGGCTGCTGCCCATGCAGCCCGGGGATGTGCCGGTAACCTATGCCGACACTTCGGCGCTTCAGAGGGATTACGGCTACAGCCCCTCAACGGATCTCAGAAAAGGACTTTCGGAATTCGCAGGATGGTATAAGAGGTATTATTGTAAGTGACGGCATCGGGAAAGATCAGAAAAAGTTTACCGCTACTCTGTACGGCGGCCCTTGTGCTCTACGCTTTTGCGGGAGTCTCGGAAGGGGCGGATCTTTCCGACACCACTTACAGCCTGGGCAACTATGAGAATTTCATGACACTGCAGGGAGACTGGCAGTACGCAACATATCTTTCCAATCTTATCGGCTTTATAGTTTTCAGGCTTACGGGCGGCAGGCTTCTTTATTTCAATATGATCACCCGTCTGATACCTGCTGCCTGCGCTGTATGTGTGCTGCATGGCCTTAAGAAGCACATCCCCTTTCCCGTACTTTTTCTCGGGGAGCTTTTTGCACTTGGCCTGTGCTGGTGTCCGACGGCTATACTGTATAATTATCTTTCCTATACGGCCTTCTCGTTATCCGCAGTACTGCTGCTTTCGGCAGGAGAGGGAAAAGAAAAAAAGAAAAAATATCTTTTGGCCGGGATACTGCTCGGTGTGGCTTTCCTTGCAAGGATATCCAATCTTCTTTACTGCATACTGATCTTATATGTGATATATGCGGATATGCTGGATGGGAAAAAAGAAGAGCTGCCTGCGGATATACTCAGCTGTATTATCGGGTATGTGTGCGGAGTGGCCGCTTCACTTCTGCTGCTTCTCGTATCACGAATGGCAGCGGGAGAAGGGCTAAGGACATCGGCAGAAGGCATCGGGGATGCGATAGCCTGGGCCGCGGGGCTTTTAGGCGGAGAAAACGGGGAAGCGAGCGGAGGCTATTCACTGGGGGATATGCTGAAGCTGGTCATCGATGCATATATCTTTGCGGCAAAAAGGGCGCTGTTTATGATCGCTGGACTGGCAGCGGGAACTGTCATGTTTATGATAAAGAAGGACAGTTTTCTTAAACTTAAGAAAATCCTGTATATCTGCGGTATCGCACTTCTTTTTATCTATTATTTCAAGAGAGGTGTGTTCACGCGGTCCTATTACAACAACGGCAGTATTTACGGAGTGTGCGGCATCTTTATACTCATAATGCTCGTTATCTTCTGCTTTTCTCTTTTCCATAAAGGGATCAGCAAAAGCGATAAAAAGCTTGCCTGCATGGGACTGCTGATACTGCTGGTTTCCCCGCTGGGAACCAATAATCACTTTTATGCCGTGATAAACCAGATGTTTGTGACAGCGCCGCTTTGTGTTTTCCTGGCGATCAGACTGATACGCAGGTATAAGGGAGCGGCCTGCGCATTTCCGCTGGCAGCGATGCTTCTTGCGTTTTTCGCTCTGCTGCTGTTCCAGAGTGTGATGTTTCATTTCTGCTTTGCTTTCGGGGACGGAGAGGACGGAGTGGCACGTGTCTACCGCATAGAGAGTGAGGGCAGGCTTAAGGGCATGAAGACCAACTGGAAGAGAGGAAATGCGATAGATGCGCTGACGGAAGCGGCAAAGGATTGCGGCGGCCGGCTGGTTACCTACGGTAATCTTCCGGGGCTGTATTACGTGCTCGATAAAGAGCCGGCTTTGTCTACGCTGTGGCCGGATCTGGACAGCTTTTCATATGAAGATATGAAAAGCGATATCGACAGACTTTCGGCGGACGGATCCGATGTGATGTTCATCATAAAAGCTGATATGGCGGACGAAGCAGACGGGAAGTACAGACTGATAAAAGAGTTTATAGATGAAAATGCATACGTAAAGGGGTATAATGAGGATGATTATATCATGTATCTTCCGGGAGGTGTAAGATGAGGATAAACTTTAACGTGCCGCCCAGTACGGGCAGAGAGCTCGAATATATAAAGCAGTGTATAGATGCGGAGAAGATCTGCGGAGACGGGGCATTTACAAAGAAATGCAACGGCTGGTTTGAAGAACGGATGAAGACGGCCAAATGCCTTCTCACCACTTCGTGCACACACGCCACGGAGATGGCTGCGATGCTGGCAGGCATCAAGGAAGGCGATGAAGTGATAATGCCTTCGTATACCTTTGTGTCTACTGCAGATGCATTTGTGCTGAGAGGAGCTACGCCTGTGTTTGTTGATATCAGACCGGATACGATGAACATAGATGAGAAGCTGATAGAGGCAGCGGTGACAGAAAGGACCAGAGCCATAGTCCCGGTACACTACGCGGGAGTAGCCTGCGAGATGGATACCATAACGGATATCGCAGAGAGGCACGGACTTTTTGTGATAGAAGATGCAGCCCAGGGAGTGCTGGCATCTTATAAAGGCAGAGCACTTGGCTCCATCGGCGATTTCGGCTGCTACAGTTTCCATGAGACGAAGAATTACAGTATGGGCGAAGGCGGAGCGCTGCTGATAAAGGATGAAAAGTATATAGAGAGAGCAGAGATAATCAGGGAAAAGGGAACTGACCGCTCCAAGTATTATCGCGGACAGGTGGATAAATATACCTGGCAGGATGCAGGTTCCTCGTATCTTCCGAGTGATATGAATGCGGCTTATCTTTATGCCCAGCTGGAGATCGCGGATGAGATAAATGACAAAAGACTGAAGGTCTGGGACAGATATTACAGGGAACTTCGGGAACTGGAGGAGAAAGGAAAGCTCGGACTTCCGTATGTGCCGAAGGACTGTGTCCACAATGCGCACATGTTTTATATTAAAACAGCCGACATTGCCGAACGCACCGCACTCAAAGCCCATATGGAGAAATACGGGATACTTACCGTATTCCATTACATACCCCTGCATTCGGCTCCTGCAGGGAAGAAATACGGGAGATTTTCCGGTGAAGATGTATACACGACGAAGGAGAGTGAAAGGCTGCTGCGGCTCCCTCTTTACTACAGCCTGACTGAAGAAGACCAGGGCTTCGTTATTGATAAGCTTAAGGAGTTTTACCGTTAGGATGAACAGACCGCTGAAGGAGAGACCTTATCTTGCCGCATTGATCGGGAGCACCGCATTTTTCATGCTGCTGTTTATGTACCGTGCTCCTTTATTTATATTAAACGACGATGTGGCGATAGAGAGTATACTTTCGGGCGCATACAGCGGAACCCCGGATATGCATACCGTATATATGGGAGCGGGCCTCTCATTTGTCTTAAGCCTCTTATACCGGCTGATACCCGTCATCCCATGGTTCGGAGTATTCTGTATTTTTGTGGTGGTGCTGTCAGCCGCAGCGGCGATCAAAAAAAATGAGATCGCCGGAGCAGTCATGCTGCTGGCGTTCTTCATGAACTGTGTTCTGATGCCGCACTACACCGTGGTGGCTGCCTGTGCCGGGAGTGCGGGTCTGCTGCTGCTTTGCGGTTCAACCAAAAAAGAAGACGTCACCGATATATGGATGGCCTTTATCCTGCTTATCCTGTGTCATCAGATACGGATGCAGGTTTTTTATATGCTGCTTCCCTTCCTGCTGCCTGTTATGATCAGCCGTTTTATAAAAGACAAGGCAGAGGAGGAGAGGGGAAAGTTTATCCCGGCCGCTGCCTGTCTGCTGGTGTTTTTGCTTCTCCTGGCAGCCCAGAAGCTTGCCTACAGCGGGGAGGACTGGAAGGAATATCTGAAACTGAATGACGCAAGGACCGAGCTGTATGATTATACCAGTGTATGGGAGAGTGATGAGGCAAGGCAGTATTATGCCGGCCTCGGTGTCAGTGAAGAGGCATTTCCGATCTACAAAAATTACGACCTTGCAGTCGATGATGAGGCCGATACGGAAAGGCTTCACGCTATGGCGCAGTATCGCGAAAAGGGAAGGCAGAGCGAGGGCGTGCAGAGGATAAAGGAAGCACTTTACATGGTAAAGATCTCGTTCATACCGGGTTTTGATGATCCGGGTATGCCATATGCATATGTGTTCTGGCTTATGACCATAGCGGTACTGGTGCTGTCGCTGATCGAAAAGGATGCAAGAGCGCTGCTCGCTGCCCTTGCCTGTGCTGCAGTACATCTGGCACTGTATGCATTTCTGGCTTACAGGGGCAGGATGCCGGAGAGGATAGTTACTTCGCTTTATATGGCGGATATAGCTGTTATGAGCATACTGCTGCTGGGAAAGAGGAGTCAGAAGTATAACAGACCCGCACTTATAATACTGACCGCTGTGTGCATACCGGCATTCATATATACTGCGAAAACCGTTATCGATGCGGGAGACTATGAGTCACAATTGGCTGTAAATAAGGATGATGATGTGCTATACTCTTATATGGACGAGCATCCCGATGAGCTTTTTCTGCTGGAAACCTATGCGACTGTCAACCGTACAAAGTATGTGCTGCGTGCCAAACAGAGTGAACCGTTCAACTGCATGCTGATGGGAGGCTGGCTGTACGGATCGCCGCTGCAGAAACAGAAACTTGCAGCCTTCGGTTATGACAGTGCAGCCGAAGCCGTAGAGCTCGGACGCGGTGTAGAGTTTGCGTTCAGATATGATAAGGGACTGGATCCGGAGGAAATGCAGAGCTTTCTTGAAGCTAAGAAAGTTCCTGTATATCTGCAGCTTTCCGAACTGCTGGAAGGGGAAAGGGAGTATTTCGGTATATTTACTCCCGTAAGATATTAGATGAGAGACAGATACGAAGGGGAAAGAGTATATCTGCGGAGGATGATGCCGGAAGATACAGAGCTTGCGGTAAAATGGAGAAATGCTGACTGCGTGCGCAGGCAGTTTATATTTAAGGATATGGTGACGCCGGAAATGCACAGGAAATGGTATGAGACCAGAGTGCTGACCGGTCAGGTGGTCCAGTATGTGATAGGTATAAAGGAGAGCGGCGAAGAGATCGGCAGCCAGTATTATAAAGACATAGACAATGAAGGGCATACTGCCGAATATGGTATATATATCGGTGAGGAAGCTGCGCTGGGAAAGGGCTACGGCAGCGAGGTGATGCAGCTGGCGCTTGACTATGCCCGCAGTGATATGGGAATGAAAGAGATATACTTAAGACTGGTGGAGAGTAACGAGAGGGCAAAAAGACTGTACAGAAAAATGGGCTTTGAGGAATATAAAAGGGAAGACGGAGATATATCCGTCATATTCATGAAGAGGACGTTATGATGCAGAAGATCAGTTTTGTCATACCCTGCTATCGCAGTGAGAATACACTGGAAAACGTTGTGTCCGAGATAAAGACTGCAATGTCAGTGCTTAAGGATAAGGAATGGGAACTGGTGCTCGTTAACGATGCATCACCCGACGGCACACTTGAGGTCATAAGGAGACTGTGTGCCGAAAACGAAAAAATCACCGGTATAGATTTCGCAAGGAATTTCGGACAGCATTCCGCGCTGATGGCCGGAATGAGGGAGACAACGGGAGATGTCGTCATATGTCTTGATGATGACGGACAGACGCCTCCGGCGGAGTGCCCCAAGCTGCTCAAGGCTCTGGAGGACGGGGCCGATGTAGTCTATGCAAAATACGGACACAAGAAGCATTCGCTCTTCAGGAATTTCGGAAGCTACGTGAATGAAAAGATGGCGGAGATAATGCTGGAAAAGCCGAAGGAGCTTATAATATCGAGCTATTTCGCGGCAAAGAGATTCATAGTGGATGAGATGTTAAGATATGAGAATTCCTATCCCTATGTGATGGGACTGGTGCTGAGAACTACAAAAAAAATAGTCAACGTTGAGGTTGAGCACCGTGCCAGGACTGTCGGCGAATCCGGATATACACTGAAAAAGCTTCTGGGGCTGTGGATGAACGGCTTTACTTCATTCTCGGTAAAACCCCTCCGCATAGCGACCATGCTGGGATGTTTCTTTGCTATGGCCGGTTTCACCTACGGACTGGTGATCATCATCCAGCATTTCATCCTGCCGGACCGTGTGCTGGGCTTCGCTTCCATCATTTCGCTGGTCGCCTTCTTCGGAGGCATGATCATGATAATGCTGGGGCTTATCGGTGAATATCTGGGGCGTATATATATATGCATGAATGCTTCGCCCCAGTATGTTATAAGAGAACGGATCAAAAATGATAAAGAGCAGTGAGGTTGTACTAAAAGTTCAGGAGATACTGACAGTCATATTATTTGCGGTCTGCATGGCAGCCTGCGTGCATTTTTCAAATGCGGGCAACAGCTTTCTCCAGGCCGTAGTGTTTCGGACACTGGTGCTTGCTTTTGGGCTGCTTTTACTTGTGCAGCTCAAACTGAAGGAGATACTTAAGATATATAATCTTCTGTATCTTATCGCCTGTTTTGTATTCATGCACTATGCCTATCTGAATCACTGGATAGCGGATACCTGTGATTATAAATTCGCATCAGTGATAAGACTTGCCAAATTGTCGGCACTGGTCTGGGGCATAGTCATAATAGCGGTAATACGCAGGATACTCGGCAACATCCGCGAGGAGAGTATTGGCAGTTTTAAAAACATCCCTTATGAGTGGATCGCCTTTGTGGTGCTGATTTCGATCTTTAATCCGGGCTATACCAATGCACTGTTCTTTCCGGTCTGCTTCAGCTGTGCATTTTATATCATGCGCGGATATGACGAGAGAAAGAGACTGATCACCGGCTTTATGAGAGCACAGGTCATCGTGCTCATACTGTTCTCCGTATTCTCTCTGCTGTTCAGACCCTATGATGCCGATGAGAGGTATATGGGGTATTTCAACAATTCAAATTCCGCAGGGGAGTTTTTTGCCTGCTGTTTTGCGGTACTGTTTGTATTGACCTGGAAGCAGTTTTCCAGAAAGAAAAAAGAAACTCCTGATAAGATACGCGCAGCGCTTTCACTGCTGCTTCTTTGCTGGAACGGAGTGCTGGTATTTTATAATTACACAAGGACGGTCATCGTCGGGCTTATATGTGCCATCTTTGTGTTTGCGATAATGTGCGTGATACGAAAGGGAGGAAGGAAGCTTTTCAGATATGCGGTCACATACCTTTTGCTGCAGCTGCTGCTTTTGTATCCCGGCTATCTGGCACTCAGATACATACCGGCCTTTGTCGGGAGACCGAAGCTTCTTTATGCGGAGAACCTGATAGAGAGCAAGGTAGTCGCAGGTGATCCCGCAGATTCGCCTAAGTATATCTCGCTGCAGGAATTCTTTACCCTTGCTCTGGGGAAGATGGGCATATATGTAAAGTTCGATGTGCCTGAAAGAGAAGAACAGACCGAGGCAGTGGTCGTTGACAAAGACAGGGATGTGACGAACGGGAGGAAGGAGATATGGACTGCTTTTGCAGGCAGGCTTTCATTTGCCGGACACTATCCGGGACATATATATCTTGAAAATGCGGACGGGGAGGAAACGCTGGTCTATCATGCGCATAACAGTTATCTGCAGATATTCTACCAGTACGGTTTCCTTACTTTCTTAAGTTTTGTCGTGATGATCGTATCTTCGTTCATACGGAGCGTGCGGGCTTATCTTAAGAGTGCAAAGAGCAGGAACCGTTTCCTGCTTCCGCTGATAATGTCGGGACTGATAATGATGTCGATGATGACGGAATGGATATGGCATCCGGCTTACAGTATATGTTTTGCATATATGATCAGCTACGGATATCTTATAAATGAAAGGATAAAAGGAGAAGATTATGGGACTCTATGAAGATCTGACAGAGGGAAAAGAAAAACTGTCACTGGTAGGACTCGGCTATGTGGGAATGCCGATAGCGGTTGCTTTTGCGAAGAAGATAAAGGTGGTCGGCTTTGACCTGAATGCCGAAAAGATAGAGCTGTACAGATCGGGTATCGATCCCACAAAGGAAGTGGGAGATGCTGCGATAGCTGAGTCTTCGGTTGAGTTTACCGCAGATGAGACAAAGCTTAGGGAGGCAAGGTTTCATATAGTTGCGGTTCCGACACCGGTAAACGATGACCATACTCCTGACCTGTCACCGGTAGAAGGCGCCAGCAGGATACTCGGGCGGAATCTCACAAAGGGCAGTATAGTGGTGTTTGAGTCTACCGTGTACCCGGGTGTGACCGAGGATATCTGTGTGCCGATACTTGAAAAAGAATCGGGCTTAAAATGCGGTACGGATTTTAAGATAGGATACTCACCCGAGCGTATCAATCCGGGTGATAAAGTACACAGGCTGGAGACGATAACCAAGATCGTATCGGGTATGGATGAGGAAACGCTGGATACCGTAGCCAAAGTATATTCGCTGGTAGTGGAAGCCGGAGTGTACAGAGCGCAGTCCATTAAAGTGGCGGAAGCAGCAAAAGTCATAGAGAACAGTCAGAGAGATATAAATATCGCTTTTATGAATGAGCTTTCGATGATATTCCATCGTATGGGAATAGATACGAAGGCAGTACTGGAAGCGGCCGGAACAAAGTGGAATTTCCTTAAGTTTTTCCCGGGGCTTGTGGGAGGACACTGTATAGGAGTGGATCCGTATTACCTTACCTATAAGGCGGAAGAGCTGGGATATCACTCACAGATAATACTCTCGGGCAGACGCATAAACGATGATATGGGAAAGTATGTGGCGGAGAGCCTCGTGAAGCTTCTGATAAAAGCCGACCGGACCGTAAAAGGTGCAAGAGTTGCGATACTCGGTTTTACTTTTAAGGAAAACTGTCCGGATACAAGAAATACCAAGGTGATAGATATTTACAGGGAGCTTAAGGAATACGGGATCGATGCGCTGATAACGGACCCCGATGCCGATGCTGCCGAAGCAAAGAGGCTGTACGGCGTGGAGTTTGCCGATATGGCGGATATAAAGGATATGGATGCCGTGGTGATAGCGGTAAATCACAGAGCATTTGAAGTATTTGATACAGACACCATAGACGGGTGGTTTGATGACGGGGCTGATAAAAAAGTGCTGCTGGATCTCAAGGGAATGCTTGATATCAGGGAATATGAAAACAGACAGGATTATATCTATTGGAGGCTGTGATGGGATACAGGGATATTAAACTGCCGGAAGGTGCACTATATCTGGTAACCGGAGGAGCAGGTTTTATAGGCAGCAACCTGTGTGAAGCGATACTTGATCTCGGAGGACGGGTAAGATGTCTGGACGATCTTTCAACCGGAAAACAGGAAAACGTAGATCTGCTCGCAGACAGGGAAGGTTATGAATTCATCAGGGGCGATGTAAAGGATATGGACACCTGTCTTGCCGCGTGTGAAGGCGTAGACTATGTCTTTCACGAGGCTGCCTGGGGGAGCGTGCCAAGGAGCATACAGATGCCGCTTTTCTATGACCTGAATAATATACATGGTACCCTGCAGATGATGGAAGCGGCAAAAGTAAAAGGCGTAAAGAAATTTATCTATGCGTCATCGTCTTCGGTTTACGGTGATCATCCGGTGCTTCCCAAAAAGGAAGGACAGGAAGGAAATCTGCTTTCGCCCTATGCTCTTACGAAGAGAGTGACAGAAGAATACGGAAAGCTTTATCATAAGCTGTACGGCCTCGACACCTATGCGCTCAGATATTTCAATGTGTTCGGAAGAAGACAGGATCCGGACGGAGCATATGCGGCGGTGATACCGAAATTTATCAGACAGCTCTTAAACGGTGAGACGCCCACGATAAACGGTGACGGACAGCAGTCAAGGGATTTCACCTATATAGACAATGTGATCGAAGCGAATCTCAAAGCGTCCCTTGCAGACAGCAGTGCTGCCGGTGAGGCTTATAATGTGGCATACGGCGGAAGGGAAGTGCTTATAGATATATATTATGAACTGTGCCGCGCACTTGGGATCGAGCGTGAGCCGGTCTTCGGCCCTGACAGGGCGGGAGATATAAAGCACTCAAATGCGGATATATCAAAAGCGAAGGAAAAACTCGGCTACGATCCGGAATTTGATTTTGCCAAAGGTATAAAACTTGCTATAGACTGGTATAAGGAAAATTTATGAGAAAGATCGTTATAAGGATAGATGATGTCTGTCCCGAGATGGACTGGACGAAGATGGAGAGATTCGAGAGGCTTCTGGATGAGTATTCGATAAAGCCTCTTATAGGAGTGGTGCCGTTTAATCATGACAGGCAGCTGATGGCGCCGGACGAGAGCAGAAATCCGGACTTCGCCGATGAAGCGGCTTATGCCGCCTGGCTTAAAAAGAAACAGGAAGCCGGATGGATGATAGCCCTTCACGGCTGTTTTCATGTTTATACCACTAAAAACGGAGGCTTGTTCCCGCTGAACGTATTTTCGGAATTTGCGGGCGTGCCGTACAAGAGACAGAAGAGGATGATCGGCAGAGGCAGGGATAAGCTGAAAGAACTGGGAATACGCTGCAATATCTTTATGGCTCCCGGGCACTCGTACGATGAGGATACACTTAAGGCCCTGCGATCATGCGGATTTAAATATGTTACGGACGGATACGGCCACAAGCCGTATATGTATAAGGGGCTTAAGTTTTTGCCTATCTCCATGCTCCGCAGCAGGGAACTGAAAGCCGACAGGGGGATAACTACTTTTGTTGTCCATACCTGGGAGATGGAGGAGAGCGATTTTACGGAGTACGAAAAACTCTTCAGTGAACAGAGAGAACGCTTCGGTGATTATGAGGAGATGCTCGGTGCCGAAGCCGGCGGAAAAAATGCTGTGACTATTTTGCCGGAGCGCATTGCGGCAAGGGCAAAAAGGACTCTCGGAAAGCTGGTTAAATGAGTGCGGTCAATGTTTTACAGGTTATAGGTGAGCTTGAACTCGGCGGGGCCGAAAGCCGCATAATGGACATCACCAGAAGACTTGATCCGGAAAGATGCCATTATGATTTTCTGGTGTTTAATCAGAAAAGACAGCATTACGACAGTGAAGCCGAAGCCCTGGGATGCAGGATATACAGGCTGTCTCCGAGATTTCGCCTGTACAACTGGGGCAGCTACAGAAGGGCGCTGGAGAAATTTTTTTATGCTCATCCGGAGATAGATATAGTGCAGGGACATATGACGAGCTCGGCGCGCATATACTTAAAGGCTGCGAAGAAGGCAGGCGTTAAGTGCACCATCGCGCATGCAAGGAGTGCAGGGACCGATCCCGGGATCAAGGGAATGATAACAAGGTATATGCGTCTGGGACTTGACCGCTGTGCCGATGAACTGTTTGCCTGCTCGACAGAGGCGGCGGCCGCCGTATACGGAAGGGCGGCATATGAGTCCGGAAGGGTACGCATTATACCTAATGCACTGGAGCTTGCAGAGTTTGCACCGGGCGCGGCCGTGTGTGATAAGGCAGCTGAGATAAGGGAAAGATACGGACTTACGGATGCATATGTTGTCGGGCATGTAGGACGTTTTCATTACGCCAAGAATCATGAATTCCTTCTTGAGATATTTGAAAAGATAAAAAGAAAGAAGCCCGGGGCAAAACTGCTGCTTGTAGGCGGCGGCGAGCGTGAAGGCTTTATAAGAGAGACTGCGGAGAGGCTTAAGCTTTCTGACGATTGTATATTTGCCGGTATGCAGGCTGACACTGCGCCGTTCTATTCCGTTATGGATGTGATGGTTTTTCCTTCGAGATATGAAGGGCTGCCGGGCACGGTAGTGGAAGCGCAGGCTGCCGGGGTACCCTGCATCATGTCCGATGCGGTGACAAAGGAAGTGGCGGTGACGGAACTTGTTAAGACCATGAGTCTGACTGCGGGGAGCGACAGCTGGGCCGATGCGGCGCTTATGACGGTGCGGGAGCGTGACGGCGATAATGCCGGAAATATAGAGATACTTAAGGATAAGGGCTTTGATGTAAATGCCCAGACAGAGATGCTGATGGATCTTTATGAAAGACTGGCGGGAAAAAAATGACTGATCATGTAATGTTTCATATACACAGCCTTGGCCAGGGCGGGGCAGAGAGAGTGGTGATAAATCTTGCATCGCAGATGACTGCAAGAGGTATCAGGGTATCCGTTGCCACCGCTGAAACCGAAGAAAATGAGTTTGCGCTTCCGAAAGCTGCGGTGCGTTATGATATAGGAATACGTCCCGAAGAAGAAAAAGAGTCTTCATCCCGGAAACGAAATCTCAGAAAGAAACGTCTGCACGAGCTGCTTCTGAAAGAAAAACCCGATGTACTCTTTTCGCTCTGCAGGGGAGCCAATTACAGGGCGGTGCTCGCTGCGAAAGGTACGGGAGTGCCGGTGATAATCTCCGTAAGAAGCGATCCCAAAGTGGACTATTCTTCAAAGCTTCACAGACTGCTGTCTTCTTATCTGTACGGGAGGGCTGCGGGAGCTGTCTTTCAGACAACGGGAGCCAGGGATTTCTTTCCGGAAAAGATAAGGAATAAAAGCCGCGTGATACTGAATCCGATAAGTGAAAGCTTTACGGTCTGTGAACAGGCGGCGGTGCGGAGGAAAGCCGTGGTTGCGGTAGGCCGGCATAATTACGCAAAAGATTATATGACTCTGGCTAAAGCGTTCGAGCTGGTACTTAAGGATCATCCCGAGTATGTGCTGGAGATATACGGACACGATTCGCGTGATAATTCACTCCTGCAGTTAAAGGAATGGATAAAGAGCCATAAACTTGAAGAGCGGATACTGATAATGGGAGATACAAAGGATGTGGCAGGAAAGATAAAAGATGCAGCCTGTTATGTGCTTTCTTCATCTTTCGAGGGCATGCCCAATGCGCTTATGGAGGCAATGGCTCTGGGACTTCCGGTTCTGGCGACCGACTGTCCGGCAGGCGGACCTGCCGCTTTGATAGAGGACGGAGCAAACGGACTTTTATGTGAGACCGGAAACTTCAGGGAAATGGCAGCCGGCATAAATAAATATATCGAGTATCCGGATAAGGCTCAGGAGCTCGGAAGAGCGGCAATGGAGATACGTGAGCGTGCAGGCATCGGGAGGATCACCGATGAATGGCTTGAGTATGCGGAGAGCGTAAAATGATAAAAAAGATCGTAGTCATAGGACCTGTGTATCCGTACAAAGGCGGCATATCACATTATACGGGACTTCTGGTGAGGGCACTCGGAAAGAAATATGAGACTGTCTGTTATTCGTATTCCATGCAGTATCCGAAGCTCCTTTTCAAACGTGAACAGAAAGACTATACGAACAAGAGCTTCTGTGCGGAAGATACGAAATATGAGATAAATACCGCAAACCCCTTTAACTGGGGAAAGAGCGCAGGGCTTATACGTGCGGAAAAACCGGATCTTGTTATAATATCGTGGTGGCATCCGTATTTTGCACCCTGCTATCAGGGACTGACGGCGCATTTAAAAGGTATACCCGTAGCCTTTCTCTGCCATAATGTTCTTCCGCATGAAAGATTTCCGCTGGACTCGGTTCTTACGAAAGCAACTTTAAAACGCGCCGCTTTCGCGATAGTTCACTCGGAAGGCGATAAGGAAGATCTGAACAGGCTGCTTCCGGAAATGAAGGTCTGCAAGCAGGTACATCCCACATATAACGCGTTTAAAATGAAGGATATGCCGCGCGGAGAGGCAAGGAAGATATTGGGGCTTGATGAGGAAAGTCCGATGATACTATTCTTCGGTTATGTGCGGAAGTATAAGGGCCTTGACATACTGATAAACGCGATGTCTGAGAGCAGAGTGAGACCGAAACTCTATATCGTGGGTGATTTCGGAAAAGATAAGGAAGAGTATCTGAAGCTGATAGAAGATAAGGGGATCAGAGATCTCGTACATATAGAAGACGGTTATGTTCCCGATACGGAAGTGGAAAAGTTTTTCGCAGCGGCGGATCTCTGCGTGTGTCCCTACCGTTCCGCCACCCAGTCGGGTATAGTACAGATAGCCTATGGCTTCGGCCTGCCGGTGATAGTAACGAAGGTGGGCGGCCTGCCTGAAGTCGTTGACGACGGACGGACGGGATATGTGGTAAAACCTGAAGATCCGGAAGCTCTGATCGCGGCCATAGACAGTTATTTTTCGGAGAACAGGCAGGCGGAGTTTGCGGAGAATGTGAGAGCGGAGAGCAGAAGGTTTTCCTGGGACAGGATGGTGGAGACCATAGAAGGTGCTTATGAAGAGATATGTGACACTGATACCCGCATATAAAAAAAGCTTTGATGCTGATGAGGAATGCTGTGTCGCAAGGTATTTCGCGGTGCTGGATTCGGAAAAGATATTCACGGTACCAAAGGGACTGGATACTTCCTGGTATGAAAAAAGATATCCGGACGCGCGCTTTGAACGTTTTGATGACAGATTTTTCAGGGGTATAAAAGGCTACAACAGATTGCTCCTTGATACCCGTTTTTATGAGCGCTTCGCTCCTTATGAGTACATACTGATAGCCCAGAGCGATGCCGTCATATGGCAGGAGGGTGACCGCATAGAGGAATTCATTGACAGAGGCTTTGATTATTACGGTGCGCCGTGGATACCCGAACGCCGCATATGGGAGTGGCTGTTTCCGAAAAAAGACAGCTTTCCCGGTTTCTCCGTAAGATGCTTAAAGAAGCCCGGCTGCGGGATCACCATGGGAAACGGCGGCTTTTCACTGAGAAAGAGGGATGGCTGCATAAAACTGATAAAACAGTACGGATGGAGAAAGATATACTGGTTCATCAAACGTAACGAGGATATCTTCTTCGGAGTATGCGGGAGCGATAACAGAAATGATTTTAAACCTGCCGATGTGGAGACCGGCAGGGAGTTTGCATTGGAGTACGGGCTGCGTGAGTGCGTGAAGAGCGGAAAGATACCTTATGCAGTACACGGCTGGAAAAAGGAATTTGCGGATTACGGGGAGATGAGGCGTTTTCTTTCGGAGAACGGGATCGGGATATGAGTAAGAGCGTTGTGATGGCAGAATACCAGGGCAGATGCGACACTGCAGGAACGGCGGTGGGGCATGCGCCGAAGGTGATGAGGGAGTACGGCGATATGCTGGCCGCTCTTTCTCACGATGTGGCGTATTATGCGCCTGCGGTCATCCTTAAGGCGGCCGGTATTAAGAAGGATATGCACTATAAGAAGCTTGACCATCATATACTCATGAAGGGGAAGAACTCTCTCGCGGAAAAGATCTTTAACAAGTTCAGGATGTTTGCCAATATATCGGAGTGTTTAAAGGCCGATGCGGACGTCATCTGGTTTTTCAATACGGAATTCTATTTTTTTCTGTATATAGCCATATTCGGAAACAGGGGAAGGAATGTTTACGCCAACAGTTTTATCGGGGACTTCGGAAGAGGCTTTGCACCCGGCATAAAGCGCCGTATTTTTGAAAGGGCTCAGAAGAGGATAGGGGGGATGATCTCCACCGGAGCTTCATTTTCATTTAAGAATACGAAGAGTATCTTTATACCTGATTACAGTTATGATCCCGAAGTATATGACAGGTTCAGGACAGAGGAAAAAGAAGATGTTGCGGTATGCCTGGGTACCATGAATGCCGACAAAAAGCTGGAAGAGATGGTGGAGGCTTTTAATAAGAACGGCTATCCTCTGAAGGTCGTCGGACGTTTTTATGATAAGGAAAGATTTGAAAAGCTGAAGAGAAATGCGGCGGCCAATATTGAGATAAGGGATGAGTACCCCGAAAGGGATGAGTATCTTACACTGCTTGGCAGCGCAAGATTTGTGGTACTGCCGTATCCCGAAGAGAAGTATTCGATGCAGACCTCGGGTGTACTGCAGGAGGCGGTTTTTCTCGATACGATACCGCTGACACAGAAAGCCATACTGGAAGGCAATAAGATACCCGGCGGCGGATACGTGAATATGGATGAGATAGCTGAGGTCATAAAGAAGCTTGACGAAGCGGAGCTTAAGAAGAGCTACGCCGCACTGCGGGAAGCGGACTATGACAAGACAGCTTTTGCGAAGAAGCTGGATGCTTTTCTGGATGGCGGGAGACAGTAAAATGGGAATAATGGAAGGATATACTGTCAGTTTGATGACGAGGCGGAAAATATATGGAAAAGATAAGTGTGATCGTGCCGGTATATAATGCGAAGAAGTATCTCGGGGACTGTGTGAAAAGCCTGCTGGCCCAGGAAGATGAGGATTTCGAGATACTGTTGGTCGATGATGCATCGACTGACGGTTCATCGGAGCTGGCGGATGAACTTGCGGTAAAGGATAAGCGCATACGGGTACTGCATCCGGGACACTTTGGAGCTGCGGGAGCGAGAAACAGAGGAATAGAGAATGCATCGGGAGAACTGATCTGTTTCGTGGACAGTGATGATACGGTTGAGCCCTGTTATCTCAGTTTTCTAAGGAGCATGCTTGATGAGAGCGGGGCGGATATCGCAGCCTGCGGTCACGACAAGCCCGTGAGGGGAGAAGAGAAAAAAAGGCATAGCGGCTGCAGTGGCTGCGGTCACTGTGCGGGCTGTCATGCCCGTGTATATGAAGGGGATGACGCACTGAAAGCCCTGCTGTATCAGAAGGACATGATGAGCGTTCCCTGGGGCTATCTGTATAAAAGGAGTCTCTGGGACGGAATATCTTTTCCGGAGGGAACGGAGGCGGAAGATATGGGGACCATATACCGCCTGTTTATGAAAGCTGATAAAGTGATCTGCAGCGGAAAGGTCTGCTATCATTATATTCAGGATAAGAACAGCACGATATATACCACCCAGGCGAGCCGCAACAGAGCTTATTACAGACACAGCAGGGAGATGGTGTCGGCAGTAAGGAAGGAAAGGCCCGGATGTATAAAGGCGGCAGTCGGCAGGCATTTCTCGGCCTGTGCGCAGATACTGTCCGAAATGCCGCTTAATGAAAAGAGCGTCCTGAAAAAAAGAGTATATGATGATATAGCGCGGATGCGCAGCACTGTCGCAAAAGATAAGGAAGGGCGCATAAAAAACAGGGCTGCCTCGCTGGCAGCCGGTGTAAACGTGCATTTACTGCATCTGATGGTGAGAGCAGCCTACAGGGCTTCAACCCTGCGGTTGATGTAGGAAGCAGTGGCATTTTCGGAAGGGTGTATCACGGCGGGATTGCCGATGACTACCGAGTGATCCGGAACGTCCGTATTAACATAGGCCCCCGGTGCGATGAGCACGTCATTTCCTATACGGATACCGCCCACGATAACGGCGTTGGTGCCTATCCAGACCTCATTGCCTATAACGGGCACGCCCTCGTGTCTGCCGCGGTTCTGGCGGCCGATGGTGATGCCTGTTGCGAGATTGACATTGCTGCCCATTTTTACCTCGGGATGGATGATGATGCGGCCGAAATGCCCTATGTAGAGCCCAGGGCCGGCCGTTACATCCGGCGGGATCTGGATATGGGTTTTGTGCATCAGCCGTTCAAGCTTAAGATAAAGGAGCTTTCCGTAAAAGGAGCCCTTACTGCGGTAATATGAGGTCTTTCTCCATAATATCAGATATCTTATCTCAGGCGGCATGAAGAAGCGCTCTTTAAGGGAGAGCGGCAGGTCAAAGACTCTGGACAGATCTGCTGATATAAGGGATTTCAGGGAATCATTTTTCATAAAACATATTTTATTAAACGGCGATAAGGATGTCAATATCATGGCTAAGTGCGTAACGGTGATAATACCCGCTTATAATGTGGAAAAGTACATATCAGGCGCGATCGCTTCCGTCACCGGTCAAAGCTATACGGAGCTTGATATAGTGGTGGTAAATGACGGCTCGACGGACTCTACCGGGGAAAAGATACGTCTTCAGGCTGAAAAAGACCCGCGCGTGCGTGTAATAAACAAGGAAAACGGCGGCTTATCCTCTGCGAGAAACAGAGGGATCGATGAGATAAGGGGAGAATATGTGGCCTTTCTCGACGGTGATGATACACTGACTCCCGCAGCTATAGAAGAACTGGTGGCAGCCGCGGATGCGCATCCGGGGATGATAATAGCCGCTGACCGTCTTATTAAAGAAGAGGGAAAGGAGCCTGTGCCGCGCGGAGGCCTGCCCGTAAACTGCGAAAAGCTTGCACCCATGGAAGCCCTCATGGATATAGCAAAAGGCAGATATTACCTTCAGAGCGTATGCCATAAGCTGTTTCCTGCGGATATAGCGGGGAAACTTAAGTTTGATGAGGATATCAGACAGGGAGAAGACAGGGTATACATGCACCGGGCCATCGGCGCCTCTGCAGGTGTTTATTATATGAACCGGCCCCTCTGGGAGGTGTTTGTGCGCAGCGGGAGCCTGTCGCGCTCAAAGCTGTCGATGCGCTGGATGGATTCCGTTACGGCGCTTGACCGTATGATCGCGGATTCCGAAGGGACGCTTAAGAAAGAGTATGAACGCTACAGGATGGAGCTGATCATTTTGTTCATAGGAGCGTATATAAGCCGGCAAAGCTGCGATCCGGCGTTTTTTGCCGCCATACGAAAGCTGGCGGTAGAGGGAATGGGCGATTATTTCAGAAATGAAAAGCGGCTGAAGGAGCGGCTGGCTGCCGTCTTTTATACACGCTGTCCTGAAGCGCTGCTGAAAGTCTATATAAGGCTTGCACGGAGAGTGCTGTAATAAAGAGCAGGCGCCCCGGAATAGGGACATTATGTAAACTCCTTTATCCTTGACAATAGCTTGTGGAATACGGTAAAATCATACATATATATGGTATGAAAAAGGTGGGTTGGCAGGCCGTATGAATGTATACCGCAGACTGAAGTATATGCTGGATAAGAAGCAGAAAAGAAAGGTGCTGCTTCTTACTTTGACCATATTTATCGGTTCTTTACTGGAGCTCTTGGGAGTGGGGGTCATCGTACCCCTTATTTCAGTGGTAGTAAGTCCGGAAGATATACTGGGGAATGAGAAAGTAAAGGGGATAATATCGGCCCTGCATCTCGAAGGCCTGTCCAATACGGATTTTGTGCTGCTGATGCTCGTGATAGCCATCGCTGTCTTTGTGTTCAAGAATGCATATCTGCTCTTCCAGGCGTATATACAGACCCGTTTTGTGGCAAAAACACAGAATGAAACGGCCATAAAGCTTTTCGGGGAGTTCATGAACAGACCGTATGAGTTCTATCTCAATGCGGAGACAGCCGATATGTTAAGAACCCTTCATACCGATATCCCCCATGTATTTGAACTTCTTCAGGAAAGCCTGCTGCTGATCAGTGAGGTGGCGGTATCGGCCTGCCTGTGTATATTCCTCTTTGTGATGGATCCGCTGATGACTCTCGGTATAGCGGCTCTGATGCTGGTAATGGTACTCCTGATACTGAAGGGACTGAAACCCAAACTCGGACGTCTGGGAAGCAAAAGGGTGGAGCTGCAGGGAAAGACCATGAAGACCATGCAGCACGGCCTTACGGGAATAAAGGACGTGAAGGTGGCGGCAAAAGAGAACTTCTTTATCAGGGAGTATGCTTCCTATTATGTGAAGCTGGCGGATGTCGGCTGTAAATACACCGTGCTCAAGAATATGCCGAGACTTGTGATAGAGACGGTGTGCATCGTAGGCATGCTCATTTACATGTTTGTACTGGTCATGACGGGAACGGATCTGTTAGACCGCATCCCTCTGCTTTCCGCCTTTGCCATGGCTGCTGTAAGGCTGATGCCGAGCGTTAACAGGATATCGGCCCATATGGGGGCGATAGCATATTTCGAACCCTCACTCAATCTGGTCTGCGACAATCTGGATGTGGCTTCGATAAGACAGAGAGAGATAACTGAGCGTGAAGTGGTCAGGGGCAAATACGAAGATAAGATATGTCTTAAAAATATTACCTATAAATATCCGAATACCGAGCGGCTGATCCTCGATTCCGCGGAAATGGAGATACCCATCGGCAGCACCGTGGGTGTGATAGGCGCTTCGGGAGCAGGCAAGACGACAGTGGTCGACATCCTGCTCGGCCTGCTGAAGCTGAACGGCGGTGATATCACGGCTGACGGAAAGAAGGTAAACGTATCCGATGCGGAGTGGCTTTCCAACGTGGGCTATATAGCCCAGAACATATTCATGCTGGACGGGACCATCAGGGAAAACGTGGCTTTCGGTATCCCTTCCGAAAAACAGGATGAAAAGAGGATATGGGAAGTCTTAAAGGAAGCGCAGCTCGATGATTTCATACGTGAGCTGCCCGACGGACTGGATACCTCAATAGGAGAACGCGGAGTAAGGGTGAGCGGCGGACAGCGTCAGAGGATAGGGATCGCGAGAGCCCTGTACAACGATCCGGAACTGCTTGTATTTGATGAGGCGACGAGTGCGCTTGACAACGATACGGAAGCGGCCATAATGGGTGCGATCAATTCACTTAAGGGAAGAAAGACCATGGTCATCATAGCTCATCGTCTCAAGACCGTTGAGAACTGCGATATACTTTATAAGGTTGAAAAAGGGAAGATCCAAAGGACTACCCTGGAGGAGTATTGACGTGTGCGGTATAGCCGGATTTGTATATGACGGAGCGGATCGTGAAGAGATCATAGAGCGGATGAACAGCAGACTGATACACCGTGGCCCCGATGCGGGCGGCTGCTGGATGGATGAGCACTCCGGTGTGACTTTCGGACACCGCAGGCTTTCCATAAGGGACTTAAGCGCGTACGGCGCGCAGCCCATGAAGAGCGCGTCGGGAAGGTTTGTGATCGTATATAACGGAGAGATCTACAATACAACAGAGCTGCGGGAGCAAGTCGAAAAAGCCTCCGGAGCAGGGCAGTACAGGGGATCTTCCGATACCGAGGTCCTTCTGGAAGCCTTTGAAGCTCTCGGTGTAAAAACAACGCTTGATGAGATCAAAGGCATGTTTGCCTTCGCCCTGTATGACAGGCAGGAGAAGAAGCTGACACTGGCCAGGGACAGATTCGGGGAGAAGCCGCTGTATTACGCTTTTTTCAAAGGGAGTTTCGTTTTTGCTTCGGAGATAGGAGCACTTAAGTGTTTTCCGGCTTTTACTGAGGAGATAAACAGGGATGTCATACCGGAGTATATGCTCCTGGGATACATACCTGCCCCCAAAACCATATATAAGGGAGTATATAAACTGCCGCCGGGCTGTGTGATGGAACTGGCGGTACCCTTTGCCGAAAAAAATGCAAAAAAGGGACGTTATTATGACCTGAGGAAAGTGGCGGGGGAAGCGTATGAGCATCCTTTTAAGGGGAGTTTTGAGGAAGCAGCCGATGAACTGGAAAGACTGCTGAAGGCTGCAGTCGCATCCCAGCTGGTGGCGGATGTGCCTGTAGGCACTTATCTTTCCGGAGGCATAGACAGTGCCTGCATAACGGCGCTGGCAAAGGCGGTAAAGGGAGAGGATACCTCAAGTTTTACCATAGGTTTTGACGATCCGAAATATGACGAAGCGCCTTATGCGAAAGAGATAGCAAAGCATCTGGGGACAAGGCACAGCGAACAGTATGTGAGTGAAGCCGAGATGAAGGCGGTGATACCGAAGATACCCTGCATTTACGGCGAACCTTATGCCGATTCCTCTCAGATACCGACCTATCTGGTGAGCCGGCAGGCCCGGGAAAAGGTAACGGTGGTTCTGAGCGGTGATGCGGGAGATGAACTCTTCGGAGGTTATGCAACCTATCCCAAAATGCTGAAGCTGTGGGATACAGTTAAAACCGTACCGGCGGGCTTAAGAAAAACTGCCGGAAAAATACTGAAGGCCCGGGACTCTAAAACTCTGTATCGTGCCGGAGAATGCCTTCTTGCAGGCAATATAAGGGAGCTGAAGGCGGCGGTAGACCACTATGATCCGCTGTGTTACCGTATAAGCGGACATGATATGAGCATCAGAAGAGATAAACTCGGAGGCGGGGATCTCAAGGAACTGATGCTGGATGACCTGCTGATCTATCATCCCGAGGACATACTGGTGAAGGTTGACAGGGCCGGAATGGCCGTAAGCCTGGAGAACAGGATACCCATGCTGGATAAGGATGTGGCTGAATTTGCGCTCAGCCTCCCGCCGGAATATCTCTGTGATAAGAGCTGCGGTAAGAAGCTGCTTAAAGAAGTGCTGTACCGTTATGTGCCGAGGGAACTCATGGACAGACCGAAGAAGGGGTTTTCCGTGCCGCTGGAAAAATGGCTCGGTGAAGGTGAGACGGCTGAGTGGGCGGATGAGCTGATGAGCTCGCCGCAGTGTGTAAAAGATGGGATACTGGATGCAAGAGCCTGCGATGAACTCAGGAAGGCATTTAAAAAGAACGGGAGATCACCGAGGCTTTTATGGAATGTGCTGATGCTTGAACAGTGGTACAGATCCCGGAGGGATATATGAAGATTGCTATGATACTGCCGCATTTTTATCCTTACGTAGGCGGCGGTGAACTGATGTTTTATGAGGTGGCCAGAAAGCTGGTGAGCCTCGGACATGAAGTACGCGTGGTCGCACGCAATGTAGGGGAAGAGTATCTCGGAGAAAAGGACGTTAGCGGGATACGGGTCAGATACTGCAAATGGAGATCCGCTTTCGGGCACCCTCTGCCCAGAGTGAGAGATATAGAGGATGTGGTACAATGGTGTGATGTTGTTCATACATCTATCTTTACGACCGCCCCGGTAACTTCAAAGCTGGCGGCGAAGTACGGGAAGCCCTCGCTTCTTACCGTGTATGAGGTAAGAGGTTTTAAATGGTTCTGGACTGATGTCTTTTACAGGGCGATAGTTTACTTTGCCGTGGAACAGTTCTGCATAAGACAGCGTTTTGACAGATATCACGCGATATCAGAAGCAACTAAGAGGGACTTTCTGAAATACAGCGGAAAGAAGGATATAACGCGGGTATATCTGGCAAGCGATCTGAATGATGAGAGTCTGACGGATATCTCACTCGCCGGGCATTTCGGTATAAAGAATAAAAAAGTGTTCCTCTATTACGGACGTCCGGGCCGCACCAAGGGTGTGAACATATACGAAAAGGCAATAGCCATACTTAAGAATGAAGGGACGGATCTTTCAGGCGTAAGATTCTGTTTCCTTCTGGGAGCAGAGCCGGAAAAACCGAGAAGGGAATTCCAGAAAAGCGTAGTGGACGACGGACTGAAAGGCCTGGTAAAGATAAGACATTCCGTGTCACGCGGGGAGCTGCTCAACTGCATAAAACAGGCGGATTGCGTGGTCGTGCCTTCGATAACCGAAGGCTTCGGCTTTTCGGCGCTTGAAGCGTGCCTCAGCGGGACTCCGCTCATCGTCAGCGATGCGGGTTCGCTTCCGGAGGTAGTATACGGGAAATGCCTGATATTTAAAAACCGTGATGCGAGGGAGCTTGCAAAGCGCATAAAGGCAGTCATTGAAAAGGGAGATGACGCCTTTGACAATATTGAAAAAAAGAGTTTTTCCGTCCGGAAGATGACTGACGGGATACTTAAGATATACGGAGACATGAGATGATATTTCTTTTTCCTGCCGGGCTTGCCGTGACCGGACTTGCTGTGGCCTTTGCATACAGAAGGATAGACATATTCAAGCTGCTGACGGTATCAGCCGGCATATATGCCGCGCTGTATATATCGGTGTGCGGGCTGCTGTTCCTTACTGATACTTTCAGCATTGGCGGGGCGCTTTTCGGAACGCTCATAGCTGCGCTCATCGCCTGCATGGCTTTTTATGCCGGAGCGGGAGGGGACAGGCCGAAGATAGGCCTGGACATAGCAAGGTATCTTCCCATGCTGCTGCTCATGATCATTGCTTTTCTGACAGCATCCGCCCATCGGTCGGGCTCCTATGATACGGGGCAGGATGAGGGACTTTATCAGATCCGTGCGATGTTTTACATGAACGGATATTACGATAACGAGATCAGCTTTCCCGAATATGACAGGGTGATCAGCAAGTGGGAAAAGATGGAATATATGCGTCATCTTGAAGGCATGGACGGACTGTATCTCCCCGGTGATTTTGATGATGAGGAAGAAGCCGCGGAAGAGGCCGCTGCCGAAGGAGCAGAGGAAGAGAAAGAAGAGGAGGAAGGACCGCTTCACGGTACCCTTCACGGGGTGAATACGTTTTCTGCACTGCTGGCGCTTTTCGGTACACTGTTCGGGCTGAGGGCAATATCATATGTTCCGGTGCTGGCATTCTGCCTGACTGTGGCATATGTGTGGATGCTCAGTGAAAACCTGAGACTCGGACGGCTGTATTCTTTTGCGGCCGGATTGGTGATAGCAGCGTCTCCGCTGATGATATGGTGCGGGATGAATACGCTCAATGAGATAGTGATAGCGGTATTCATAAGCGGACTGTTCGTGATGATAACCGAAGAGCGGGCGCCTTCTGCACCGCTGGTGGCCGGAGTATTTCTGGCAGGGCTTTGTTTCCTTCATATGATGATCACCGTGATGATGCCGATGCTCGTAATACTCATGCTCTTTAATTATTTAAGGAGCAGGGAAAAACAGTATCTGGTAAGCACTATGATCTTAAGTGCCGCTTACGCCGCAGGTTTTTCCATGATGTGGCATACCGGAAGGGAGTACATCCGTTTCAATTTTGAGAATGTCTTTACGATAACAAAGAATGCGATAAACGAAGATAATCTGCAGGGCGTCGTGATCGTAGCTTCGCTTGCCGTGATCGTGGTATCGGCGCTGCTCATGTTCGTGGGAAAGAACAGTATACTGATAAAAAGCCTGAAGGCCGCTTCGAATGCAAAATATACGGGGGCGATATGCAGGGTGCTGATAATACTGCTTACCGCCGGAAATGTCGTTCTGTACATGATACAGATAAAACCCTTTATGGACTGGGTGGATCCGGCATATCTCTTTATAGTCGGTTATATAGCCTTAAGCGGTTTCATCTTCCTGCCGGCTGCTGTCATTGTCTGCATCATAAGGGGAAATGAGCTGATAAAGGACAGAAGACTTTTCGGCATGGTGCTCTGTATGTACTACATGAGTGCGCTGATCTGCGGAGTCATGTGGGTTATGGTTAGAGAGTATTATTACTTCGCAAGATACATGGCGCCCTATCTGTTCCTGCCGGTAATACTTGCGGGATATCTTTTCCGCAGGCTTCCGAAGGCTCTTACCGCCCTGGCGGCGGTGCTGGCCGTGACAGTTATGATCATGCAGGGAAATATAGTGTATCGCGCGCAGGATAAGACCTGCTGCAGTTATGAAACACTGGAAGAGATCGCGTCCTGTCTTGGCGAAAATGATGCACTGATCATAAATGAACAGGGATATTCAAGCCCGAGGGTGTTTGCGCTGCAGCTCAAAGGACTCAGCGGAGCGGATCTGTTCTTTATGAATCAGGAGGATCCGCAGAGGCAGGCAAGGCAGCTTAAGAACAATTACAGGAATGTATGGGTGCTCAGTTATGATCTCGGAACCATTCCGAAGGAAGAGAACGGCTGGAGATTTGTATACAGAGGAAATGCCGCTACTTCGCAGTATGTCTGTGATGAGGAAAAGAGCATTCCGTATCCCAATGACGTGACACTGATAGATACGCCGTGTGCATTATTGATATACGAGGGAAAATGAGATGAAGCTTATAATACAGATACCATGTTATAATGAGGCAGATACACTGGAGATAGCATTAAATGATCTGCCTAAAGCCATAGACGGGATAGATGAGATAGAGTATCTCATAATCGATGACGGAAGCTCCGATAAGACCGTGGAGACGGCGGTCAACTGGGGTGTTCATCATGTGGTATGCTTTACCCGTAACAAAGGTCTGGCAAGGGGATTCATGGCGGGGATAGAAAACTGCCTGGCTCTGGGTGCGGATATTATCGTCAATACCGATGCCGACAATCAGTATTGCGGGGAAGATATAGAAAAACTTGTGCGCCCGATCCTAAACGGTGAGGCTGATATAGTAATAGGTGAGAGACCTATAGATGATACACCGCATTTTTCCTGGATAAAGAAAAAACTTCAGCATCTCGGAAGCTGGGTGGTACGTAAGGCCTCAAAGACCGGGATACCGGATGCGCCCAGCGGCTTCAGGGCTTTTTCAAGGGAAGCGGCAATGCATGTGAATGTGATCAACGAGTATACCTACACACTTGAAACCATAGTTCAGGCGGGCAGGAACAAGATAGCGATCACCTCCGTGCCGGTAAGGACCAACCCCGAGCTACGCAAGTCAAGACTGTTTCACAGCATGGGCTCATATGTTAAAAAGTCGATGCTGACGATACTGCGTGCTCTGCTCATGTATAAATCACTGGCAGTTCTGACGGTGCTCGGAGCCATACCCTTCCTCATAGGTATGGGTATAGGCATAAGGTTTCTGGTGTTTATCTTCAGGGGTTCGAGCGCGGGACATGTGCAGTCCCTGATACTGGCATGTACGCTCATGATAATAGGTTTCGTCACCTTTGTCATAGGCATGCTGGCGGATGTCATAAGCGCGAACAGAAAGATAATGGAAGACGTGCAGTATCATGTCAGAAAGCTGATATACGAAGGCCACGGGACCAGGATGTGGCAGGAAGCCGCAAATGTTAAGAAAAAGACTGCTGAAGAAGATCTGGCGCAGCCGGAAAAGGAAGAGGCATAATTATGGAGATCAAAAAATATCCGCTTCAGATGCACGGAGATGAAAGAGGGCATCTTGTAAGTCTGGAAGAACTGAAGGATGTGCCCTTTGAAATAAAAAGAGTGTATTTCATGTTCGACACAAAAGAGGGTTTTGTGCGCGGCAAGCATGCGCATAAATCCCTGGAGCAGCTGCTGGTCTGTGTGCACGGCTCGGTAAATATCCTGCTGGATGACGGACGTGAAAAGCAGAACGTCATACTGGATAATCCGTATGAAGGCCTCTACATAGCCAACAACATGTGGAGGGAGATGTCCGAGTTTTCGGAACATGCCGTGCTCATGGTATTTGCTTCGAAGTACTATGACGAGGATGACTACATAAGGGATTATGATGAATTCCTGAAGTTTGTCGGAGCAGAAAAGAACTGAAAGAGCCGTCGGCGGAGCGTTGGAGGATACGGCAGGAAGAGAGGTTAGGAATGCCGGCGTTTGCCGTAAAGGAGCGGGAGAGAGTATGGACAGGATAGCGGTGCTGATCCCCTGTTATAACGAGGAGAAGACAATAGAAAAAGTAATAAAGGATGCGAAGGCGGCGCTTCCCGAAGCCGTGGTGTATGTATACGACAATAATTCCACGGATGAGACGGCAAAGCTCGCACAGCAGGCGGGAGCGGTAGTCCGGCGTGAAAAGAGACAGGGTAAGGGCTATGTCCTTCGCAGCATGTTTCGTGATATAGATGCGGACTGTTATATCTGTGTGGACGGAGACGATACCTATCCCATGGAATCGGCGGCCGAGATGGCAAGGCAGGTTTTGGAAGAAGGCGTGGACATGGTGGTCGGAGACAGACTGAGCTCTACGTATTTTCAGGAAAACACAAGGCCTTTTCATAATGTCGGCAACAGTTCGGTGCGGTATTTTATAAATCATCTGTTCGGAAGTGATATCAAGGACATAATGACGGGCTTCCGGGCTCTGTCATATGAATTCGTAAAAAGCTATCCGGTCTTAAGCCGCGGGTTTGAGATCGAGACGGAAATGACCATACATGCGGTATTCAATGAAATGGTGATATCGAATGTGGTGGTGGAGTACAGGGACAGGCCCGAGGGCAGCCAGTCAAAACTGAATACTTATTCCGACGGGATCAGAGTGCTCTCGACCATAGCCAGACTTTACAAGAATTATAAGCCTTTCAGGTTTTTTGCAACGCTCGCATGCATAATGCTGCTTATAGCCGCCGGGATGTTTTTCTGGGTATTCGCAAGGTTCATAAATACGCATCTGGTTGAAAACATGCCTACGCTGGTGGTCAGCGGATTTATCGCACTGGGAGCCATGCAGGCTTTCTTTTCGGGACTCATCCTTTCGGATATGGTGACCAGGAGCCGGAGGGATTTCGAACTCCGGCTGTACAGGATCCGGGCCGAACATATAAAGAAGAGAGATGAATAAGCTTAGAAAAGAGAAAAACAGCATTCCGATACATATGGCAGCGTTTATCATATGCGCCGCATTCTATCTTTTTTTTGCATTCCGTTACGGAGTATATCTCGGCTCGGATTCAGCGGGTTATATAAATATGATATCGGCAAGAGAACCGGTTTATCCGCTTTTTCTTGCTCTTTTCAGAAAGCTGTTCGGCCAGGAGCACTATCTCTTTGCCGTGATAGTCTTTCAGAATCTTCTCATGGCGGCGGCGGTCACCGCGCTCTGCACCTATCTTAAGAAAAGATTTGAGCTTCCGTACTTTATCTATGCCGCGCTGTTCCTGACTCATTTTGCGGAAGCGCTGCTTACCCAGTACGCGGCGAAGAGGGCGGTAGTTTATACCAACAGTATCATGACCGAGGGCATAACGCTTTCTCTGTGGCTAATATTCATGCTCATGTGTTTTGGGATCAGGGAGAAGGGGCTTAGTCTTGCGGAGGCCGGGAATGTACTTATAATCCTTCTGCTCTGTGCGTTTATGACGGACGTACGCAAACAGATGGCTATGGGATATGTAACACTTTTCGCTGTCATGTTTTTTGACAGAAAGAGCTTTAAGAAACCGGGTGAACATATCAGAAAAACGGCGATACTTGCAGCAGCTATGGTACTTTCGCTCATCCTTGCCCTTCTGGGGACCGGATTGTATAATTATGCGCTGAGAGGCACTTTTGCAAGGAATACCAGGGATATGAACCTGGTGCTGACCACTACTCTCTATGTGGCTGACAGGGAAGATGCAGGGCTCATAAAAGAGGAGAGTGTAAGAGAACTCTTTCTGAAAACTATGGATATACTGGAGGAGACGGAGAGTAATTACCGCTTTGCGGGAAAGGGCCTGAGAGAGCTTGAAGAGCATTATGAAGACAAGTATGATGTGATCACCGTAAATACTACCGGACCGCTGTTTATAGAATACGCGCAGGAGCATGGATTTAAGAGTGGTATGGAAGCCGAGGCTGAAGCGGACCGCATGAGCGCCGTGATAGTAAAGTCGCTGCTTAAGGATAATGCGGCAAGCTATATCAGGGTATATCTGGCTTCCCTTATAAACGGCTTTGTCAATACCATCGCTGCCAGACACAGGATACTGGATATTTATGCCATGGCGGCGTATATCATTTTTACGGCACTCATGGTGATGTGTTACCGTAAGGAAGAATGCTATGACGCGGCGGTTATCGGCATGTCCGTGCTTACCGCAATCGTGGTAAATGTCGGAGTGACCGCAGCACTGATATTCTGCCAGAGCAGATACATGATCTATAACATGAGCCTGTTCTATTCGGCCGGACTTATCATGCTGTGGAGTATCATAAAAAACAGGAGGGAGCCTGTAAAAAGCGGCCCCGGGATTACAGGGAGACAGGTAAAAGTCGGAAATGAAGAGTGTAAAAAAGATACTTAGTGAACTTAATTATGTGCTGACAGCCAAACAGAAGAGACAGTATGTCCTTGTATGCATGGTGGCGCTCATCGGCTCTTTCTGGGAACTGCTGGGAGTCTCGGCCATATACCCGCTTATGGAAACGGTCATGCTTCCGAATGACAGCGGCAGCAGATGGTATATAAGACTGCTCTCATACTTCATGGACACCACCGACCCGCTGAAGGTCATGACGGTGCTGGGTGTTATCATTATCGCGATATATATCATCAAGAACCTGTATCTGATGTTCTCGTCCTATGTGCAGGCCTGGTATTCAACGGGAGTACAGAGAGATCTGTCGATGAAGATGACAGATACTTATCTGCGCAGCTCTTATCTCTTTCATGTTAATGTCAATTCATCAATACTGATACGTACGGTGAACCAGGATGTTGTCGGCGTCTTTGCGATGTGCTTTTTCCTTTTCCGTATGATCGCGGAGATATTTACCTGTGCGGCGATAAGCATATATATCATAGTACTGGATCCCATACTTGCGCTTTCACTTGTAGTGATACTGGGAGCCTGCATGCTCTTCCTTTTCAAGGGAATGAAAGGTATCGTGAAGCTGGTCGGCGTCATAAGTCAGGAATGCGAAGGACAGATGCTGCAGTATTTAAGCCAGGCTTTTAACGGGATAAAAGAGATAATGGTCATGAACCGTCAGAAATATTTCCTTGAAAGTTATGAGGGCGCCTGCAGCGAAAATGCAAGAGCCGCAAAAAAGAGCAATTTCCTGAATGCCATACCGATGTATATCTACGAAGTCTTCTGCGTGGGCGGCCTGCTTGCGATAGTGATCATAAGACTCCATATGGTGGATGATACCACCCAGTACATCACCAAGCTCGCCGCCGTGGCATTTGCGGCATTCAGGCTTTTCCCTTCGGTGGGCAGGATGACGACAAATGTAAATGCCATTACCTATAACCGTCCGAGACTCGATGCGATATATGAGATGCTTAAAGAGATCGAAGAGGATAAGGATAATCATCTGAGAGACGAAAAGACCGATGCGGGTATGAAACTGAGCTTTAATGAAGCGCTCAGGATAAATTCGGTAAGCTTCAGATATCCTTCGGGACATGAGGATGTCCTTAAAGATCTCAGCCTGACCATAAAGAAGGGAGAGTCGGTAGCGCTGATCGGTCCTTCGGGAGCGGGAAAGACAACGCTTGCGGATGTGATACTCGGTCTGCTTCCGCCTCAGAACGGAAATATCGAGGTGGATGGGGTGGATGTGTATTCCAATCTGATAAGCTGGTCAAAGCTGGTCGGTTACGTGCCCCAGAGTGTTTATCTTACCGATGATACGATAAGGGCAAATGTTGCCTTCGGTATCAGGAAAGAAGATATAGACGAAGAAAAGGTATGGCATGCGATAAGGGAAGCCCAGCTGGAGACTTTTGTAAACGGTCTTGAGCAGGGGCTTGATACGATGGTGGGTGAATCCGGAGTGCGCATCTCCGGCGGCCAGCGCCAGAGGATAGCCATAGCGAGGGCTCTTTATGAGAATCCGGAGATACTGGTACTGGATGAGGCGACCAGTGCACTGGATACCGAGACAGAGACCGCGGTAATGGAAGCCATTGATTCGCTGCACGGCAGCAAGACCATGATAATAGTTGCACACAGGCTCTCAACCATCAGAAACTGCGATTCGATCTATGAGATAAACGGAGGCAGAGCCGTGAAAAAAGATAAGGCAGAGGTTCTCGGGAATATATGAAGATCCTGTTCTTAAGCCATTACGATAATCTATACGGAGCCGGCAGGGCGCTTTTAAATCTCGTGCTGGGTCTGAAGAAAAGTGCTGTTCATACACCCGTAGTGGTGCTTCCGGCGGAAGGGGAATTCACATCGATACTGAAAGCAAACGGTATCGGGTATCATATACACGGCCTTACACAGTGGGAAGCCATATACAGGGAGCCGCTCAGCTTTGCCGTAAAAAAAATAAAGAGAACGGCTGCGATAAAGACTGAACTGGATTCGCTATACGGGATATTTAAGGATGAGGCGATAGATCTGATCCACTCAAATACAGGTGTCATAGGGCATGGAGCCATGCTCTCCGAAATGCTTCGCTGCAGGCATGTATGGCATATAAGAGAATTTGCCGACCTGCATTACGGTATGAAGTTCTTTTATCCGAAGGAGCAGGTCCGGAAATATCATGAAAAAGCCGACAGGCTGATAGCCATATCCGATGCGGTGGCAGACTATCTGAAAGAAAGATACCCCGGAGCGGAGATCACGAGGATATATGACGGTATCGATACGGGAGATGCAGTTATAAAAAAAGAACGAAAGGACGGCGTGTTCAGATTTGTGTGCGCAGGCTATCTTTTTAAGGCAAAGAGACAGCTGGATGTCATAGAGGCAGCGAAGATACTTGCGGATGAAGGAAGAAAATTTGAACTGGTATTTGCCGGAGAAGGAGACAGAGATTATACGGCGCTTCTTAAGCGGAAAACAAAAGAAAAGGGACTGGACGGGCTGATCGCTTTTCCCGGCTTTGTGGGGAATATGAGGGAACTGCTCGCAGAAAGTGATGCCGGGATAATAGCTTCCGTATATGAGGGCTTCGGTCTGGTAACGGTCGAGTATATGAATGCCGGACTGCCGGTTATCGGCAGGAGGAGCGGAGCCACACCGGAAATAGTAGAGGATGGCGTGACGGGTCTCTTATATGATGATGTTAATGCTCTTGCAGCGGCTATGAGGAAACTTATGGAAGATAAGGCCGCGGCAGAGAAGATGGGACGTGCGGGATATGAGAGAGCGGCGGGCTTTTCCGTAAAGAAGAATACGGAAGAGATCATAAAGCTTTATGAGAGTATGGTAAATGAAGGATAGAAGCGAAAAGACGGAAAAGACACTGAAAAAGCTTAAGTCAGGCGCATTTTATCTCGGGCTGGTCTGTGAGCTTTTGGTATCTCCGTCCGGTTTTGCGTCACTTGGGCTTACGAATCAGATACTGATAGCGGCAGGCATAGCCTTACTGCTTCTGGCAGCTGTGCTGGATATGGACATAAAAAAAGATCTGCCTCTGTACTCTGCTGTATTTGCATTCTCGGGGATATTCTTACTGCTTACGCATTCTGCCCTGATGCTTAGGCTTTCGCTGGTACTGCTTGCGGGGCGGGATGAGTGCGCGGAAAAGGTGATGAAGCTGTATTTTTACGGAACGGCACTGCTTACCGCAGGCATACTTATCAGGGCGCTTGCCGGTGTGGGGGGAGAGATATTTGTGGTCGATAATTTCCGGCATACGCAGGAGCGGCGCTTCATGTTCGGCTTTGTCCACCCCAATGCGTTCAGTTTTTTCTGGTTCAGGCTTTTCATCATGTGGATATATCTGTATGGCATGAAGATAAAAGGAAGGTTTCTGGGACTGGGAGCTGTGGTATTTGCACTTCCCTTTGTGCTTGCATCTTCAAAGATGGGGATAGCGATATTTGTATATATACTGGCGGGAGTGATCTTTTTAAGACTCGATAAAAACGAAAAACACCGGCTGGTATATCACAGAGCACAGCAGTTTATCGCTGCGGCAGTGATACTTTTTATACTTTCGTTTTTATTCATACCATATCCCGAAAACCATGCAGGAAAGGTCGAGAATGCCTGGGATGCGCTTAATGAGATCACTACGGGAAGATTCGAGATAGCAAGGGATGCTCTGAAGAGCAACGAGATAAAGCTCTTCGGCAACAGGACCGTGGAGGAAGCTACAGAAGTCGGATATGTCAATACTCTTCTGAGGGAGGGAGTGATCTTTACGGCGCTCTATCTGCTGCTTGTTTTCCTGCGATGGATGGGAGCGGTGAAAAAGAAGGAGAATGAAACATCGCTATTGATCTGCGGATTTATGCTGTATTCGGTGGCGGAAGCCTTTATCCCCTATTTTAACAAAAACGGGGTATTCATTACCATGCTCGGAGTGAGTGGAAAAGATGAAAAAGATAAAGATTGATTTTGTGGATTTCTGGAAGGATCTGGATAAAGAGGATAATTATTTCATAAACCGGCTGCGGCGCTATTATGATGTGGAAGTGTCCGAAGATGCACCGGTGATCTTTGCGTCCTGCTTCGGGGACCGGGCCTACGATATGGAGGATAAGGTAAAGATATGCTTCACGGGAGAGAACTACATTCCGGATCTGAACATCTATGATTATGTGATGGGCTTTTCCCATATGAGCTTCGGCGACAGGTATCTGCGTCTTCCGCTGTATGCCCTGTATACAGAGCGGATAAAGGAGGCGATGGATAAGCATACGAAGCCTGATGCATACTATCTTTCAAAAAAGAAATTCTGCAACCGTGTGGTTTCCAATCCGGACAGCCATCCGATGAGAGAGAGCCTGTATGAAAAACTGTCCCGATACAAAAAGGTGGACTCCGGAGGAAGATATAAGAATAATGTCGGCGGAGCCGTAGCGGATAAGATGGCCTTTGAGAGGGACTATCGTTTCACTCTGGCTTTTGAGAATACTTCAACGCCGGGGTATGTGACAGAAAAGATACTGGAGGCTTTCGCAGGGGATACGGTCCCCATATACTGGGGAGATCCGCTGATCGCAGACGAGTTCAATCCGGATGCCTTCATAAACTGTATGGAATATGACAGTGAGGAAGACATCATAAAGCGGATAAAGGAAGTTGAAGAGGATGAGCAGCAGTATCTTAAGCTGATGAAGGCGCCGATGTTCAGAGAGGAGTCGGCGGCTGCACGGATACTTAAGGAAGACTATGCCGATGCTTTCCTGCGAAACATCTTTGACAGGGAGCCGGCGGATGCATTCAGGTGCAGCAGGATGTACTATGGGCGAGAGTACCGAAAGAAGATGAAGAACGCCATACACTTACGGAGGACCCTGGATGTGTTTTACAAGCCGGTGCACCAGATAGGCAAATGGATAAAGCAGGGAAAGTCCTGAAATTTGCCGAAACAGTGCTGAAATGGTATAATAATACTTTATGACAAAAGAAAGTACGAAAATAAGCGTGCTCATCACGACATATAACCTGGAAAAATATATAAGACAGACACTGGACAGTGTTGTGAGCCAGGAATATGACAGTTTTGAAGTGCTGGTGGGGGATGACGGCTCTGCGGACGATACGGTTGCGGTCGTGAGGGAATATGCCGGAAAACATCCCGGACTCATACGGATATTTGAGCGTGAGCGCGAAGAAGGAAAGGCATATTCACCGATAGAGCGGGCCTCCGCAAACAGGATAATGCTTCTTAAGGAAGCGGCGGGAGAGTATGTCAGCTTTCTTGACGGTGATGATTTCTATACCGATAAACTGAGGCTTAAGAAACTGGCGGATGTACTGGATGATCCGGCTAATGCGGACTGTTCGATGGCGGCGCACAATCTGAACCTTTACTATGAAGACGGCAGCACACATCCTCTCTGCAGTGCAGGGAAGGAAAGAAAGATAAGCCTGGATGAGTACTGGAAGCTGATGTTTCTGCAGAGCGGGGCTCTGATGTTTCGAAAGGGCGATATCTCCGATCTTGATGAGGGGACGCTTAAGTATGATTATGATGATAATCTGATAACTTTCAGACAGTTCATGAGAGGAAAAATGTATTATATTCCCGACTGTCTGGCTTCATACAGGCAGCTGGAAGGCTCGTCCTGGAACAGCATGGATGCGGCGGAGCAGGCATATGTCAATCTGATAAGCATGGGCATGGAAAAGGCCGTGGGACCGCAATACGAAAGACTGATAAACATAAGACATTATCCCGACATGCTGGCAGCCAGGAAGGACGGAAATGCGCTTTCGCCGGAGAAAAGGGAAAGCTACGCAAAGCGGGCGGAAGCTTTGGGACTAACGGAGAGTGCGCGTCTCATAGGAAGCGGAGAGGGACTTGACGGACTGATAGCCGCTTCGAGGGGCGGATACTATATGGCCAGATGCCAAAGGGCGCTTAAGAAACTGGCCGGGAGATATTAAAGTGAATTCCATATACAGAAAAAGCCGTGTGGTAACGACATATTCCCTTATACTGATCGACCTTCTGGTGGTAGTGGCATCTTATTGTATTGCGCTCATCGTAAGATTTCATTCGCTTTCAACGGTCGATAACGAGTCGACCCATCTTATCTTCGGTATACTGCTTGTGGCACTTTCCCTTCTTTATTCCATCGGAACGGACTGGAACAGGGACTTTTTTATCAGAGGATATTACAGGGAGTTTGTAGCGGATCTGAAGCATGTTGTCGTTATAGTTCTCAGCGGTGTTGTCATACTTTATCTTGGGAAATCGGTATCGGTCATGAACCGTCTGGTTGTAGGCGTATTTATGGTGATCGAACTGATCATGATGTATGCTGTTCATCTTGCATTTAAAAACTTCATGCTGGTCTTTTACAAGAAAAGCATCAACAGCGACAAGCTGATGGTCGTGACTACTTCCGACAGGGCCAGAAAAGTCATAGAGCAGATAAATGCACATAAAGACTGGAATTATGAACTGACCTGTGCTGCTGTGCTTGATAAGGATATGAGGGGGAGCATGATAGACGGGATCGAAGTGGTGTCGGATTCCGCCAATCTTATAGACACTGCGACCCAGAGGATGCTGGACCGGGTGTTTATCTCGCTTCCGATCGAGCGTATAGGCGAAGTAAGGGACATGATACTTGAGTTCGAAGCCATGGGTATACTCTGTCACTATGATATAGAGATGGAGGAGCTGGGCCTTGAAGGAAAGGAGGCCGGCAGTTTCGCGGGCTTCTCGGTGCTGTCTTTTTCGCTTCAGAACATGGACTACAGGAGACTTCTGATAAAGAGGCTTGTGGATATAATCGGCAGTATATTCGGCATGTTTATAACGGCGATACTCTTTATATTTGTGGCGCCGGCCATTAAACTCGAATCAAAAGGTCCCGTGATCTTTAAGCAGGAAAGGATAGGCAAAAACGGAAGACATTTCATGATATACAAATTCCGTTCCATGTATCAGGATGCCGAAAAGCGGCTAAACGAACTGAAGGAAAAAAATGAGATGCAGGGACTCATGTTCAAAATGGAGGATGATCCAAGGATCACAAAAGTCGGACGCTTTCTCAGGAAGACCAGCATAGATGAGTTTCCGCAGTTTTTCAATGTATTTAAGGGTGACATGAGTCTGGTGGGGACCAGACCGCCCACAGTCAGCGAGTTCGAGCAGTACAATGTTCACTACAGGAGAAGACTGTCGATAACACCGGGACTTACCGGACTGTGGCAGGTGAGCGGCAGGAGCGATATCACGGACTTTGAAGAGGTGGTAAAGCTCGATCTTGAGTATATCGATCACTGGTCGCTTTCCCTGGATGCCAAGCTTCTGATACAGACGGTCGGAGTGGTATTGTTCAGAAAGGGGTCAAAATGAATAAAAAGGCTTTTGATATACCTGTTACGCTCATCTTCTTCAACAGGCCGGACACCACTGCGAGGGTCTTTGAAAAGATAAAGGCGGCGGCGCCCGAAAAGCTCTATCTTGTTTCGGATGCACCGAGATCGGGAAATGCGGATGATGAAAAAAAAGTGTCGGAATGCCGAAGGCTTGTTGAGGATGGAATCGACTGGCATTGCGAAGTCGTAAAGCTTTATGCCGATACAAATATGGGCTGTAAGCGCAGGGTATATACCGGGATTGGCGAGGTACTGAAAAAAGAAGAATGGACGGTCATACTCGAAGATGACGTGGTCCCCAGTGAGGACTTTTTCCCGTTCTGCAGGGAGATGCTGATACGGTACAGAGACGACAGGCGCGTGATGATGGTGTCGGGCACAAATCTGGTAAAGCACAGGATGAAGGGCCCGTACTGTTTCTCATGTTTTTCAAGTATCTGGGGCTGGGCTACCTGGGCGAGAGCCTGGGAGAAATACGATCCCGATGTGACAGACTGGCCGGAGCTAAAGCAGAGCGGCTTTATGAAAGGGATACAGGGCGGAGGTTTCGCTTATCTGTTTTTAAAGAACAATATAGAACAGGTTTATACAAAGAAGAAAGATACCTGGGATATACAGTGGGATTACTGTCGTCATAAAAATCACGGCCTCGGCATAGTGCCTGCCGTGAACATGATAGACAATATAGGCTTCGGACGTGAGGATGCAACACATACCACCTGGGATGCAACGGAAGATTTTTCCTACGGTAGGATGAAATTCCCTTTGGATTTTGTGCCTGTCAGCCGCGATGAAAAGTATGACCGCTCTTACATACGCAAATATTTCGGCTGGCGTAAACTTGTTGATTATGTAATGAAAAGAGTGAGGAAGCATCTCGGCTCTTAAGAACAGAGAAGAGCGGCCGCAGTAAGCAGAGTGCGCGGGGGGAAAAATGAAAACTATCAGTGCGGATAATACAGATCTTATAGTATATGATTTCGACGGTGTGATGACGGACAACCGCGTGAGCGTCGATCAGGACGGTAAGGAGAGTGTGTGCGTGAACCGTTCGGACGGCTACGGTGTGGGGATGATCAGAAAATGCGGCATACCCCAGATCATAATCTCTACGGAAAAGAACCCCGTAGTTGAGAGAAGAGCCGAGAAGCTGTCCCTCCCGGTCATCCATGACGTGGCTGATAAGGCAGAGATACTGAAAGCCTATCTGGACAGGGAAGGTATAGATCCCGGGAGAGTGCTGTATGTAGGAAACGATCTGAACGACAGGGAGGCTATGCTTCTGTGCGGCATAAAATGCGCGCCGGCGGATGCGGAGCCTGCGATACTGAAAATTGCTGATGTGATATTTGAGAGAAAGGGCGGCTATGGCGTGGTAAGGGAACTGGCGGCCCATATCTGCGGAGAATGAGATGGCATATTTTACTATCATAACTCCGACCTGGAATCAGGCGGAATACATTGAGGATACGATAAAGTCAGTCCTTGAACAGCGCTTTGAGGATTTTGAATACTATATCATCGACAACTGTTCCGATGACGGGACGGAGGATATAGTGAGGAGCTATGCCGAAAAGGATAAGAGGATAAAGTATATACGGGAGCCGGATAAGGGACAGGCGGAGGCGATCAATAAAGGCCTGCGCGCTGCTTCGGGTGAAGTGGTATGCTGGATCAATTCGGACGATTTCTATTTTGACCGTTATGTGCTGGAAAATGTAGCGGCGTATTTTAAACGATATCCCAAGGCGGGAGTGGTAGCCGGAGATGCCTGGTACTGTGACCGTGAAAAGAATCTGACGGAGTATAACGAGTCCGACAGGGGAGTGGGCAAGAAGATGCTGCGCAGATGGTACTACATCGTGCAGCCGGCAGTATTCTGGAAAAACCATGGTGTGCTGCTTGACGAAAGCTATACCTATGCTTTTGACTGGAAGTTTTTTATAGAACTCTTCGGTGAAGAAAAAGTGCTGTGGGCCCACGAGCCGTACGCGGTATACCGCATGTATGAAGATAACAAGACAGGCTTGGATAATGCAAAACGCAAGAAAGAGATATGGCGGCTCCAGCAGGAACTCGGTGATTCGCGCCTGAATGTGGCCTGGTGCAGATATGTTTATAAGGCATATGAAAAGGCTGAAATGAAGAATAAGCCGGGGGCAAAAAAACGTATAGATTTCATGAGCAGAATGCTCTTTCATTTAAGCGGCAGAAGGATAGCCAGTTTTTAGAGGAAAGCTTATGGAGATAAATAAGGTGGCAGTGCTCATGACCTGCCATGACAGAAAAGAAAAGACTCTCGCCTGTGTGAGGTCGCTCATAGAGGGGAACCGGACAAAACTCGTATTTGCGGTAACCGATGCGGGGAGCAGTGATAATACTCCTGAGGCCTTAAAGGAGCTCGCAACGGAGCTGTATGCAGACATAAGAGTGATAAGAAGAGGCAGCGAGCTGTACTGGAACGGCGGTATGAGAGTGTCACTTTCCTATGCCTATCAGAAGCTTAAGGACGCTGATGCGATACTGATGGTAAATGATGATGTGCTGTTCTATCCGGGAGCAGTTGACAGGCTGGCGGAAAGAATGATAAAAACGGGGGCGGATGCGGTAGCCGGTGCCTGTGTTGATCAGGAAGGCAAGCAGAGTTACGGCGGAGTGCGCATGAAGTCAAAACATTTTGCAAGATTTGAGCTGATAGCACCCGGGGAAGAAGAGACATTATGTGATACCTTTAACTGCAACTGTGTGCTGGTGCAGTATGACTGCTTTACAGCCTGCGGTAATCTCGATGCGGCATATGTACACAGCCTGGGAGATTATGATTACGGCATGAGGCTGAACAGATACGGGCGCAAGGTCGTCAATTCCGCGGAATACTGCGGGAAGTGCGATGACAACCCGGAAGAGGGAAGCTGGAAAGACAGGAAGCTGTCGAGGATAAAAAGACTGAAACTGAAAGAGAGCGCAAAAGGACTGCCGGCTTCGGACTGGTATCATTTCCTGGTGAAGAATTACGGCCTGCTGCCTGCGCTATACCACAGCATTACACCTTATTTAAGGATACTTATCGGAAAATAGGAGGAAAACGATATGGGCAACAGAGTACTGGTCACCGGAGGAGCGGGCTTCCTTGGTTCGCATCTTTGCGACAGACTGATAAATGAAGGAAATGACGTGATCTGTCTGGATAATCTTTTTACCGGGAGCAAGAATAACATACGTCACCTTCTCGGACATCCCTATTTTGAATTTGTGCGTCATGATGTTACCGAACCGATCAGGCTGGAAGTGGATCAGATATACAATCTGGCATGCCCGGCGTCACCGGTGCATTATCAGTACAATCCCATAAAGACTACAAAGACCAGTGTACTCGGCGCGATAAATATGCTGGGACTGGCAAAGAGGGTAAATGCCAGGATACTGCAGGCGTCCACCTCGGAAGTATACGGGGATCCCGAGGTACATCCGCAGCCGGAAAGCTACAGGGGCTGTGTAAATACCATAGGCATACGTTCCTGCTACGATGAGGGAAAACGTGTGGCGGAGACCCTGTTCTTTGATTATCACAGGATGCACGGTGTTGATATAAAGGTGATGAGGATATTCAACACTTACGGCCCGAACATGCACCCGGCAGACGGCAGAGTGGTGAGCAACTTTATAGTTCAGGCACTGAAGGGCAATGATATAACCGTGTACGGAGACGGCAGCCAGACCAGGAGTTTCTGCTATGTCGATGACCTGATAGAGGGAATGGTGCGTCTTATGAATTCGCGTGAGGGCTTTACAGGGCCGGTGAATATCGGTAATCCCGGAGAATTCACGATAAAGCAGCTTGCGGAGATAGTGATAGAGCTGACCGGTTCCGATTCAAAGATAGTATATAAGGAGCTGCCTTCGGATGATCCGCTTCAGAGAAAGCCGGTGATAGACCTGGCAAAAAAAGAGCTGGACTGGGAACCGACCGTAGCATTACGGGATGGACTGAAGAAAACCATAGAGTATTTTAAAAAGATTGTGTAACGGTAAAGAATGCAGAAGCAGGGAAAAAAATTCATAAAGATCTTTGCTATCCTGCTGCTTATGGTAGTGGTTGCTTTTATCATATATTTCGCTGCACATCAGAGGAATTTTGCCTATGAGCACGGAGGGAGGATACTGAATCTTATCTCCGGTGCGATACACGGTGAGACACGCGGACTTGATCCGGAAAGAACCGATGTGCTTGATGTGGGAATGCGTATATGCATGCATATGGGCGAGTATATGCTGCTGGGAATAGCCGTGGGGCTGCTGTTCTCGGCATTCGGTATAAGAAGGCAGCTGCGCTTTATCTACGGTGTCATGCTGGGGAGCGCTTTTGCGGTAGTAGATGAGGTGATCCAGGCGCTGTCGCCTTCGAGAGACGGTGATATCATGGATATAATGTGCGACGTTGCGGGGACTGTGATAGCGGCGGCGTTTATTTTTATGTTCAGGAGCAGGAAATTCCTTAAGCCCTCAAAGCAGGTGGAGGCTACGGGCAGAAGAAAGTTCATGAGAGTAATGCTCGATGATGTGACTTTTGCCGAAGCCCTGGACCGTATAATGAAGATGGCGGGCGAAGGCAGACATTACATAGTGACAGCCAATGTCGACCATATGATAAAGCTTGAAAAGGATGAAGAGTTTAAGGAAGTCTATGACCATGCGGATCTGGCGGTATGTGACGGCACGCCGCTCAGATGGATAGGAGCATCTTTTGGCTGCCCCGTTAAAGAAAGGGTGACGGGAGCGGACCTCTTCCCCGCGGTATGCGAGAGAGCTGCGAGAGAGGGACGCAGGGTATTTCTGCTCGGAGGCCGTGAGGGTGTGGCCGAGAAGGCGAGGACTAAGATGGTTGCGAGATTCCCGGGCCTTATCATAGCGGGTACCTGTGCACCGCCTTTTCATTTTGAGAAAGATCCGAAGGAGATGAAGAACATAATAAAGACCATCAATGCCGTGAAGCCCGATATCCTGATGGTCTGTGTCGGATCGCCGAAATCGGAAAAACTGATATATAAAAATATAGATAAACTCAATGTTCATATAGCCCTGCCCTTCGGAGCGGCGATAGATTTTGCGGCAGGTGAAGTGAAACGTGCTCCCGAATGGATGCGCCGCGGCGGACTCGAATGGTTCTTCCGTTTTATGCAGGAGCCGGGCAGATTGTTTAAAAGGTATTTTATCGAGGATATGAAGATCTTTTTCCTTGCACTGAAATATAAGCAGGATATGATCAGAGGATATGCGGATGAAGATAGCGATTGACCTTACGAGTCTGAATGATAACTTTACGGGGCTTGAGAGATATGCGTATGAAGTGAGCCATGAGATGATAAAGGCTCATCCGGATACGGAGTTTATCTGTGTGTTTAAGGGAGAGGTACCCGGGGTCTGCCGGCATTTTGAAGGTTGCGGGAATGTAAGCATAAGGCTTATAAAGAAAAAAGGAAAGCTGTATACCAACCAGTTCATCCTGCCCGTGGAGATGAAGAAGCTTGCTGCAGATGCATATTATTACCCTGCATTTCCCATACCCCTGTTATTTCACGAAAAGAATACGTATGTAATGGTGGCGGACACGGTGTGTTTTGATATGCCGGAAACCATGAAGACCAAAGCGAGGCTGTTCTGGTCGGAGGGGCTTAAGCACAGCGTAAGGGTGTGCAGGGGCATATCGGTGAATTCGGAATATACCCTGTCAAATGTAGCTAAGTATTTTCCGGGAAATGAAAAAAAGGCTGTAGTTGCATACTGCGGTGTCGATACGGAAAAATTCTCCTCAAACGAAGAAGGCAGGGCGGAGAAGGTACGTGAAAGATACGGACTGCCGGAAAGATATAATCTGAGCCTGTGCACCATAGAGCCGAGAAAGAACTTAAAGCTTCTTCTGGATACTTATGCCGGGCTGAAGCGTTCGGGCAGAGAGCTGCTGCCGCTGGTGCTGAGCGGACGCGCCGGCTGGAAATACGAAGGCTGGTTTGATGAAGCAAAAGCGGTGCTCGGCAGCGATCTGGTGATCACAGGCTTTATAGACGACGAGGACCTGCCCTATGTATACAGAGGGGCGGATACTTTTATCTTTCCGACCCGCTATGAGGGGTTCGGCATGCCGCCGCTGGAGGCGCTGGCAGCGGGAGCAGGCAGGGTGCTGGTATCGGATATACGGGTCATGAAGGAAGTGCTCGGAGATACGGCTGTTTACTTCAAAGAGAATGACAGGGCAGC
>JAIKYA010000072.1 GCA_024683645.1 Lachnospiraceae bacterium
CTCATACACTCTTCACGTTAAACCTGTTCATTGCTGCATCTATGCCGTCTTTTATAAAGCACTCGCAGGCATCCGCGGCGCCTTCAAAAGCTTCCTGCATAAGCTTCTGCTCTTCGGAGGGAATATGACCCAGCACATAGTCTGCAAGATCCCAGCCCTGCGGCTTTTCTCCTATGCCTATGCGTACCCTGCAGAAATCCTCCGTTCCGAGAAGGCCTATTATATTCTTCATCCCGTTGTGGCCGCCTGCGCTTCCTCTCGCACGCACGCGCAGCTGGCCGGGCGGAAGGCTTATATCGTCATAAAGCACCAGCAGCTCATGCTCCACATCTATCTTATAATAGTCCGCACAAGCTCTGATGCTCTCTCCGCTCAGGTTCATGTATGTCAGGGGTTTTAGGAGGATAACGCTCTGTCCGGCTATCCGGCCCTTGCCGTACATGGCTTTGAAGCCGTCGTCGGGGTAGCCTATGTCATGTCTGCGGCCCAGTATATCCAGTGCCATGTATCCGCAGTTGTGCCTCGTCCCCATATATTGTCTGCCCGGATTCCCCAGGCCCGCTATCAGAAACATTACTTATTATCCGCCGCAAACAGATCCCTGTACCAGGTGAGACAGTCAACGTAAGCCTTGTATACGTCTCCCATGTCTATGTTGTACACGACCATCTGCCTTGATACTTCCTGCCAGGACGCGTTCTCATACTGAACCATGAAATCATATACACCTGCAAAAGGTCCGTCCTTTTCAAGTAGCGCATCCCTTATCTCTTTTGATACCTTGACCATGTCCAGGGCTTCTTCCATGGGCTTCTCCAGTATCACATCCAGTACCGAGAAAAGTCCCATGAGGAACAGCTCGCTCGATAAGTTGGCCCTGCCGAATACCGGTGCCAGCTTCTCTGCGAATCTCGCCCTTATCATGGAGAGTCTCATTATCTCCGCAGGCCTGTCCACGCACAGCTCCTTGGTCGCAGCGGTATTGATCCATTTCTTCAGTTCCATCTGTCCGAGCATTGCCGCAGCATGCTTGACGGAAGTGATGCCCTGGTTCACCGTCATACGGTTGACCATCTCCAGAAGTGAGATGACAAGCGCAGGGTCACGCTCGATCACACCTGCCGCATCACCCAGATCGAAATCGGGATCGTTGACGACACGCATGAGTTCCAGATAGTTGACCTTCAAGGGTGCTATCTCGTCCTTCCCCTTCTTTACCGGCATACGAAAGAACTCGCCTTCGTATAAGTTATATCCGCCGCCTTCCTTCAGGACACCGTACTCATCCTTGCTGTCGACGTTTATCGCCACAAGGCATATATTGGGATAAACCCTGCTGAAATACAGTTTTGCTTTTGTGATATCGATCTTCTTATGATTTAAGAAGATGTAATCCATAAGACCGAGCACCTGCCTGTACTCCTCGAAACGGCTGACAGGCAGCTTTCTCATGGCAAAGCGGTAGCCGTCCTTTCTCAGTTCGGCTATACGCTCTATGTAGCGCTCCTCGGCGGGCAGTTCCCCGTCCACCAGAAGCACCAGCTTCTCATGAGGTGCATCGCACTGTGATGATATATCGGAAAAAAGCGAGATGTTATTGATCTCGATAAATACTTCCTTATCACCCGAGATAGTTGCAAGCCCCATGCTGTTCACTATGTCGAGTCCCGCTATGGTCGCCGCGCCGTCATATCTGCCGACCCCTAAAAGTCTGGGATTGAGAAGAAAATTCTCTTTCTGGGCAAATATGGAATATGCGCACACAGTCATGGTATGATCAAACAACGGGATCAGTGTAGCTAGCATTGGATCATCTCCTTTCGGGCCTCTTATCAGGTCTGCGGTCCCTGCCGCAGAAATAATATCTAGAGTATTTTATCACAAAATCTTTTTTGTTTCAAGGGCTGTCATTTCCAGTACGGCCCGTATTCAACCCTGTCCGCATCAGCCGGCTTATCCTCCAGCGGGTATATCCAGCTGTCGTTGTACCAGGCTTTCAGCTTCGGATCCATATGTTCCGCTCCGCCGTAACGCGAACCGTCCCAGCGCCGCCCCATTATGCCGAAGAGTATCTGCAGCACTCCGCCCGCACATACGGCCTGCCTGCCGTCCTGCTTTACGGCCAGTCCCAGCGGATAGGAATAGGCTCCGCAGCTTATCAGCGCGGTGTCGAAATCAAGGGCAAGTATCTCTCTCTTCATGAACTCAAGTCCGTCAAACCAGGTTTCAAAACGTTCATCGCGCATATCGCCTATGGTCATGAGCGGACGGTAGGTCAGCAGTTCAAACTCCGGAAGCTTCCTGCTTCCCTTATATATCTCTTCCCTTCTGGCATACTGCTGCCGCACACTCTCCGGAAACGAAGTGACCACCAGCACCTTTTTTCCTTCCAGGCTCTCGGTCCAGTTTATGAGCGGATCAAAAAAATCATAAAGCTTTATGCTTCCGACCAGGGCAGCTCCCTGCGGCAGGTACTCATCGATCAGATAAGCCTCCATCGGTTCCCTGTTTGCCGCATATATATCCGTTCCCTTTATGCAGTCCGTCATGCAGTCGGAAAACTTTCCAAGATACGCGCTGTCCTTCGGAAAGAAGCCCGCACAGTTGTAAAGGTTTTCCATAACCAGACCGTAGTTTTTCTTCCTGCCGAAAACATAAGCCCTTACGGCAGCGGTTTCAAACAGTCCCATCCTTCCCGCGAGAAGCGGCCTGCCTTCCTTCAGTTTATCCGCAAGGAGCAGCGAGGCTTCTGGGCTTCTTATGGATTTCCTGCTGCGGCACATCGGTATCTTTTTTACGAGACGCTCATTGCACCGCAGCCGGTGTCTTATACCGTAGGCAGCCCAGGTAAGAGGCTTTTTCATCATTTAGCCCTCTTTCTCTCCTTCATGATGCTCATATAGGCGGGACGTATTATCTTGCCGTTGCCCACCAGTTCTTCCATGCGGTGTGCGCTCCAGCCGACTATCCTCGCTATCGCAAACAGCGGTGTATAAAGCTCCTCGGGTATGCCGAGCATCTGGTATACGAAGCCGCTGTAGAAATCCACATTGGGGCTCACGCCCTTGTAGATATGCCTCTTGGCCGCTATCACCTTCGGTGCCACATTCTCTATCGTGTTGTAAAGTGCCAGTTCCTCGCAGCGCCCCTTTGCCTCGGCGAGCTTTGTCACATAGTCTTTGAATATCCTCTCTCTGGGATCCGAGATGGAATATACCGCATGTCCCATACCGTAGATAAGACCTTTGCCGTCAAATACTTTCCCGTCAAGCACCTTCTCCAGATACTTCGATACTTCCTCTTCATCTTCCCAGTTCCTGATATGGCTGCGGATATCCTCCATCATCTCCATGACCTTTATATTGGCCCCGCCGTGGCGCGGGCCTTTAAGCGAAGACATGGCTGCTGCGATCGTTGCATAGGTATCGGAACCCGAAGAGGTGACCACTCTTGTCGTAAAGGAGGAGTTGTTACCGCCGCCGTGCTCCATATGCAGTATCAGAGCCACATCCAGCACATCAGCTTCCACCTTGGTGTACTCTCCGTTGGGGCGCAAAAGTCTCAGTATATTGCCTGCCGTCGATTTTCTCGGAAGCGGCCTGTGTATGTACATGCTCTGGTTGTTGTCGTAATGGTTATATGCATGATAGCCGTATGCCGCAAGCATCGGGAACGTAGCTATCAGCATCAGGCACTGCCGCAGGTTCTCGGCCAGATCCGTGGTAAGCGCATAAGGATCATAGCTTGCGAGCGTCAGTATGCTCCTGGTCATGGAATTCATGATATCCCTGCCCGGTGCCTTCATGATGACATCTCTCGTAAAGTTGGTGGGAAGAGTCCTGCTCTTTGCCAGATATCTTATGAAATCCTGCGCCTTTTCTTCTTCCGGCAGTTCGCCGAAAAGCAGCAGATATGCAGCACGTTCAAAACCGAAACCGTCGCCGCATACCATAGGTATCAGGTCCTCGACATTATAGCCGCGGTACCACAGTTCACCGTCGCAGGGTATACGCTCCCCGTCCTTTTCCTTAAAGGAGATGATCTTGGAAATATTTGTAAGGCCCGTAAGTACTCCCTTGCCGTTTAAGTCCCTTAAGCCTCTGTTTACTCCGTATTTTTTGAAAAGACCGTCTGATATCGTGCCGTGCTCAACTACCTCAGGCACCTTCTGCTCCGCGTACTCGAGTAGATTTTTGTGATAATTCATACCTTCTTCCTTTCTGTGTTATTCAGTGAGCGTGATCCCGAAGAAATTTTTCGTATTCTCCAAAAGCCGCCTGGCAAGCTTCTCCGGCTCTTCCTGCTTTATCTCCGCCAGCTTTTCCACCACGTACTTTATGTATTCCGGCCGGTTGGCTCCTTTCAGCTTTACGTTCCTGGGTTTTAAATACGGCCCGTCCGTCTCCGCCATCAGGCGCTCTGCGGGTATGAGCTTTAATGCCTCGCATACTTCCGCATTTCTCCGTTCGTCGCATACCCAGCCGGTGATGCCTATCATGCAGCCCAGCTCCAGATACTTTTCAGCCGTTTCCCTGCTTCCGGTAAAGCAGTGAACCACTGCTTTTTTACAGCGTGCGGGATAGCTTCCGAGCAGCTTCGCAAAATCCTGCGCCGCTTCCCTTTCATGCAGAAACAGCGGCTTGTCATACTCCTCCGCTATCTGCAGCTGTTCTTCGAAAACCTTAAGCTGCACATCTTTCGGAGAAAACATCCTGTCATAGTCCAGTCCGCACTCGCCAACGGCTACATTGCTTTTTTTCGCCGCCAGCTCCCTTATGCTCGCTGCAGCCTGTTCATCCCAGTGCTTTGCATCGTGGGGATGCACTCCGGCGGTGGACCATACATCAGCTCTTTTTTCCGCAAAGGCTGCCGCCTGTACCGAACTCCTTACGGAGCTTCCTGTTATGATAAAGGCCGTTTCGTTTCCGAGTGACTCTGCGTATATCTCTTCTTCTATTCCCCGGTACTGTTCCGAGAAAAGATTGAGTCCTATATCTATATACTTCATGATCAGTCTGCCAGTGCACCGAAGGGATCCCAGGGTTCCAGCTCCTTCGGCTTCATTCCGATGAGTTTCCTGGTTTCCGCATCCAGATATTTCTTATCGACCACCACCTGGTATACGAAATCATCAAACCATTCGTCGGAAGCCACATAGTAGCCGTCGCTTCCGGCGTCCTTGCCCCAGCTGTTCTCTATGCGCCAGCGGTTGGGCCTGCCCTTCTCATCCAGATTTACACCCAGTATCACCATTGCATGGTTCATCGCCGAATCACCGTGATCCAGCGCCTGTGCCTTGTCAAAGCCCAGTGTCACTCCAAAGAGCCTCTCCACCGCAGCGCTCTGTCTGTCAAAGATACCCTCCCTGCGAAGCCCGTACTTTGTGCAGTCCGAGCCGAACCATACGGGATGGCCTGCTTTAAGCTGCTTTATGACAGCCTTTTTTATCTTGTCCATGCTTAAGTTTAAGTATGATACGGGGCTGCCCTCTGCCACGTTACCGAGGAACTTCACGGTATAGGTTTTGTTAAAGGGCTTGTCCTTTGTGGGTGCATTTATGATCGATACCTGATCCGCAAGCTTTACTCCCACATATTTATCAAAGAATTCCTTCGGTGTGATCTCGTATTCCTGCGCAGCGATCTTTCCGTCCTTGTCCTTCAGTACCAGATCGAAGCTCTTCGGCGGCTCTCCGAGCGCGATGCAGAGCATCCTGTATATCTCGGATATCTGTTCTTCTTTTGCTTTCTGCACTTCGGCGGGTCTGGCTTTTTTCGTATTTATCATCTCACGCAGTATCATCGCATCTTCCCTGAGCTTTGCGGTCAGATACTGGTCAAACCAGCGCGATGCCGTAGCCGAAGCCGCATCGGGATAGGCATATTTCGGACATACGCCGTATTTTTCCACGAGGTTCGAAAGCATGTCCCACTGTCCGCCGTCAGCCAGGGGATCGCTGTTTATAAAGCTGTAAAGCCTGCCGTGTATGTCCTCATCCGCAGTCTTTATCACGCTCTCGAGGAAATAGTTTGCCTTCTCCAGTTTGTCGTAGAAGAACATATAACACTGCGAGAGTTCAAAAGTCTTTAATTTATATTTCTTTATCAGTTCATATCTGAAGGTGTTAAGCGCAGAGAATATCCAGCATCTGCCGCTCTGCTTCTGGTTGGTGATATCACCCTGCTTCAGATCTATCGAGAAAGTAAAAGGATATTTCCTCGCCTCCCTGTAATCGGTGGCCGCCTCCATCACGCCGCATTTTACCGCAGCCATGCTGGCGACCTGCGCTCTCTCATCCTCATTAAAAGCTTTGCTCATGCCTTTAAGCTGTTTTTCACTTATTCCCTTCATTTTCCTTTCCTCCTGTCACCTTTTTGAAAAACATCCTTACTTCATGCCATGCTTCCGCCGATTCCGGGAACAAAAGCAGCGCAAGCTGAAAAACATGGAACATACCGGGATAGACATGTTCCCTCACAGGCACTCCTGCCTCCTTCAGTTTTCTCGCTACATCCCTTGTATCATCTAGGAGCATCTCCCTCTCCCCCACCTGCATGAGTGTGGGCGGAAAGTTCTCATAACTGCCGAATACCGGCGATATATATGGATCCCAGGGGTCCGAACCCCTGAAATAACCATCTTTATAGACCATGGTATTGTAGGTCCCGCCGAATATGGGATCATCACCGAAATGCTCGGTATACGAAGCCCCGCTCTTGGTCAGGTCCGTCCAGGCACTCATGGTTATGATGCCTCCGGGCATGGGCAGGCCGTTATCCCGAAGATACAGCGCCAGTGCCAGTGTCAGTCCGCCTCCCGCGGAATCGCCCGCTATCACTATATCCGAAGGCTCGTAATCCATCTCAAGCAGCAGTCTGTACGCTGCCAGCGCATCCGAAAGCGCAGCGGGATAGGGGTGTTCGGGTGCGGTCCTGTAATCCGGCGTGAGTACGTCAAAGCCCCCGCTCACCTCCGCATACATCGCTGCAGTATCGCGGTAGGTATTGTGCATGCCGCCGTAATAGCCGCCGCCGTGCAGCTGCAGCACCACGCCTCTCCGCACTGCCGCCTCATCCTCCGCCATTTTTTTTGTCAGCAGTTCGGCCCTGCAGTTTTCAAGTTCTATCTCTGTATTCTCCAGATGTTCCGGACATCTCCAGACTCTCTCATGCTCGGCACGCAGCCGCTGTATCTCACCGTTTTTGCGGAGATTGCCCAGTATCGGGAAATGATAGGCCGCTCTTGCCACGAATCTGGCATAGCGCCCCCTTAAGCTGAGATTTGCGCCATCTGTCATATGTGGAATCTCCGTTTCAGCTCACGCAGGGCGGCATTGCTGCCGAAGAGCAGAAGCCCCAGTATGTACAGACCTGTCACTATCACGCATATCAGCGGCATTATCACGTTTCCGACTTTTCCCGCAAAGTACAGTCCCAGCTCCGCCAGGCTCATCACACCCAGCATCAGAAGGAGCAGGAGATAGGTATACCAGCTCTTTCTGTGAAGGGCTATCAGTATGGATACCGCCACATCACCGAAGAGTATCACTCCGGGTATGGCGTAGGTGAGAGCCCAGCCCCAGTTGCCGGAATAATAATCGATAAGATATAAGAGTATGCTGGTGAGGAGCAGCTGCTGACCCACCTTTGCGGCAAAACCGGCATCCGTCTTTATCCAGTACAGCAGTGAAACATAGCCGTAGAGCAGTGATGCACCGGTTATGGCCGACCATGCCACATCCGGCGTTACCTTGACGTTGATCAGGATCATGATGATCTCTGCCAGTACAAAAAGGAAGAACAGGAGCTTCAGCACAAAACGGAGGGCCTTGTGCTTCTTCATAAGGTCAGGGTAAGGCGCGCCCTCATCGAAAAGCTCTGCCATTCTCTCCTGCTCGTCTTTATTCATTTCCTCGGTCACACAGCTGCACAGTGGACATACCTCCCTGTCACGGCTTAAGACCACCTTACACTTCGGACAGCGTACCATCCGTATCTCCTTTATCTGTTTCGGCCTCGTTGTTTTCTACCATCACGTTCAGTCCCTTCCCTGCAAGATACTGGAAGAAACGTTTCTGTATGCTCACATCAGTCAGGCAGGACGAGAAGGTCACCACCACCGTATCGTTGTAGGTGCAGATGGCGCCCTTGATGTTCTGTCCCAGTGACATGGAAAGCATACCGTAAAAATGCTGTATATATTTTCTGTACGGCTCCCTCACTTCTACTCGCCCCACATTGGTCATCGTGGTGGTGGCGGTAGTGGAAGTCGCGTGATAAACGCTGTAGATAGCGATGTTCTTTAAAAATATGGGTATGGGCCTCAGGAATATGTTCTGTTCGTTCGAAACATTGTAGGACAGTATGGCGTCAAGATTTTCCGGCTCCACCTCTTTTCTGTGTGCCTCGGCCACGAGCTTTATCACTTCCTCAGGCGTATACTCCTTATCTTCCGGCGTAAACCTGGCCTGGGTCACCACAAAGAAATTCTTCATGGTCGTCGATTCGTAGCGGGCCCGCAGATCCACAGGTATGCAGCAACAGATCGGCAGTTTTGACGGCATGCCTTTTAAGTATTCCTTATAGATCGAATAAACGTACACTCCGACCAGCAGCTGGTTGAGTGTGACCCCCAGCTCCCTGCACAGACCTTTGAGTTCATCCGCCTTCAGATAGCCGTGTATCACGTTCAGCTCGCCCGCGGGTACCCGCTCGCCCTTTATTATCACGGCTTTCTTCGGGGTATAGGCACGGTCTAAGCTTGCGGCCCTGCGGTAATTCTTTACATAGGAGTCCTCCTGGTCCATGAAGACCCCGGGACTCAATTTATGCTTCTCGTCCTTATATTCCTCCGGATACTTGAGCCGCAGGTATTCGTAGACCATCTCCTTCAGAAACACCAGCCCGCCGTAGCCGTCGGTCAGTGCATGAAAGACCTCCAGATTTATCCTCTTTTTGAAATAGGTCACCCTGAAAAGATAATGATTGTTCCTGCTCTTGTTGATATATGCGCCGGGAAAATCCGACTCCTCCGTAACATCCGGGAAAGGCCTGTCGTTTTCTTCGAAGTAATACCAGAAAAAACCCATTTTCAGGCGCATACGGAAGTTGATGAACTGCGACAGCACGGTATCCTGTGCCTGCTTGAGAAGTACCGGATCTATATCTTCGGTCAGGAGCACGCTCTCCCTGTAGACGCTGCTCATCTGCGAAGAGGATATCACAGGAAAGAGTATCGCCGTGTTATCGAGTTTTGACCATACCAGGTTTTTCTTCCTTCTCTTTTCCATAAGCGCTATTTTACCACATTCTTGCCAAAAAATAAACAACAGGATATAATAAACAGGATCCGTCAGAGCCTTCGGAAATGCCCGAAGGCATTAGCTTAGGGTGTTCATCCCGGAAAGGATTTATCATGGATTATCCGGCTCTCTACCGCAAACGGCTGATACCGCAGGAATGCGTTCTTCTGAAGGATGACGAGATCCTGCGCTTTGACGATGAGGTGATCCTCACCAGATGGAATGCCTTAAAGCCCAGAAAAGACCTGCATCACGGCTATTCCTGCTATTTCAGGAAGGAAGGCTATAAAGTGAGCAAGTTCTATACCGCTGAAGGCAGGCTGCTCTACTGGTACTGTGATATCGTCGATTATGACGATTCCGAAGAAGGGAAACTGATAGTGACCGACCTTCTTGCCGACGTGATCATCTACCCGGACGGCTTCGTCAAGGTAGTGGATATCGATGAAATGGTCACCTGCTTAAATGACAGCCTGATAAGCCTGGATCAGCTCAAGTCTTCACTGACACAGCTCGACCGTCTGCTCAAGATCATCTATGCCGATAAATTCGACACTCTCACGATACATATCGAAGACGCCGAACGCGCCGCCGAAAACTCTTAATAAAAGATATGTCCGCCTATCCTTATGCCCTCGAGGCCGGGGATGGGCGTTCTGAAATATACGCAGTTTCCCACATTGGTACGGCCGCTCATCGCGGCCTCCGCAGCCTGGTAACAGGAGGCTGTGGCTTTATTCGAAGCAAGTGCCAAAGCCAGATGCCCGTCGCCGACAGGCGAAAACTGTCCTCTCTGATATATCACTCCGGTCACCGTATCCGGATAGACCGAACTCAGCACCCTGTTTATGACCACCGCGCCGACAGCCATCTGCCCTTCATAGGGCTCGCCGCCCGCTTCACAGTAAATGAGATTTGCCAGCAGCATCTTATCCCCTTCTTCAAAAGTCACTTCGGAGATATCGCGCCATGCCGCCTGCGCGGCCAGTCTTGAAAGTCTGAGTTCTTCCTCATACTTTGCCTTTATCTTTTCATATTCCGCGTTTGCTGCTGCCGCCGCATCTGCGGCTTCCTGTACTTCCTTTTCGTAAGCCGACTTTTCTTCCTCTGTATCCTCTATGGTTTCGGCCGTTTTCGCTATATTGTCCGCGGTCTGGTCGATCAGGCCGTTCACCCGCTTCTGTTCTGCCAGCACGCCCATCCTCAGCGTATCCAGCTCATCCATCTCAGCCTGCAGCTCGCGCTCCTCGGCCTCCACACGCTCTGTGGTATCCACAAACTCATCCAGTTTTCTGCGGTCATAGGCAGAGAGCTCCGCGATATAATCCGCATAATTGAGCATCTCCCCGAAAGATCCGGAACCGATCAGCAATTCCGCATAAGTGGCACTGCCGCCTTCATACAGGAAACGTATGCGTGCCTTCATGCTCTCATACTGTTCGTACGCATCCTGTATGGACTGTTCCAGTTCCATCTGCGTCTCGTCTATCTCAAGCTGTTTCAGATCTATCTCTGCTTCCAGCACGCTTAAGTTATCAGCCACCTCCTGAAGATTCTCGTTCAGTATGCGCATCTGTCCCTGGTAGCTGTTTTTCTGCATCTGAAGCGCCGTGAGGTTTGCGCGTGTCTGGGCCAGATCATCCCTGGCTTCCTCCAGCTCGGCCTGTTTTTTGTCACGCTCCCTCTCAGCCTGCTCCATCTTCTCCTTGGTGTCTTCGGTAGCAAGTGTCTTCATTCCAAAGACCGGGATAAAGAGCAGGAACAGGATAAACGCGATATACAGCCTGTCGGCTCTCTTTCTCCGATCATCTGTCATAATTCTATCTTTATACTCTTTCCGCTGGCCTGGTATCTGTAGTACCTGACACCGGCAGCATTGAAAAGCCGTTTTGCCGCGGTATTGCCCGGCGTGCCGTTGTACTTGTCATCCGCATATATCACGGTCTTTATCCCCGCCTGTATTATGGCCTTGGCACATTCATTGCAGGGGAAAAGGCTCACGTAGATCTTGGTGCCCTCAAGTGAACCGCCGCGGTAATTGAGTATCGCGTTCAGCTCGCTGTGGGTCACGTAAGGATACTTGGTATCCAGTTCATCCCCTTCTCTTGCCCAGGGAAACTCGTCATCGCTCACTCCGCAGGGAAAGCCGTTGTAGCCCATGGAGAGTATCTTGTTCTGCTCGCTCACGATGCAGGCTCCCACCTGGGTGTTGGGATCCTTGGATCTCATCGCGGACAGCCTGCTCACTCCCATGAAATATTCATCCCAGCTGATGTAATCTTTTCTCTTATCCATTTTTCCCCCTCAGTCTTTCTCTACATTAAAACCGCTTGCCTTATACAGGCGGTTCATCAGCGCCAGTCCGTATCCTTCCTCGGAAAAGCCCTCGCAGTATATCTTCTCTATCCCTTCGCTGTCAAAATCCCTGAGTATCCCGTATACCGCAGCCGCAGCGCCTTTTGCATCATCCCGTGCTCCCAGGCTCACCACCATATCAGCCGCGTATTTATCCTTAGTATCATCCGCACATATTACCGCCGTCCTGCTGCCTTCATTTGCTTTCAGCTCCTCGCAGATACGTGCGCAGATCTTTTCCGTATCCCCCCTGAAGATGCGCATATCGCCCTTCGGCGCATAATGCCTGTATCGCATGCCCGGTGCCTTGGGGCGCCCTGCGGAAGGCTTAAACAGTGTAGGATCGAGCTCCACTTCCCCGAGCACGTCCTCAAGCATTTCCTTCGTAATAAAACCGGGGCGCAGTATCTGCGGCCTGCCCGTGCTCAGATCCACTATCGTGGACTCCAGCCCTATATTGCAGCTGCCGCCGTCGATTATCATGTCTATGCGCCCATCCAGATCTTCCCTTACATGCCTTGCTTCAGTCGGCGAAGGTCTGCCCGAAGCATTGGCACTCGGAGCGGCTATAAATCCTCCTGAAGCCTCTATCAGTGCTGCCGCCACCGGATGCGAAGGAAACCTTATTGCCACGGTATCGAGACCGCCCGTGGTCTCAGGCGGCATGGCTTCGCTCTTTTTTACTATCATGGTGAGCGGCCCCGGCCAGAATGCATCCGCCAGAAGCCAGAAGCTGTCCGGTATGTCCTTCCCCGCCTTCCCGGCGTCCTCTGCCTTTGCGATATGCACTATCAGCGGATTGTCGGAAGGCCTGCCTTTGGCCGCATAGATCTTCTTTGAAGATTCCGCCCTGAATGCGTCGCCGCCCAGGCCGTATACGGTCTCCGTGGGAAAAGCCACCAGGCCGCCTTCTTTTATCACCCTGCCGGCTTCCGCCATTATCTTTTCATCTATTCTTTCAGGATCTGTTTTTACAAATACGGTATTCATTTAAACTCTGCATCTATAAGGGCCCAGATGCCCTCATTTTCTAGTCCAAGTCTCCAGGCTGCCACTCCGTTCACTCCGTAGGTCTTTGCCACGGATATCTTGGCCTTCAGGCTCTCGCCGTCCTCCAGCCACATCTGGTACAGCACGCCGTCCTCTTCGTATTCACCGTAGTACTGGCCCATATCGTCATGCCAGGCCGGCTCTATCTCGTGATCGCTCAGCCAGCTTTTGGCTGCCCCGAGTCCTACCGCCTCGGAGCTCACCACTCCGTTCTCGGTCTTCCATATCCTGGTAAAGAAAGGTACCGCCAGTACAAACTTGGATTCGGGTACGCCCTGCTTTATGGTATCGGTGATACCTGTTTCCACGAAGCCTATGGATGCCACGCTGCCGGCTTCCGGTGAGGTTCCCCAATGCTCATCGTAGCCCATCATTATACAGTAATCGGCCACCAGTCCCTGTTCCTTCAGGTTATAATAGCGGTTGCCTTCATTGGGCACGTAATTATCTATAGAAAGCTCCAGTCCGGCCTTATGCAGGCTGATGGACAGTTCCCTCAGAAACTGCACAAAATGCGGAGCGGTCTTGGAATCGATCTTCTCGCAGTCGACGTTCAGGCCGTCGGCACCGAGCTTTTCCAGCTTTTCCGTAAGCTTCTCTATGATCTCCGCCCTTGTCTCCCCCGAAGAAAAGAAGGCATATTCGTCAAAGCTGTTGGACATGTCTTCAAGCAGCGGCCACACCTTCAGCCCCAGATCATGTGCTCTCTCCACATAAGAGGAATTGGATATATCCCTGTAACCGTCCTCGGACCCGTCCAGGAAGAACCAGGTAGGCGCGATCACGTTCATTCCGCTTGCATTCTCACAAAGCCCGGCCAGACCTTTGCCGTTATCTTCATTGGAAAGCTGGTGAAAGCCAAGCATCACCCTCTGTATTGAAGGTGTTTCGGGATAATCCTCCTTCGGCTTATACGCTCCCGAAGGGGCTTTGCGCTCGCTGTCCCTGTAACCGTCCAGCTTTTCGTTTTCCACATATCCGATAAAGCTGTCCTTCGTCTTTATCTTGCTCCAGGTCTCCATGGTCTCGAGTATCCTGACCTCGGCCCCTTTATCCAGCTTGCAGATGATGTCGCTCTTTATGCCCCCGCGGTGTCTGACGGAGGTGGCATCGGTAAGCACCGCCACCCTCTCATTGCCTCCGCTAAGATATATCTGTACTCTCTTGGGGTTCTCGAAAAACTCGTAATCCAGATCCGCAAACAGCTTTACGTAATCGGCCGCCACCAGGCACAGGCCGTCTTTCGCATAGAGTGCCGGCACGTAATCGGTATCGACTTTGTCGGCAGACAGCTCGTAGTAGGGCTTTCCCACTCCGGGGTAAGCCTTGTACATATCGGTCGAGGTGCTGTAGATCAGTACCTTCTCGTCTTCATTATAGTAGAAGCGGTCTGTAAAAAGCTCCTTTACGGTCTCAAGTGAAAAATACACATGCCCTTCCAGATAGCGGGCTCTGGAAGCTATTATCTCATCTCCGAGAACTATGGCTGTGTCCTCCGGCGAGGTGATGCTGAAGATCTCGTTCAGATCGGCCATGTTCGTCGCATAGGAATACTTTTCCGGATAAAGAAGCGCCAGAAACCACTTCACGCCCATCTTCTGCCCGCTGTCTATGTTCTGCTTTATCCTTCCTGCAAAGGCTATCATAAACACAAGCACTATGAGCGCTACCGCTATAAGGAATGCCAGCACCTTGTGTCCGAAGCTGCGCAGCAGATCCCGGTCGACCTCCCTGTTATCCTCATATTCCCTTACCGGACGTCTCCTTCTTCTGCGGTGTTTTTTCCTTACTTCCCTGTATTTTCTATGATCTTCAAAATTTTCCATACTAATATAAATAACAGACCGGAACAAGTATGTCAACATAATTTTAGGCATCGTAAACCGAGGTGAAATGTCTGAGAAAGGCCCCCGCTTCATATGATATTTGTTTACAGCTATGCCGAAAATCATCCCCCCGGCTTCCCAAAAAGAAGATCCGTGAAATATCCCCCGGGGTCATACCCTGTCCGGTCTGTGTGCAAGATGAACTGCCGTACCCTTATATAAGCAGTATTATTCTGTTTCGTCCGTTCAGTCGGAAAAAACGACCTCATATAATGGACTTATTGTTTCTGTAAGACAACTGTCACGGTTGAATACCGTAACATCCGCAAGTACTGCGGAAAGATGGAACCCTGACGGTTCCGTGAACTTGATCCGGCCCTCATAAAGCCGTCGGCTTGCATACCCCCGATCCGGTACATTATTGCCGTTCATCTCACGAAAAAAAGCTTAGCACAGCTGCAGATAAAAAGCAAGTATTTTTAGTCCCGCCCGGCGGAATTCTCTATAATGCAAATCGAGTAGGGGGAATTTAATCCCCCTCTCACACCACCATACGTGCCGTTCGGCATACGGCGGTTCAACATAACTTCAAAGCATGACGCTCGTTGTAGTAATCAAGGCAGCTTACAAGCCCCGCTTTTGATAACACTGC
>JAIKYA010000073.1 GCA_024683645.1 Lachnospiraceae bacterium
GGAAACGCGCAAAAAGAGCAAAGAACGCTCTCTTATTGGTCGAAAACCCCATTTTTTCGCGTTTTATACAAGATTTGGTAGCACCTATTTGATTTTCTATCAATATCTTGTAGTTCCCATTATAGATATGGTAGGGAAAAAAATCAAGTAAATTATGAAAATTTTGTGTCCTATTTTCCGAACGAGAACATTTTGCCGAATTTCTGCAGTGTTTCGGACGCATCGTTAAGATTCTCGATGGCCTTTTCAAGCTCCTCCGGATCAAGTGCTTCCAGCGTTTCGTTCATTGACTTTATGTCAAAAGAGTTGATCGTGTCCTGGATCGCATCAAAATCGACACCGTTCATGGAATCGCTGATGTTTTTGACATCGGCTGTAACACCCTTTAAGTCTATCGCAGTCAACTGATCAACCACGGGGGTAATAGTCTTTGTAAGCTTTACTCCTACGCATACCAGCGCTATGACAGCTACCGCGCATATCCCGCAGATAATCTGCGTAATGATGAGCGATACCTTAAGACCCTTTATCTGTTTCTCCAAACTGCTGATCTGTTCCTGTTCCATCTTTTCCTCCTTAACACCATATAAATCCGCCACCGCATAAAACCTGGCAAAGCAGATTCGCTATGCACAGCTTCACACATCTGTCAGATCCTTCCATCGGCGACGGATGCGCATATGTATTGCTCACACTCTCATACCACCTGCCCTGTGAGATCATATGCTCGTAGAATGACATAAACTCATTATTTCCGGGCTCCATCCGCACGGCATTGCGCGCATGATCGAGTGCGGTATTGGTATTCTTAAGTCCGGCATGTGCCACAGCGCTGTAATAGTACCACATCGCATTCCTCTTGTTTGGATCGAGACTGTCGAGAGTATGTCTCGCCTCGTTGAAATATCCGTTATTCAGGAATGTCGCAGTTGCGCGCATGTAGTTCTCATAGTCGCCCTGTGCGGTAGATGTGCTCCCGCCCGAAGAACCGTATGAACCGTGACCCGCACCGTTAAACCCACCGTACGAATCGCCGTACGATGCACGTGATGTACTGCCACTGTTCGTCCTTCCGTATCCTGCGGAGCTTCCGTAACTGTATGTGCTTCCGTACTTTGCACCCGTTCCGTAGATGCCTTCCTCACGCTCCTTGATAATCTGTTCATAGGCGGTCTGCACCTCCTTGAACATCTCCTCCGCTTTATCCCTGTTGGGATTGTTGATGTTGGCATCGGGATGATACTTACGGCTCAGCTCTCTGTACTTTTTCTTGATATCCTCGTCGGAAGCGTTTCCGGGTACGCCGAGGACTGCATAAGGATCACGCATTTTTATACCTCGCCCATATTCCGGAATAAAGTATATTCCTGAGTATATCCGTATATTCCACCAAAGGAAGTCTCTCAAACTGTCTGCAGAAATCTCCCGCAAGCACGGTCATGAGTTCTTTGAATTCGTCCTCAAAGCCCTCCTTAAATACCGCCTTTACAACTGTCCTTCCCGTGGTCTTGTTCTTTCTCTTTTCCGTACCTGTAACTTTATCCGCAAAAGGATTATAGCGGCCCTTTATATGATCTTCTCCCGCATCCTCATACGAATCCATCAGGTATATCCATTTGCCGAGATAGAATCCCATCATGTAGAGTTCATCGCTCCACTCGTCCTGTCTGTAGAGAAACACCTCGGAGAGTACTCGTCCGAACTGACCGGAAATAGCATCGGCATCTTTTTCCTCTGCCTTCTCCATATCGTAAAACTCCGAAAGAAGACCTTTTATTGCTTCAGACTTTTCGATAAGTCTTGCCCTTCTCTCATCGGATAGTTTTCCTTTCTCGGCATTCTTAAGACTTCTTTTCAGCTTTTTTCCAAGCATTTTTGCGGCCGCTTTGTGATCGTCTCTTTCATCGTCTTCGCATTTAAGTGACGAAAGCAGCACTCCCATATCAGCCGCATACTCCGTATAGGCATTGCGCAGCCTGAGTCTTCCTCCCGCAGGATGAAGAACGCACACTCCCTTGCTGCTTGCAGTCTCCGGTTCATACAGAGACGAGAGTAGTATCGCGAGAAAAGTGATATCGTAACTTAAGATGACCTGTCCGGTCTTTCCGTAGGTATGCGCAAGCTCTCTGCATGTACCACAGTAAAAACCGCGATAGGTTTCGATATCCTTCATCTTCAGTTCACTTAAGTTGACGGTGAGATATCCGAACATGTCTCTCCTTTCCGCAAAATGTTTTTAAGAAAAATACCCGGACGCATATACGCCCGGGTATTGCAAAGCTTTATGATCAGTTCTGAGGCGCATCCTTTATCGAGAAGCTTATACGTCCCATCTTGTCCTTACCGAGGCACTTAACGGTTACCTGGTCTCCCAAGGTGAGGTAATCCTCAACATGCTCTACTCTCTCCTTAGCGATCTTGGAGATATGTACCATGCCTTCCTTGCCGGGAGCGAACTCTACGAATGCACCGAACTCCTTGATGGAAACGACCTTACCCTTGTAGATCTGGCCTTCCTCAAACTCGGATACGATCATAGTGATCATCTCGATAGCCTTGTCCATTCCGTCCTTGTCTACGCCGCATACGTCAACGCGTCCGCTGTCATCGATATCAATCTTGACGCCGGTGCGTGCGATGATCTCGTTGATCGTCTTTCCGCGCTGTCCGACAACCTCACCGATCTTATCGGGATCGATCTGCATGGAAACGATCTTGGGTGCATACTCGTTAACGGTCTTTCTGGGCTCAGCGATAGCGGGCTTCATGCAGTTGTCCATGATGAAGAGTCTGGCCTCACGGCATCTTGCGATAGCGCCCTCTACGATAGGCCTGGTAAGTCCGTGGATCTTGATATCCATCTGGATAGCGGTGATTCCCTCGGTGGTACCGGTTACCTTGAAATCCATGTCTCCGAAGAAGTCCTCGAGTCCCTGAATATCGGTAAGGAGTACGAAATCGTCATCGGTATCTCCGGTAACGAGTCCGCAGGAAATTCCTGCTACCATTGCCTTTATAGGTACACCTGCTGCCATAAGGGACATGCATGATGCGCAGGTTGAAGCCATTGAAGTGGATCCGTTGGACTCAAAGGTCTCGGATACTGTACGTATTGAATAAGGGAACTCCTCTTCCGAAGGAAGTACAGGCAGGAGGGCTCTCTCAGCAAGTGCACCATGGCCTATCTCTCTTCTTCCGGGTCCGCGGCTGACCTTGGTCTCACCTACGGAATATGAAGGGAAGTTATAATGATGTATGTATCTCTTTGTCTTCACATTATCGTCAAGACCGTCTATCTTCTGTGCTTCGGAAAGAGGAGCCAGAGTGGTGATGTTGCAGATCTGTGTCTGTCCTCTGGTGAACATAGCGGAGCCGTGTACTCTGGGAATGATATCAACCTCAGCAGCAAGCTTTCTGATCTGTGTGATCTCTCTGCCGTCCGGACGCTTGTGATCCTTTAAGATCATCTTTCTTACTGTCTTCTTCTGATACTGATAGAGAGCCTCACCGAGTATCGCAAGCCACTCCTCATTATCCGCAAAAGCTTCTTCCAGCTTCTTGCTTATATTGCTGATATTCTCTTCTCTTTTCTGCTTCTCGTCGGTAAATACTGCTGTCTCCATCTCCTCGGGAGGCACGATCTCCTTCATCTTTGCAAATAGCTCCTCAGGGATAGCGCAGCTTACATACTCATGCTTGGGCTTGCCAACCTCGGCAACGATCTCATTGATCCAAGCGATCAGCTTCTGGTTCACATCATGAGCCATGTAGATAGCCTCGAGCATCTTTGACTCAGGTATCTCCTTTGCTCCTGCTTCGATCATGATCACCTTCTGTGCCGTCGATGCAACGGTCAGTTTCAGGTCACCCTCTGCCCACTGTTCCTGGGTAGGGTTGACGATCAGCTCGTCGTCGATCATACCCATCTGTGTCATTGCACAGGGGCCGTCAAAAGGTATATCCGAAATACATGTGGCAATAGCGGAACCGATCATAGCCACCAGCTCGGGGCGGCAATCGGGATCAACCGAAAGTACCAGATTATCCAGCGTCACATCATTTCTGTAATCCTTTGGGAAAAGCGGTCTCATGGGGCGGTCGATGACACGGCTCGTAAGTACCGCATTCTCGCTGGCCTTGCCCTCACGCTTATTGAATCCTCCGGGCATCTTGCCTACGGAGTACATCTTCTCCTCGTATTCAACAGATAACGGGAAGAAATCGATCCCGTCCCTGGGCTTTTCACTTGCAGTAGCTGTGGAAAGCACCGTAGTGTCACCGTAATGCATGAAAGCGGCACCGTTAGCCTGGGCTGAAACTCTTCCTATATCTACCGAAAGGGTACGTCCGGCGATCTCAATACTAAAAGTCTTAAACATTTGCTATTCTCCTTATTTTCTGAGTCCCAGTTTCTCGATCAGTGAACGGTATCTGTCAATGTCCTTCTTCATAAGATAGTTGAGCAGACCACGTCTCTTACCGATAAGCTTGTACATACCTCTTCTTGAGTGATGATCAAGGGGATGATCCTTAAGATGAGCTGTCAGCTCCTCGATCCTGGCCGTAAGAACGGCTACCTGTACCTCGGGTGATCCGGTATCACCTGCGGTACGTGCATACTCTTTCATGATTGACTGTTTCTTTTCTGCTGCGATCATTTTATTTCCTCCTATTTCAATATATTATTTACGCCGCATCTGAGCAGACGGTATTCCCCGGTCCCCCGGATACGGTCACGCAACGTGAGTCATTATACCACAGCCCCCCCGGCTTGTAAAGCCGTGAATTTAACGGGGCGTCAGATGACGCCCCATATCTTACTTTGTTATCTCCACGCCGGTCCTTATTCCTGCAAAGTTCTGTCCGGCAAGAGCGCTCGCTAAAGCCTTCTTATTCTGCTGATCCGTAACCTTGACTGCAAAAGCCTTTGCTGCCTTCTTTGCGCTGAAGCTGTAGGTCTTGGCCTTCTTAAGTCCGGGAACCCTCACCTTGATCTTAAGGCTCTTCATTCCCTTGATACTTCCGTCTTCATTCAGCTGCAGTCCGCCGTTCTTAAGCTTTGCCCTGATCGTCACGCTCTCGGCATTCTTCAGCTCCACAGGCACTATGTCAAAGCTGTAAGGCTTTTCCTTGAACTGCCTGTTCAGCTCTTTGACCATATTCTGCAGCGATTTTTTGTCGGCTCCCTTTATCTTGGCCTTCTTAAGGACCTTGGAGTTCAGCTTCAGCTTCACATAGAAGCTGCCCTTTGTATTTACATTCTTCTCCTTACCGATCACATAACTTACGCTAAAGAGTTTTGTCAGGTCCGCATCCTTGTTAAAGCCGCTTACCGCCTTATCAAGGCCGGAGATCTTTATCTTTGCTATTTCTTCCGAGAGAGCCTGCAGCTGCGCCTTGCTTATCCTGCTTCCGGTCCAGGTCACGGCCTTGGGATAGGTGATGTCCCAGCCTATCGTAACATCCGCACCGTTGATCTTTTCGCTCTTATTATCCGATACTACTACAGGTATTTCCGTATCGGGCTTCTTCTCCTCGGGCTCCTTAGGCTCTTCCGTCTCAACCGGCTTCTGCTTCTTCGGTATAGGTCTCGTTTCTTTATGTGAGGGATCGTTTTTGCATACCCTCTCCTCGACTCCTTCTTCTTCCTCGGTAGCTTCCTTAACAACCGTCCACTCACCCCAGTTATGACCGAGTGCCGGGATATATTATTTCCATATCAAGATATCTCATCTTTGGCAACGATTTTGGCAATTTTTCTGTTTTCGTTCCCCTGATTCTTCATTCTCTTATTATCAGGCAACGATTCCGTACATCTCTTCCGTTTCCGTCCCGTTATTCCAACTGTCCTCCCTACCGGCATCCGGTCTCTCAGTTTCCTCCGTCTCCGCCCCCGTCCTCTATTTCTCAGACTGTAACGCGATAGTGATCACGGCAACAGGCAGATTAAGCACTGCAACTTAGTGCCATACTTAGCGAAAACAAGCGGCCGATCTTTCTCGTCGAAAACTCCTCTTACCCTATCCTCAAGAGATCTGAAACCGCTTAAGGCATAATATGTACACACAGGACTGTGTGAGGCCGCCGGTGCTTGACGAGCAAAGGCCGAAGGCGCATTGCGAGTTTAGCACCGCTGCGAGTCCGAACCCAAGCGGAAGCGGGTCCTGTGGGTACATATTACGCCCGGAGCGGTCAGTCGATTCCCCCTACCAGTCGGACCCCCAGTCCGTGGAGCCGGAATCCCAGGAGTCGCTTCCCGAATCCCAGGAATAGTCGCTGCTGTCGTAGCTGTTCCAGGAGTCATCGTCGTCATCGTCATCGTCGTCATAGGATCTCGACACTTCCTCCTGCTCACGCTCATAATCCTGATAATATGTCGTTTCAGAGAAGTCGCTTATCTGCGTGGATGAATCCCAGGCCGGATAGTAATAGAAGTCTCGTGCATCATACTCAAATTTGAGCGGATCAGGCAGCGAATCATAATCTACCGGCTCCCATGAATCATCATTGTAGTAATACCAGCTGGACGTATCAAAACTGTCAAGATGGTAATAATCGTTCCCTTCGTACTCATAGTATCCTTTTGCCGCATAACCATCCGAATATATATATTCGTAATAAAGTCTGCTTGTCTGAAAATCAGTGAAATCGTACTCCTGCATATAGCCCTGTGTCCAAAAGTATTTTTTCGCTGTTTTTCTCTTTTCAAGCTCAGCCGGTATGGATGATGTTCCCACACTCTCCCATTCCCCGCTCTGCAGGTTATAATGAGCCCAGTTTTCGTATGCCTGGGATCTGCCCATGCTGTAATATGGCTCTCTGTCAACAACATAGTAGCCCTGATCAGGCACGCCGTTATGATAGGACCGGTTCATGAGTGCCCCAACAGATAATGATGCAATAATGTTTATGACAAATATCGTGGCTATTATCTTTGTAAGCCCGCTTCCCACTGATCTGCGCTGCGTCCTTCCTGCACCGTTCTTGGAATAATAAGGCGACACTCCGCGGCTCGCATTCCTTGCTTTCTGTTCCACTATCTCCTGCTTAAGCCTCATGAACAGCTCGTTTACGGCATAGGCCTCATCCGTACCTTCATAGCGTACTGCGCGGGATCCGTTATCCTTGTTTTTATATACGACAAAATTACCGTTGTACGGGTCCTTATAGATACCGAAGGCTCTCGGCCCAGAGTAGTCGATGCCGATAAAAAATCTCGTTGTTTCATACGACGGCAGTCCTTTAGATTCATACCAGGCTTTCAGATCCTCTACAGTTGCCGGCTGATCGGGCGTACTCCTCCGGACCTGTGTGTTGGTCGCTCCGCAGCCCGGACAGCTGTTTTGCGTATCCTCATACATGCTGCCGCAGAAATCGCATTTTACCTTCATTACTCTCCCTCCTCCGTTTCATATCCGGCCGTGTAAGCTTAAGCCGTCGCTTTCGACAGGTAAGCCCACAAAAATTATGCACCGAATATCATATCCCTTAACGTTGGATGTATCGTATCGTATGCCATACCGCAGTTTCTGACATGCTGTATGTAGACAAAACTCGTTTTTGAAACCGTATCCATCTGTATGCAGGCTCCGGCAGCACCGTCCCAGCCGAAGATACCTGCGGGCGCGGTTGAACCGACTTTCTCCGGCCACAGAAACACCTGCATTCCGCAGCCGTAACCGTAGCCGCGTCTCCCCATGGTCTTTTCTATATCCTCCAGTCCTGCTTCACAGAGAAGATTCTTCTTTATCATTTCCACCGTCTCCGGTTTTAGTATCCTTACCCCTCCGGCACTCTCGCCGCCACAGGCAAGAGTATCGCCGAGCTTTGCATAGTCCCCGGTCGTACTCACCAGCCCCGCTCCTCCGCTCTCATAATTCTCCGAAAGCTGATAATTGCAGCTCTGCTCCATTGGAACTATCCCTCGCTCATCCATGATATACTGCTGCGCCAGTCTCTCAAGAGCGCTGTTATCGGGCTTTGCAAAAAAAGTGTCTTTCATATCCAGCGGTTCCCAGATGTTCTTTTTCAGATATTCGGAAAAGCGCATCCCGCTGACCACCTCAATTACAGCTCCCGCCACATCATGACTTAAGCTGTATAAGAACCTTGTTCCGGGCTCAAACTTAAGCGGTGATTCCGCAAAGCTCTCTGCCAGCTCCACCGTGCCTGCGGATGCTCCCTTCTCTTTCAGCACTCTTACTATGCCCGGTCTTTGCAGATCATAATCCAGTCCCGACTGCATTGAGAGCAGCTGCCATATCTTCATCGGGCTCTTTGCTTTTTCCGCTCCCGCATCTCCCATAACACTGAGCTCCCTGTACGCCGGAAGAAACTTCCCGACCTCATCCTCGAGAGAAACCTTTCCCTGCTCGATAAGCTGCATCATGGCGGTCATGGTCTGCACCTTTGTCATTGAAAACATAAGGTAGCGCTGATCAGCTCTAACCTTCTGTGTCCTGTTTATATCAACGGTGCCCGTCATATAACGGTAGATCTGCCTGTGATCCCTGTAAATGATACAGTCTACGGAAGGTATCCCTTCCTTCACCAGCGAATCCAGATAATCCGTTATACTTTTCTCATTAATAAAACTCATAAGCTTATCCCTCCGATATTTATCATTTTCCCGGTCACCGTCATTATAGCATACATCCCGCCATAAAAAAACGCCGGTGCGGATGGACCTTCTTCATATTCTGTTGTTTTTTCCACTGCGGATGTTATAATGAAGAAGTTCGGGGATCCGTCCCCGCTCAGATAACCAGATTTTAAAGTGGATGCTCGATATGTTTGACAAAAGGATCCTTATCATTGATGATTCCGAGATTGACCGCGAGATACTTCAGAATATACTGATATGGGAATATATGGTCGAAGCGGCCGAAGACGGTCTGCAGGGTCTCGACCGCCTCCTGAAAGGCTCTCCTTCGATCGATGGCATACTGCTTGACCTTTACATGCCGATAATTGACGGCTTCGGTGTTCTCAAACTGTTACAGGATAACGGCATAAGCGATATACCCATAGTCGTGATCACCGAAGAAAGTACTTCGGAAAATCTCTATAAGGCGCTGCCCTATAACATTGCGGATTTTATATGCAAGCCTTATGATCCGGATACCCTCTTAGATCGGCTTAAGGCTGCCTTCGGCTGAAAGCACAAGCTCCCCCGCCGCCTCCGGCGGCAGCGGTTTTCCCCAGATATACCCCTGTATAAGGTCGCAGCCGATAGACTTTAAAGTTTCCAGCTGTTCCTCCTCTTCAACGCCTTCGGATTGAAAATCCATGGCAGCCCCCTCAAATAGACAATACAAACATTACTATGTCATTATATCAAAAATAACGGAGAAAAACACATTCTATTTTTGATATTTACCGCATTTTCTGTTATAATTACGCAAGGTTTATTCCGGTATATATGCTATACAAAGGAGTAGTCTTATGAAAAAGAAGATAGCCATTTTCACTACAGGCTGGTGCTGCGAGATACTGACACAGTTTCTGAAGGGAATGCAGCAGGCTCTTGAAAATGAAAAAACCGATCTTTTCCTTTTCCTCTGTTATCCCACATATGTCGATACAATGGCCAATAAAAAAGGCGAGATGAACATATTCAATCTCCCTGATCTTCATGACTTTGACGGTACCGTCATCTTCGGCAGCGGCCTGGATTACAAGGACCGCATTGACGATATCATCAGCCGCAGTAATGAGGCCGGTATTCCTGTCATCATGCAGGGATCCAGACGGGACGGTATCAGCTACGTGGGTTCCGACAACTACGTTGCTACCAAGACCATGTGCGAACACCTCTATAAAGAACACGGAGTCCGCAGGATCACCTTCTTTGCAGGTACCAAGGATTCACTCGATTCGGAGCTCCGCCTGCAGGCCGTAAAAGACTATCTTAACGAAACCGGTCGGCCGGACGACCTTATCGAAGTATTCTATACAAACTGGGAAAATGCCTCGGCGACCAGACGTGTAAACGAAATATGCTCCGGCTCCGGCGTGCTCCCCGACGTTTTCATCTGTGCCAATGACGGGCTTGCAATGGAAACCTGCGTAACTCTTGGCAATAACGGTGTCGACGTTCCCGGCGATGTACTTGTGACCGGATATGACTTTATCGATGACAGTCAGATATTTGATCCTTCCATCGCATCCGTGGACCAGTGTTTTACCGATATGGGCATGGAAGCCGGAAAACTCTGGCTTGAACTGTCAGGCGGGGCCGCTCCCGGCAGTTCGCATATCATACCCTGCCGCTTTATTCCCGGCGAAAGCTGTAACTGTGCATCCTTCAGAAACAGCGACAGCATAAGGCGGCGTGTCGGACGCGAAGCTTTTTCAAAGCGCGCCATGACCACCTACTTCAACAGGAAACTTAATCTCATAGATTCCACTATTCTTTCCTGCCTTACTTTCGTCGATTTTAAGAAAAACCTTCATCGGCTTCTTGAGGAAAACCACGACTTTGAAGGAAATTCTTTTCATATACTGCTCGAGCCCAATTTCGGTCTTTCCATCTATGACACCAATATCAAACTCGGGACCAAAGGCTACAGCAAACACATGGAAGTGATCTACTCAACCGAAAACGGCGTGCACTATAAGTGCGATAAATTCGCTTCAAAAGAACTGATCCCCGGCTTTATCCCGGATGAGAAAAACCATCTCTATGTTTTCCTTCCCCTGCATGAAGCAGATGAAGCCTGCGGATATATCGTCTTCAAGGACTGCCTTGATAAAGTGGAAAACCACTTCCTTAATACTTACCAGAGCCGTATGGGACTGGTATTTGATAAATTCAGACATGCACTGAGCCTCGATCTTATCAACAAACGTCTGCTTGATCTTATGCGGCGTGATTCGCTTACAAATGTCAATAACCGCATGGCTTACGAGGATAAAGAAAAATATCTTCAGTCACAGATCAATTCGGATTCGAATATCAGCTTCGGTATCGCCATGTTTGATGTCAACAGCTTAAAGCTCATAAACGATTCCCTGGGACATGATGCCGGTGATGAATATCTGATAAAAGCCTGCCGTCTCATATGCAGGGTCTTCAAACACAGTCCTGTGTACAGGATAGGCGGTGACGAATTCATAGCTGTCCTTGCAGGTGACGACTATGAAGAACGCGAAACGCTGCGACAGGATCTGAATGAGCATATGAGTGCGTATACCAGGGAACTGCCTCTTCCCGCTGACTATGTGTCAATAGCCTGCGGCATGGCGGTATTTGATCCCGCTTCGGATATATCGGTACAGGACGTGGTCAAGCGCGCCGACGAAGAAATGTATGCGGTAAAAGCAAGGATGAAAGAAAGCGCCTGAGCTTTCAGCATCTTTGTGCCAGTTGCAGCTTATAGTATATTCCCTTCTTTGCCATCAGCTCTTCATGGGAACCTATCTCGGCCACTCTGTGTTTGTCGATCACCATTATCCTGTCGGCATTTTTAAGGGTTGAAAGCCTGTGTGCTATGGCAAAGGTTGTCTTTCCTCCTGTCAGACGGCTCAATGCCTTTTGTATCATGAACTCGCTCTCCGTATCCAGGCTTGCTGTCGCTTCATCAAGTATCAGCAGTCTCGGATCTGTGAGTATGGCTCTTGCGATCGCGATGCGCTGACGTTCGCCGCCGGACAGATTATACCCCTTCTCACCCACATAAGTATTATATCCGTTTGGTGTACTGCAGATAAAGTCATGAGCATTTGCCATCTTAGCCGCGCGGATCACTTCCTCATACGTTGCATCCGGCTTTGAGAAGCGTATATTATCAAGTATGGTTCCCGAAAACAGGAAGGTTTCCTGCAGCACAACTCCTATCTGTGAATGATACGAACTGCTCTTTATCGTCTTTTTATCTCTTCCGTCTATAAGTATCCTTCCGTCATCGACATCATAAAGTCCCATAAGCAGATTTATAAGCGTGGACTTACCCGCTCCCGAGGCTCCCACTATGCCGATCATCTCACCCGGCTTCACCGTTACGCTTATGTCTTCGAGAACAGGCTGGTATGATTTATACCCGAAAGTGGCATGATCAAAAACGATCTCACCCTTTATCTTAAGATCTTTGACCACATTCTCGTCTTCCGCTTCGACATCCTGTCCAAGTATGTCATTGATACGGTCAAGGCAGGCCGACAGCTGTGCCAGCTGCAGCGGCAGACGGTTCATCCATGATATGTACTGAAACAGCAGTGAGGTGTAGGTCACAAACTGATACAGTTCGCCCGCACTCATCTTATCATTCAGCACATCCATACCGCCGAAGAGCACCACCGCCAGTACACCGAGTCCCATCACCATCTGCAGAAGCGGCGAAAAGTATGCCCAGAAAGTTTCGTTTCTTCTGTTGACACGCGCATACTCCGCGGAAAGGATTTTGAATTTCTCCGCCTCCTCTTTTTCCTTTCCGTAGGTCTTTACCACCCGCATTCCCGAAAGCACATCCTGCAGGTCGCTTGCCACATCGTCGTTCTTTCTGAACTGCAGCCGGAATATCCTGCTTACGGTTTTTCTGAATGCAACGGTAAGTATCACCGCCACAGGTATGAACGCAAAAGTGATGAGTGAAAGCTTCAGGTTCAGAGCCATCATGAACACCACATCCCAGATGAATATAAAGAGCACTGCAAACAGATTGCAGAACACATCCTCCATGAACATACGTATATACTGGGTATCTCCTGTAATACGGTTTAACAGTTCTCCGGGACGCCTGTCATTGATAAAACTGATCGGCAGCTCCTGATATTTGATAAAGAGCTTTGATCTCAGATCGGCTGCTATCCTTGCTCCGAGCTTTGCCGACGCATTGCTTTTTAATACATTTACTATGACTATGCCGACGCTCAGCGAAAACATCATGCCGAGGAAAAACAGTGCCTTTCTCATGCCTCCGTTCCCCTTCAGCACATCATTTATCAGATGCTTCTGTATCTCGGGATTTAAGAGTGTGGTAACTGCAGCGAGTATCATCAGCACAAATACTCCGAAGAACTCCTTTTTATAAGGTCCTGCCATCCTGACAAAAGTCTTTATGAAGCCGCCCTCCTTTGAGCACTTCAAACAATGCTTTGTTCCGGGGATAGCCCGTCCGCAGACCGGACAGGTCCTCTCATATTCCCTGCTCTCCACTTCCTCGAAACGGCCGGACACCAGTATATTGATGCCTCTGGCCACATAAGCATAACGGCTTAAATGTTTTGCGGAATAATGCGCGATTATCCTTTCCTCTCCCTTATATGTTACCGCCAGGAGTCCGCCGCCGACACGTGGCAGTGCATGCGCCGAAGAAATATCACTTATGCTCAAAGCTTCGACTATCTGCTCTCCCTCGGACAGCAGCACTCTTTTCGTTGTCACGATCACATAGGAATCCGCCGCCCACCCGGCATCCCTTCCGATGTCGACAGGTACCGCATAGTATATGCACTCATCCTCCGTGAGTGCTATAAGTTCCTTAACCCTTTGCGGGATCGTATATTTCAGTATCATCTCTATTCCTCTGACAGATCAGCTTACAGGAACATATCCAGCTTCCGCCGTTCCTTCATGCTCAGTTCGTTCACATCACGTATCTCGAAGCGGTTCTCGTCTATATCGGCTATGATCAGCCGCTCATCAGAGAGCTTGCTGACCGCATTGGATGCCATATTTATGGCAAAGCGGCACTCACCCTTATCCGTAAGCACGTGGAAATATGCAAAACCGAATTCGTCTTTTATGCTGTATATCTTTTTGATCACCGGCGTGAAATAATTGAGTGCCAGCTGTTCCTTAAGTATCTTCGCACTTTCATCGGGCATCGACGATAAGTCTTCTATAATACCTATCTCCCTGGCTTTCTCGTCCCCCTCTCTTATGGATATATATTTATCTGCATCAGTGAAAGGGAAAAGCCTGACCACTTTTACGGATTTATAGAGCTTTCCTCTGCTGGTCAGGTTCACAAAGCCGCCCGCTGTGCGTTCAAACTTATCTTCCGGGCCGATCATATACAGCTTCGTCATCTCCTCGGCCTGTTTTTCATAATAATTCAATTCATTCTCTTCCGTCATTTCCGTTACCTCACCAAACTGATCATTTTTATTAAGCTGCAGTCTGCTTAGCTTGTGAAAGATACCCTCGGGATCCGCATCAAGTTCTTCTGCCGTACCCTCCTCGGCTATACGTCCCCCCTCTATCACTATCAGCCTGTCAGCATCCTTGAGAGTAGAGAGCCTGTGAGCGATCGACAAGGTAGTCCTGCCCTTTACCAGAAGCTTCAGCGAATTCTGTATCGCCTTCTCCGTCTCCGTATCCACACTGGCGGTCGCCTCGTCAAGTATCAGTATCTTCGGGTCAGCCAGTATGGCTCTCGCGATCGAAACCCTCTGTTTTTCACCGCCCGACAGATCCTTACCTGAAGCGCCGATCACCGTATCGTAACCATCGGGCATCTTCGAGATAAACTCATGGGCACTTGCCATCTTGGCCGCCCTTATTATCTCCCATCTGTCCGCATCCTTTCTTCCGTAGGAGATATTCATCGCAACGCTGCCCATGAAGATATATGTATCCTGTGATACCATCGCCACGTTGCGTCGCAGATCCGCCAGCGCCAGATCTTTTACATCAACTCCGTCTATCTTTACGCTGCCTTCCTGCACGTCGTATAGTCTGGATATGACATTGACCAGCGTTGACTTTCCCGCACCCGACCGGCCGACTATTCCCAGCAGCTCACCTTCCCTGACCTTTAAGCTGATATTCTTCAGTACCGGCTTTGTCAGGCTGTATCCGAAGGTCACGTTGTCAAGCTCTATCACTCCCTTCGGTGTATCCATGCGCACGGGGTCTTCCTTCTCCGATACATCCGGTACCGAATCTATGATCTCAAATAACCTCTGGGCAGAATTGATACTGTCCGACCACATGCGGAATACTCTTGAAAAAAAGTTCATCGGTCCGTTCAGCTGTGCCACATATCCTACAAAGGTAAGGAGCACGCCCAGTTCCATCTGCTCGGTCTTAAGTACAAAGAACACCCCTATGATCCATATCCATATGCTCGAAACTTCCTGCACAAGGTTGTAAAGTATGGAAAACTGGTTACGCAGCTTCACTATACTTACTTCGGTTTCGCATAGTTTTCTGTTTGGCCGCTCGAAATGCTCTATCTCTGCCGCCTGCTGGCCAAAAGCTTTTACGACACGCGCTCCCGTCAGGTTATCATTTGCTTTTGCGGTAACGGCCTTTTCCGCCCGGTGCCTTTTTCCGGACAGGGTCCACAGTCCGGGCCGCAGTTTTACGGTCATATATACAAGAAGCGGCAGAAGTATGCAGGCAATGAGAGCCATCTGCCAGTTCAGCCGATACATCACCACGAAGGTGACTATTATCGTAAGCCCCTGTATAAACACTGAAGGCAGTCCGTCTATAAAGAATTCCGTTACCCGCTCCGCATCACTCACCACACGCGTCATCAGTCCGCCGGTCTGCTTATCCGTAAAAAACCTCAGCGAAAGCCTGCTCATTGCTGAAAAGATGTCAGTCTTTATGTCCCTGACGGTTGATGTTGCAACCTTCGCCATCACTGCCATCTGCACCGCAGAAGTAAGATGTCCGATCAGCCTGCAGCCGAACATCATCAGCACGAGCAGCATGAGTGCAAGACCAGCCTGACCGGCAAGCCCGTACTGTTCGAGAAAATCCGCGTTCTTCGCCAGCACCCTGTCATAGAGCATCTTGCCTGAAAGATAGGGCCAGGCCAGACTTATCACTGAAGACAGTATATAGCAGAAGATCAGCAGGACAATAGAACCCTTATATCTGAAGAAGTATCTGAGTGTTCTCTGAAACACCGTACGCTTGTCGGTCTTTACTATGCTCTCCTCTTCCGCTTCTTCCGGCTTGCCAAGCTCCTCTTCCGGGTCAATTCCGTTCTTAAGGTTTTTAAAGCTCCTTATAAACGCAAACATCGCTTCCGCATTTGTATTGGTAAGCGCTGCTATTTCCGCCTTCTCTCCTTCAATGTCAGCGCACAGTATGTTGGCGCCTATATATCGTTCAAGCCGTAAGTTTTCAACCTTTTCCAGATCATAGCAGATCAGCTTCGGATCTCTTACCGCTTCTTCCTTCGGTGCCCCGATGTGCTTCACTCCCCTGAAATACCATACGTGATCGCTCTGTACTTTAGCGGTACATACACCCAGTATGCTTCCGGTCAGAAACACTGTACCGGTAATGTACTCACAGTCAGTCGACAGATCCACAGGGGCGTGCTTAAGCACATCCTCCTCTTTGATATTTACCGATGCAAGCTCTTCCGTAATATATTTTTCGAGCTTATCTGTTTTCATCTTTCCTCCGTCAGCTTATGCCGTCCTTTCCTGTCGGCACATATGCCTTAATGCTTATGCCCTCTTCAAGATATTCCTCTTCTATCACCTTTCCGTATCTGTGCAGGCCGTCAAGCCTTCCGGCCTCGGAATAGGGGATCAGCATCTCCACAGGCTTCCTGCTCTTCTGCAGTATATCTTCCACAAGCGCAAGAAGTGAGTCCGTATTATAGCCGGTTTTGGCGGATATCCTTATGTTGGCATCCGCATGCATATCTTTAAGCCTCAAACCTTCCTCTATCAGATCGGTCTTGTTAAAAGCCGTTATCATGGGCTTTCCCACTATGTCCAGTTCACGGAGCGTCTCATACACCACCTGCATATGCATATCAAGCGAAGTATCGGAAGCGTCGGCAACATGCAGTATTATATCCGCGTATCCGGCTTCCTCCAGAGTACTTCTGAATGCGTCTATGAGCTGATGCGGCAGCTTGTTGATAAAGCCTACCGTATCGGTAAAGAGCAGTTCTCCGCCACCTTTCAGCCTGCACGAGCGGGTAGTCGGATCAAGAGTAGCAAAGAGCTTGTTTTCCGAAAGCACCGAAGCATCGGTCAGCAGATTCAGCAGGGTAGATTTTCCGGCGTTAGTATATCCCACGATAGCAACCACCGGTGTCATATTGCTCATGCGCATCTTCCTCGTAGTCATGCGCACGCGCCGCATGTCCTTTATTTCCGCCGAAAGCCTCGCTATACGCTTTCCTATGACCCTGCGGTCCGACTCAAGCTTCGACTCGCCCGGCCCCCTTGTACCTATGCCTCCGCCCAGTCTCGACATGGCCTTGCCCGCTCCTGCCAGATGGCTGAGGCGATATTTAAGCTGTGCCATCTCCACCTGAAGCTTGCCCTCACTGGTATGTGCATGTGCCGCAAATATATCCAGTATCAGCATGGTCCTGTCTATCACTTTGGTATCGAGCCTCTCGGAAAGATTCCTCATCTGGGCAGGTGAGAGCTCATCATCACAGAGCACTCCGTCGGCCTCCCGTGCCTCTATGCTCATCCTGAGCTCCTCAACCTTGCCGCTGCCGATATATGTTGCGTTATCCGGCCTTGGCAGCTTCTGTTTCATTCTTCCCACGGCAAGCCCGCCCGCAGTATCAAGAAGCCTGGCAAGCTCATCAAGCGATGCCTCGGCTTGTTTTTCCTCTCCGCTGTAGCTGATCAGCAGTATATACTTTTCTTTTCTTATATCGTTATCAACCATTGTGTTCTCTTATCGATCCATCCTGTTCTGTTTCTGTTCCCACCATTCATGAACAAGGCTTCTGTAGCCCCATTCTTTTATCTTCTCATAGCTTATACGGTAATTTCCCTTATAGTGCCTGCCTGTTACCGTATACCTTATGTACTGCAGTATATATGCATCCAGCTCTTTCAGGCTCTCATCCGCAGTCAGATGCGGGAAAAACCACCTGCTCCAGGAAAAAGCCTTTTCATCTTTTGAATAGAGTTTCCGGTTCAGCGCCCGTATAAAACCCTTTGCCGCCCGCTCTCCGGGCAGCTTCTTTTTTCTGCTCCAGCGCTGCAGTGCCCTTGCCTTGCGGCTCACCTTATCCTTTAGTTTTTTCTTTGTTGCCTCCGACAGATCCACATTTCCCGCACATATGGCAAAACCGAGAAACTCGACTGCCTCCCCCGGCGCATAGGTGTGCAGCTTTTTTTCATTAAGCTTAAGTCTTAGGTCTGCAAAAAGCTTAAGCAGCCTCTCCTTCTTCTCCTCCAGCGCCTCCCTGCTTTCGGCAAGTATCAGTATATCATCCGAATAACGGTAATACTTCTCATTTTCGAACAACTTATCCGCATCTTTTAAGTAAATATTTGCAAAAAAAGGAGCAACTGCTATGCCTGCCATGGCACCGTGTTCATCACAGATCTCGCTCCCGTCACCGAGCAGCACCTGCTTTCTTCGAAGCATTGCTGCAAACAGTTCAAAAAGCCTCTCATCGTCCCTGCGCATAAACTCCAGTTTATCAAGCAGCATCTCTATATCGATGGAGTTAAAATAATCGCTTATATCAAGCTTTAAACACCACAGTTTTCCTTCTGCGTTATCCCGAAGCAATCGCCCCAGCGCATCGCCCGCACTCCTGTTTCTGCGGAATGCATAACAGTTATCGCCAAATACGTCATCATAACGGTAAAGCAGATATGCAATCCCTTTCAATATGCTGTTATAGGGTTCGGGATAAGAATAGATAACGCGCTTTTTTACAGAACCGCTCTTGTTTATCTCCTGCCTTATCGGAAGCGGTAAGTTATCGTTTCCCGGGAGCTGCAGATATTTTTCCTCATCAATAAAAGAACGCCACACGCCCTCTTCACCGCGGTCAAGGTGCGCGCGTTCCTTTTTATACCGGAGGAACTCCTCCCAGGTTTCCTTTTGTAAAACACTTTCCAGAATATCCATAAATATAAAAAAGGAAAGAGAAAAAACTTTGAAAGAAACAAAGCGTGCTTGTTTCTACCGGATGATACGTTCCCGGCTGCCTGCAAAGCTTTTTAAACGGAAACGCTGCACCCGCTGCAGGCGTGAATGATCACATTTCTCTTTCCTTTTTAAGCATTTTCAGTTCAGAGCAGCCAATATGCGCTCGCGCATATAGTTTACTCCGTTGGGAAGGTAGTTAAAGAAATCAAGCACCCCTATTCCCTGCGAATCACAGTATTCCTTAACCTGACGGTTAGCTGCATGGTTATAATATGCATATGTATCCCACAGTCTGATATACAGCACCTTTCCTCCGCAGCTCAGCTTATATGAAAACGCATCGGGCAGGCAGTAATTTCCTTTTCGTGTATAGATCTGCTTTCCCGCATGCATCTCCACATCATCTACGGGGACATGTTCCTCGATCCGCACATCCGCGCGCCCGGCCAGTATCTCCTTAAGCTTTTCATCAAAAGTTCTGCCGTCACTCTCAGCCTGTCTCTTCAGCTGAGCTGTACTCGGCGCAGGCTCGGGACGCACATAGCCATTTCCCTTACCCTCGGCCGCTTCCATCTTTTCTCCCGCAGCTGCCGCAAGCTTTCCGGCAGTAACGGCAAGTTTCGCAAGATTACTCAATAAGCCCATCTCTCCCCCTCCTTACTCTGTTTCAAAGTACTTTGCTTCAAACTCCATTATCGGGATGGGTTTTGAAAAATAAAAGCCCTGGAACATCTTGCAGCCCATATCCGACATCATATCAAGCTGTTTCTTAGTCTCAACACCTTCCGTGATGACCGACATATCCAGTTCGTTAGCCATACTGATTATATGATTCAGTATTATCTCCGAACGTTTTTCCTGTTCTATGCTCTTTAAAAAGGCCCTGTCTATCTTTATCACATTGGCCTGCAGATCCTTCAGCAGGTTCAGTGAAGAATAGCCTGTTCCGAAATCATCTATCTCCACCTTAAACCCGCGATTCTGCAGCCTTTTTACCAGTTCGATGCAGCCCTCGGGATCAGCCATCACAGCCGATTCCGTTATTTCCAGGTTGAGTCTGTCCGGAGATACATCATACTTCCTGACCAGGTCCGCAAAGGTCTTCTCGATATCTACATAGATCATATCCTTAGGAGATATGTTTACCGAAAGCGGTACATTCTCCTTGACTGTCCCCGTCCAGTTTGCAAGCTGTATCACTGTCTTCTCCCAGACATAGGTATCCAGTTCATGTATAAGCCCCGCATTCTCCAGCACTCTGATAAAGCGGTCCGGCGGTACTATTCCCTGCTCCGGATGGTTCCATCTTACAAGTGCTTCTGCACTGAGAAGCTTTCCGTCCCTGTCATTCTGCGGCTGCAGGAAGATACTCATCTGGTCTTTCTGCAGAGCCTCTTCGAAGCCGGAGATGACCTCGCTGGAATACAGGCGGTCAAGTATCATTGTATCCCTGTATCTGTTCATTGCCACGGGATGGTCCGACTCTATGGCCTTGAGCGCTATCTGCGCCTTGTCGCACATTATGGATATATCTTCCCGGCGGTCCGTTATCGGATACAGACCAAACTGTATATGCACCTTGTAGATGCCGAACTGCTGTCTGTCGACAACCTTCTGGGCAAGCTTCTTTAAAGCTTCCTCGTCAAAATCTTCCTCTGCCATGAGTATCATAAAGTGGTCGGACATAATGCGTCCGTACACTCCCTTTGCTCCGGCAAGCTCACGGCACATGCCTGCCATGGAATACAGTATGTCATTCCCGCGGCTGCGGCCGTAAAGCTGGTTCACCAGCTTAAAATCCTTGATATTGGCACGTATCAGTATGCTCTTCTTATCCGTCGCATTAGACAGATATTCCATTGCGGCATCTTTGAAACCCTCCCAGTTACTGATACCTGTAAGTGTATCTATGACCTCCCGGAATTCCATACGGTCGGCTCCGCCGGTATATTCATCCTCGGATATCACATCGCCTTCACTGACTTTACGTATCAGTTCCAGACAGTACTGACGCCTTCCTGTTTCGTCATCGAGTATCAGAGGAACGGCAACTACCTTGTAGGCCTCGTCGCCGCTTATCTCTGCTTTTTCCTGTATCATGCCGGACTGGGCGGCGCGATAGCTGGCACAATCCAGGCAACGCTTTCCGCGCCCCCAACGGGCATGACAATACTCTGCATCCTCGTTCCCCCGGTCCGCCTCCGAAGCATCAGATATAACCTTGCATTCCGAGGGATCCACAATACGAACCACATCATACAGACCGTCAACAGCCTGCATGAACTTCTTAATATCTTCAATTTTGAAAGAAGGTATTATCATTAATCTTCCTTGTTGCTTTCAGCTACAGCCTCAGCTCTTGCTGCCACTTCCTTCTCCTGTACATCCGAAGGAGCCTGCTCATATCTTATAAACTCATATGCATAATCGCCCCTGCCTCCGGTCATGCTTCGCAGATCCGTGCAATAACCGTAAAGTGAAGACATCGGGATCTCGGCCTCTACTACCTGCTTACCGTTGCCGTCGGGATTCATACCGAGTACACGGCCCCTGCGCTTGTTAAGGTCACCCATTACGTCACCGGTATACTTGTCGGGAACGGTCACCTTGAGTGAAGCTATGGGCTCTAAGAGTATGGGACCCGCTTCCATAAAGCCCTTCTTGAAAGCCTGAATGGTAGCCATCTTGAAGGCCATCTCCGAAGAGTCAACGGGATGATAGGATCCGTCGTAAAGTATGCCCTTAACGCCCACAACGGGATAAGCAGCAAGAGGTCCTCTCTGTACCGATTCCTGCATACCCTTTTCAACAGCGGGAAAGTAGTTCTTGGGAACCGCACCGCCGACCACTTCCTGCTCGAACTCGTACGCTTCTTCCAGATTGCCGCTGGGCTCGAAACGCATCTTTACGTGGCCGTACTGTCCGTGTCCGCCGGACTGCTTCTTGTACTTATACTCCACATCCGATTTCTTCTTGATAGTCTCCCTATATGCGATCTTCGGAGCGGAAAGTTCTATCTCCAGTTTGTATTCATTCATCAGTCTGCTTGCTACCACATCGAGATGCTGCTCACCCATACCGTAAAGCAGTGTCTGCCTGTTCTCACCGTCATTGACAACCTTGAGCGTCTGATCCTCATGGGTCATCTTCTGCAGAGCCTGAGCCAGCTTATCGATATCTGCCTTGTTCTTTGGCTTGTAACGCATATAGGTGTAAGGTGTGGATATAGCCGCCTTACCGTACTGTATGGTATTGGCCTTCGTAGACAGTGTATTTCCGGTTCTGGCAGCGGTAAGCTTCGCGATGGCACCTATATCACCCGCATGCAGTTCCTTTATCTCCTCTGCCTTGCCGCCGGTAAGCAGGTAAAGCTTGGATACTTTTTCCTCTACATCCTTGTCCTTGTTGTATATAATATCATCTGCCTTGAACACACCGCTCATCACCTTGATCAGTGAGTACTTGCCGATAAACGGATCCACAATGGTCTTCCAGATATATGCGCTCTTGGGTTTGGAAAAATCATAGTCAGCCTGGAATATCTCATTATTCTTGAGAGATATACCCGCAACCTTCTTGTTAAGAGGTGAAGGCATAAGCTTTACTATATCATCCATCAGTGCATAAGTACCCTGGCAGAGTATATTCGATCCCATGGATATGGGGAAGATATCACATGCGTTCACACTGATCTTAAGCGCTGCTCTCACTTCGTCTTCCGAGAAAGTCTCACCGCTGAAATATCTCTCCATCATATCTTCGCTGGTCTCTGCCACTGCCTCGATCAGCTGCTCATGATAAGTCTCAAGGTATTCTTTGCTGTAATCGGGCATCTCGGTATCAACCACTTCCTTGCCCTGCCATTTCTGTGCTTTCTGGCTTATAACGTTTACATAGCCCACAAATTTCTCATTCTCACGTATAGGGAAATGAAGAGGCGCTATCTTTTTTCCGTATCTTTCTATCAGGTCATCGACAACATTCTTGAAGGAAGCATTGTCAACATCCATATCGGTAACATAGAACATACGGGGAAGCTTGTTCTTCTCGCACAGATCCCATGCTCTCTCAGTACCCACTTCCACTCCGGCCTTACCGGATACAACTATGATCGCCGCGTCCGCAGCGCTTATGGCCTCTTCAGCCTCACCCACGAAATCGAACATACCCGGTGCATCAAGGATGTTGATCTTGGCACCTTCCCATTCCATGGGGATTACAGAGGTCGATATGGATATAAGGCGCTTCTGCTCCTCTTTTCCGTAATCGGAGATTGTGTTCTTATCTTCGGTTTTACCCATTCTGGATGTAAGTCCGGCCAGATAAGCCATAGATTCCGCAAGTGCCGTCTTTCCCGCACCGCTGTGCCCCAAAAGTACCACGTTCCTGATCTTGTCTGTAGTATAGACGTTCATATCGTAACCTCCATTTTGTATTTTTTGTGGAATTTTCATAACTAAAACTACAAAAATCACCCACATTTAGAAATATTTTACCAAAACAGCAGTTGTATTACAAGTAAAAAATTCACGTTAGTCATTATATAATCTCCACAGCAGGCATCAGAGCCAGCTAAGCCGTTACGCACATAAGCCCAAAGGACGAAATGTGAGTTTAGCACCGTTGCGAGCCCGAACCCAAGCGGGAGCGGGTCCTGTGATTACACATGTGTAAATGAGCCGGCGTTAGTTATATATGCCTGCACTTTCCAGCAAAAGTTTAGTGTATTCTTGTTTGGGATTGCGATAGAGTTCCGAGGGAACTCCTTCTTCGATGATACGGCCGTCGCGAAGAATGAGTACACGGTCACAGAAATGATACATGACACGGAGGTCATGGGATATGAAGAGCATGGAGAGGTTGCGCTTCTCCTTGAGTTCTTTCATGAGTTTTAAGACCTGTGCGGCAACCGTTACATCAAGTGCCGATACGGGTTCATCCGCAATGAGCAGCTTCGGTTCGCGCATAAGTGCCGCACCTATGCATACTCTCTGGCGCTGTCCGCCGGAAAGCTCGGTGCTTCTTCTGTCGTAATATTCGGGACCGAGTCCCACTTCCTCCAGCATGGAAAGCACGGCATCCCTTCGTTCCGCGGCCTTCATACCGCCTTTCATCTTCAGCGGCTCCTGCATTATCCAGCCTACCGTCTTGGCGGGGTTCAGCGAACCGTATGGATCCTGGAATACCATCTGCGGATTATGTGTATTTACGATGCATTCACCACTGACAGGTTTCACCATGCCCAGTATGCTCTTGGCTATAGTGGTCTTTCCGCTTCCGCTCTCACCCGCAAGTCCCAGTATCTCTCCGCGGTCGAGCTTAAAGCTCACCCCTTTGAGCACTTCCTTTACCTGTCTGTTTGCGCCCTTAAAGGAGACCCTGACATCTTTAAGTTCAAGTATGTTTTCACTCATAGTCTGACCTCCGGTATGGCTCCGATCAGCTGCTTTGTATATTCTTCCTGCGGATCCCTGAATATCTGCGATACGCTCCCCTGCTCGACTATCCTGCCTTTCTTCATCACCTGCACCTTGTCCGATATCTGCTCGATAAGAGAAAGATCATGGGATATAAAAAGGATGGAAAGCTTTTCTTTTTCGTTAAGTTTCTTTAAAAGCTTTATTATCTGGGCCTGGACAGTCACATCCAGCGCAGTGGTAGGCTCGTCCGCGATCAGCAGCTTGGGATGTCCCACCATAGCCGCCGCTATCATTACACGCTGCCTCATTCCTCCGGAAAGCTCGTGGGGATAGCTGTCATATACACTCTGAGCATCTCTCAGTTCCACGTTCTTAAGGCACTCAAGCGCCCTCTGCTTTCTCTGTTCCGGACTCATATCCTTATGGTGTATCCTTAAGGCTTCCTCTACCTGCAGTCCCGTTTTCATCGTCGGATTGAGCGCCGTCATCGGCTCCTGGAATATCATGCATATCTCATCGCCCTGAAGTTCCCTCAGTTCGCTTCGCTTCATCGTCAGCAGATCCCTGCCTTCAAACAGTATGCTGCCTTCCTTTATGAGCTTCTTTCTCGGTAGCAGCCCCGCTATCGCAAGCGCCGTCATTGATTTACCCGAGCCGGATTCGCCCACTATACCGAGTATCTCACCCTCGTCGAGAGTAAAGCTCACATGTTCCACTACTTTTTCGGGAGTCTGGTGATCATGGAATTCCACACCGAAATCTCTCACTTCAAGGAGGCTCATCTGAATCCCCCCTTTACCGTATCCTCACTGATGCCTTCCGCAACCAGTGCAAAACCGAGAACCATCAGTGCTATGGCGAGTCCCGGGAATATCGCATACCAGGGGGCCGTAAACATGTATGACTGCGCTTCGGAAAGCATGCGTCCGAGAGAAGCCTCCGGCGGCTGCACGCCTATCCCCAGATAGCTCAGCCCCGCTTCCGCAAGCACTGCATTGTTAAAACCTATCATCACCGCACTTAAAAGAACGGGAAGTATATTTGGCAGTATATGCACAAAAATGATCCTCATATGTCCCGCCCCGAAAAGAGCTGCACTCTGCACATAATCAAGTGCTATATTTTTCTTGTATTCCGCTCTCACTATCCTCGCAAAACTCGGCACAAATGCTATGCCGAGAGCTATCACCACATTGAAGCTTCCCGTACCGAGTATCGATACTATAACGAGTGCGAGCAGTATGCTCGGAAAGGAGAACATCACATCATTTATCCTCATGAGCACAAGGTCTATCGTCCCGCCGAAATACCCGCACACGGCTCCGAGTATCACACCGAAGACGGTTCCTATGGCAACCGTTCCGAGCGCTATGAAAAGCGTATTCCTTATCCCTTCCATAACCCTTGAAAAAATATCTCTTCCGTAATTGTCGCAGCCCATTATATGTGCTGCTCCCGGAGGCGCAAAGCGCATGGCGTTATCCATCTGCGTGGAAGGGTACGGGGTCACAAAACAGCCTGTAACGGCGATCAGTACGATCAGCGCCGTTATGACAAGCCCCGCTTTGAAATTGAAATTATCATACTTTTTCATTTTATCCTCGGATCCACCTTCCTGCATATCAGATCCACTATCAGGTTCATAAACACCACAACAAAAGCTATCAGCACTATCACTGCTTCCACCACCGGATAATCACGGTTGGAGATACTGGTCATCAGCATACGCCCGAGCCCCGGTATATTGAACACCTGCTCTATCACTATGCTTCCGGCTATCATGTCTGCCACCGTCATCCCCCAGAAAGTAATAAGCGGTACCAGGGCATTTTTGAGTACGTGTCTGTAAAGCACTTCCATCGTGGAATTGCCCCTGCTGTATGCCGTACGCACGTATTCCTTATCTGCTTCCGACAATATGGCACTGCGGAGAAGTTTGATGCTCATTGCACATTTCGGGATCGCTATGGCAAGTGACGGCCAGAACAGATAGCCGATAAAGCCCGCCACATCCTTTTTGTACGAGATATAGCCGCCCGGCCTGAACCATTTAAAGACCATGCCGAACAGCCAGGTCATGAGTATTCCCAGAAAGAACGACGGCACAGCCATCAACAGCTGGTTGAGTGCATTTCCCGTCCGGTCTATCCCGCTCCTGGCATATTTTGCAAGCAGGATCGCGACTGGTACGGATATCGCAAGCGTAAGTATCATTGAAATAACCGTCATCACGAGTGTTACGGGCAGCTTGTCAACAATTATCGAAGACACCTTCATGCTGTAACTGTAGGACATACCCATATCGCCTTTCAGCATGTCACCGACCCATGACAGATAACGTACAAGAAAAGGGCGATCCAGCCCCATCTCGGCGCGGAGCCTTGCCACGCTTTCCGCGGTGGCATTGCTCCCAAGCTTTGATATGGCCGGATCACCCGGTATTATCTCAAAGGCCGCAAACACCACCGCACTGACTGCCAGCAGTGTTACGAACATCGATAAGATTTTTTTTAAGACCTGCTTCATTTATTCTCCGTAAAGTACAGGGCCGCGAGATCCTGTACATAAAGCGGATAGAACTTATAACCTTCTATGTTGCTGCGTACTGCCACAAAAGTGGGCAGATCCTGAATATAAACGTTAGCCGCTTCCTCAGCGAGTATCTTCAGACACTCCTTGTAGCTTTCCGTCTGCACGCTGTCGTTTGTAGTTCCGACAGCCTTTTTGAATGCCTCGTCATAAGCGGGTGAACTGAAGTTGATGAAGTTCTTTCCGCTGTCGGAAGTAAATCTCTCAAGCAGTGCTCTTGCCGTAAGCGGTGATGCATCAACGCCGACCACTGTCGCTTCGTAATTTCTTCCCACATATACGTCCGAAAGCCAGCTGTCCCATTCAATAAGTGATATCTTAGCATCTACGCCTATCTCCTTTAACTGCTCGGATATTACCTCTGCAGTGGAGATATGCTGCTGATAGTTTGAAGGCACGCTTATGGTAAAGGAGAAACCGTCGGGGTAACCTGCTGTCTTAAGCAGCGCCTTGGCCTTCTCTATATCCCTGTCGTATACATGGTTTAAGCTCTCGTCATAATATTTTCCGAAGGCGGGGAACATGCTGCTTCCTATCTCAACTCCCTTTCCGCCGGAAACAAAATCCATGATCTGCTGAGGATCCACTGCGTAGCAGAGTGCCTGTCTTACTGCCGGATCGTCAAAAGGCTTTACCGCATTGTTCAGATACATAGCCTGTACCAGGTTCATGGTACCTTCAAGCACCTTGAAATCGGAACCTTTAAGCTCCTCTGCCTGTGTATCGGTGATCCTTGCGATCATGTCGATGGAACCACCGGTAAGTTCCATTACTATGGCATCCGGATTGGCAACCACCTTGAGCACTACATTCTTGATGTGTGCCTTGTTGCCCCAGTATTTGTCAAAAGCTTCCAGTTCAATGGACTCCTGGGGTGAACGGCCGACAAATCTGTAAGGTCCCGTACCTATGATTTTGGATGCGGGATCCGCATTGGATGCAGGTATCACAGCTGTGGTGAGTGACGCAAGGAACTCCGTATCAGCCGTCTTCAGCGTGATCACAACCGTAGAAGCATCTTCTTTTGTGACTGAGTCGATATTGGAAAACGCCGGTACAAGCGGTTCTCCCGCACTTGCATCGGCGCAGCGATTAATGGAATATACCACATCATCCGCGCTCATGTCACTGCCGTCGTGAAATTTCACACCGCTTCTTAAGTTGAAACGATAAGTAAGGCCGTCCTCGCTGATCTCATAGTTCTGCGCGAGCGCTGGGGTCAGATTACCGAACTCGTCGTATTTGACAAGTCCCTCGAAGATATTGAACAGGATCTCCTTGGTACCTGCCGCGCTTACCTTATGCGGGTCAAGTCCGTCCTCCAGATCCTGGGGAATACCTATAGTGATCGTCCCCTCAGAGATTTTCTCTGCCTTGTCACCTGAGCATCCGCCCAGTGCAACAGTCATCGTTACAAGCATAAGTGCGATGCCCTTTCTGAAAAGTTTTTTTAAGGTCATCATAATGCTTTCCTCCCTGATGATGATATGAAATTGTTAAAGTGCAAAAAAAATATATATCAATTACAGTAAACTTACAAGTATTTTTTATGATACATTTTCATGCTCCTGCGGCCCGTGAGAAGCCCCCGCACTTCCCTTCTTTACGATGAAGAGCCCGATGGCGGCAAGGAAGACGCCAAGCATCCCCATCGCTATCACTGCTCCTGCGCTTGTATCCTGCGCCCAGGCGTACTTTTCAAGCAGCTCATCTTTGTATACGGATATCAGTACGGCCGCCAGGTTATTCAGGAAATGCATGAGCATGGTATTAAATATGCTGCCGCTCTCATAAGCCACATAAGCCATAACTATGCCGTAGAAACCGACAAACACTATCTGAAGCGGGTTAAGATGGAACAGGCCGAAGATAAGACCGCAGAGTACCACCGACACAGCCTTTTTATATCTGTGCTTCAGACTTCCGAGAAGAAAACCTCTGAAAGCCCATTCCTCACATATCGCAGGCATCAGTGCCGATGACAGTACCAGCATCCACATGGGTGCTCCGTCCCAGATGGCTGTAAGGTCATTCTGCTGTGAAGCCAGTGCTTCGGGGAAAAGATACTGCAGTATCACTCCGGCAAACTGCACGATAAGATAGCTGCCCGCCCATGCAAGCACTGCTCCTGCAGCTCCTGAGAGGCGCGGAGCTTTCAGTGAGAAAAGCTTTTTAAAGTCCGCCTTTACATACCAGGCATAAAACGCAGTCACGATAAAGAGAAGCAGCTGTTCCCCTATCAGTCCGTACAGGCCGAGCTTTGATATCAGCAGCGAGCCTGCAAAGAGCACGACCAGAAGCAGCACTGACAAGAGGAGCACGCAGTCTCCGACGCCGGGTATCTGCCCGGCTTTCATATTCTTCCTGCCTTCCAGAAGCTTCATGCCGCCGGCGCCGTCACCGAAAAGAATCTGCTCGGAGGAGAATACCCTCGTCATCAATACTATCGAAAGCAGCGAATAAGCCACATTTGAAAGAAGCACAAGCGCGATCAGCGACAGATCAAAATGCAGCTTGAAAAGCGAAGATATCAGCAGTGCTATATTAACCACCGGTATCAGTGCAGTTGTACTGTTCAGTTCCAGTGCGGGTATCATCCCCGCCATCCCGCATATCATAAATACCAGCATGACCGGTGTCGTATAGTTCTGTGCCTCCTTAAAACTCTTTGCAAAGATACAGGCGCTTAAGCACACTGCGGAAGCAAACATCGCAAACACGATGACACAGAGAAGCATTATCAGAACGGCAGGCAGAAACGATAGGAGATTTATCGTCTCCTTATCCGATACAGCCGATACCGTGCTGTAAAAATATGCGCCCATCAGGCTCATGGATATCATGTTCAATACCGCCGCAGCCACGGCAACCGTAGATGTTGCGGCGAACTTAGCGCCGATCAGTTCCAGATTTCTTACCGGCAGGGTAAGCAGCGTCTCCAGCGTTCCTCTCTCTTTCTCGCCCGCAGTGGTATCAATGGCGGGATACAGTGCTCCCATCAGTATGCTGGTGATCATAAGAAAAGGCACGATATACCCCAGCAGATACCCCGTATTCTCCTCATTGCTGGACATATCCTTCGGCTCAAAGGCTATAGGATCCATCACCGCCCCTTCATCAAGTCCCAGCTCCTTAAACTTTTCACTGCGCAGCTTCTCACGGTATTCGCCAAGCAGCCTGTCCGCGATCCCCGAAGCCGTCTGTGATGACGTCTCTGAAGCCTTGTAGGCTATCTCGTACAAAGGCTTTCCCTCACTCATCCTGCGGCTTATATATACGTCTACGAGCCCTTCTTCCAGCCCGCTGATATCAGTCCGCATATACGCCAGCTTGTATTCGTGCCCGGGCGCCTTCTCCTGAAAAAAAGCGATCACTCCGTCCCTCTCCGTATCCCTGTCATAACCTATGATATAAGACCTGTCGGTATCTGAATTCAAAAGACTGCTTGTCAGATACATTGCTCCGAAGAACAGGAGCGGATAAAGGATAAGCGGCACCACGATCATCATAAGTATGGTCTTCTTATCCCTGAGTATGTCCAGTATCTCTTTTTTATAAAGCGATATCAGTACCCTCTTGTTCATATCTCTTCCTCTATCATCTTCCGGAAGGTCTCCCTCAGATTCTTTGTACCGGTCTTATCCATCAGTTCCTCCGGTGTTCCTTCCGCAACGATATGTCCTTTATACATCATAAGTATGCGGTCACACAGATACTGTGCCTCCTCCATATAGTGTGTGGAATACAGCACGGTCCGTCCGTGATCGCGTTCACCCATCATAAAATCAACTATGGATTCGCTGCTTAGGATGTCCAGTCCCAGAGTCGGTTCGTCAAAAATATAAACAGAGGGCGAATGCACAAGACATCTTGCTATGCTTACCCTCTGAGTCTGTCCCGTAGACAGTCTTTCTATCCTGTTATCGATAAAAGAAGACAGATCAAGTATCTCCGTGATCTCTTCTATACGTGCATCTGCCGCTTTTTCATCCATGCCGTATATATCGGCGATCGTATGCATGAGCTCTCTTGCGGACAGGCGCTGATACAGTCTGGTATTGCCCGAAAGATAGCCGATATGCTTTTTGATCTCCACGTTGCCGGAGATCTCCCTGCCTTCGTCATCCGCAAGTACTACCCTGCCTTCTCCGGGTTTCATCAGACAGCCGAGCATACGCAGAAGTGTGGTCTTTCCTGCGCCGTTCGGGCCCAGCACTCCCACTACCTCTCCGCCTCCTGCCTGCAGATCCACATGATCCACCGCAAAGAACTCTTCCTGTATGGTAGCGTTCTTCTTACCTTTTTCGTCTTTTACCAGTCTTTTGAAACTTTTACATAAGCCTTCAGCTCTTATTATCATGCTCGGCCTTCCATTTCTCATACAGATCGGGGCGTCTGAGCCTTGTGCGCTCCAGTGACTGCTCAAGGCGCCACTTCTCAACATTGGCATGATGACCGGAGAGCAGCACCTCGGGTACCTTTTTTCCGTGCCATTCTTCCGGTCTCGTATACTGGGGATATTCCAGCAGCCCGTCGGTAAAGGATTCCGTCATTGCCGACTCATCATTATTAAGCACTCCGGGTATCAGCCTCGATACCGCATCCATCATTACCAGGCTGGCCAGTTCACCTCCGGTAAGCACATAATCGCCTATCGACAGATTATCGCTGACTATCTCTTCAAGCACTCTCTCATCTATGCCTTCATAGTGTCCGCATAAAAATATCAGATCTTCTTCCTTCGAAAGCTCCTCTGCCTTTGCCTGCGTAAACACACTGCCCTGCGGCGTGGTATAGATCACGCGCACCTTTCTGTCCTCACCTATCTGTCTCATCACGTCAAGATAGGTCTGATATACATGCTCGGCCTGCAAAAGCATACCCGCTCCGCCGCCGTAGGTATAATCGTCAACGCGCTTATGCTTATCGGCAACATAGTCCCTTATATTATAAGTGTGAAGACTTAATATTCCTCTGTCCATAGCACGATAGAGGACACCGGTATTCATGCCTTTTTCTATCAGTTCGGGAAAAAGGGTCATTACATGAAAGTTCATAGTCCCTCCATCACGGACACATCCATCCTGCCGCCTTCTATATCAACTTTCAGCACACATTCCTTTATAGCCGGCAGAAGCAGCAGGCTCCCGTCAGTACGCTCTATCTCATATACGTCATTCGCGCCGTAATTCTGCACTTCCTTAAGGACGCCGATCTTTTCGTCATTCTCGTAGACATCCAGTCCTTCAAGATCAGTCACGTAATACTCATCTTTCTTAAGCGGCACCGCATCCTCACGCAGGATGAAAAGCTCCTTTTTACGCAGCTTTTCGACCGCCGTCCTGTCCGCATATTCCTCAAACTTCAGTATTATCCTGTCATTCTGGTTCTTAAAACCCGCAGGAGTAAGAGGGATCATCCCTTCCCTCTCTTTTAAAAACATTTTTTTTACTTTTTTTAAATGGCCCGGCTCATCACCTACCGGAAATACCTTAACCTCACCTTTCACCCCGTGAGGCTCGGTGATGACACCTATCCTGAAATATTCGTTTTCCATATACTCATTAAAAATTGAGTAGGGGTATTATTCCCCTACTCCCTGTCATTCGATGATATCCACATCCACATAGAGGTCTTCCTTGGTGGATGCCGCCTTCACAACCGCGCGTATCGCCTTGGCTATGCGCCCCTGTTTGCCTATAACCTTACCCATATCACTCTGTGCTACCTTGAGTTTTACTATGGTCTTTTTCCCCTCAGTTTCTTCGGTAACGTTTACTTCATCGGGATGGTCAACAAGAGCCCTGGCGATGACTTCAACCAGTTCTTTCATATCCCCCTCCGTATTACTTTTCGATGTTTGCAAGCTTAAGCAGCTTTCCGACTACTTCGGTAGGCTGAGCACCGTTTCCGAGCCATTTCTTAGCCTTCTCCTCATCGATCTTGAATGTGGAAGGCTCTGTGTTGGGATCGTAGGTTCCGATCTCCTCTATCACCTTACCGTCACGTGCATTTCTGGAATCTGCAACAACCACACGGTAGATAGGATGTCTCTTCTTTCCCATTCTTGTTAATCTGATCTTTACTGCCATTTTTCTTTCCTCCCTTTGGATTAAATATCTATATCAGAAGGGCATTCTGAATCCGCCCATTCCTTTCCTTTTACCAAAGCCCTTCATCATTCCGGGCATCTGCTTCATCATCTTCTGCGACTGTTCAAACTGCTTGATGAAACGGTTCACTACAGCAATATCAAGTCCGGCGCCTTTGGCTATCCTGTTCTTTCTCCTCGGATTTAAGAGCTTGGGATTTGCACGCTCCTCCGGCGTCATGGAGAGCACGATGGCTTCGGTCTGCTTCATCTGCTTCTCATCCACCATGCCTTCAATGTCTCCCATTTTGGCTCCCATGCCGGGCAGCATGGAAAGTATCGCGCCCAGACCTCCCATGTTGCGCATCTGTTTCATGGACTCCAGATAATCGTTAAAATCGAACTTGCCTTTCTTTAAGCGGGAGCTCATCTCCCTTTCTTTATCGGCATCGATATCGATGGCAGCGCTGGCCTTTTCTATGAGGCTGAGCACATCGCCCATACCCAGTATCCTGCCGGCCATGCGGTCCGGATAGAACTGTTCCAGATCAGAGAGCTTTTCGCCCATACCGACAAACAATATAGGTTTTCCTGTCACTGCCTTTATCGAAAGCGCCGCACCGCCTCTGGTATCGCCGTCCATCTTGGTCAGCACCACGCCGGTGACTCCGCACTTCTCATCAAACTCTTTGGCAACGTTCACCGCATCCTGACCGGTCATAGCATCTACAACCAGCAGCGTCTGGTGCACGGTCACGTTTTCCTTTATCTTCTGCAGCTCTTTCATCATATCCTCATCGATATGAAGGCGGCCGGCTGTATCGAGTATCACTACGTTATGGCCGTTCTTTGACGCATATTCGAGACCCTTCTGAGCTATCTCGACGGGACTGTGATCTGTCCCCATGTCAAATACTTCCACCTGCTGCTTCTCACCGTTTATCTTTAACTGCTCTACAGCCGCGGGCCTGTATACGTCGCAGGCTACCAGCAGCGGCTTCTTGCCCTTAAGCTTCAGCTTGCCGGCTATCTTTGCCGTGGTAGTCGTCTTACCTGCACCCTGGAGACCACACATCATTATCACGGTGATGGCCTGTCCGGGCTGCAGCTGCAGCTCCGTCACTTCGGAGCCCATAAGGGATGTCATCTCTTCATTGACTATCTTTATGACCATCTGTCCGGGATTTAAGCCGTTTAAGACTTCCTCACCGACAGCTCTTTCTTCTACACTCTTTACAAACTGCTTAACCACACGGAAATTTACATCCGCTTCGAGAAGCGCCATCTTCACTTCCTTCATGGCCACTTTAACATCATCAGGGGTAAGCTTGCCTTTCCCCTTCAGGCTCTTGAACACATTCTGCAGTTTGTCACTTAAGCTCTCAAATGCCATATCTCTGTCCCAAAGACTTCTCTCCCCGGGGAGAAGCCTGTCAGCGCTCTGCGCTGCCTGATGAGGGGTATCTCTTACTCCTCGATTTGTCTGAGTCCTGCGAGCACCTCTGCACTTTCTTCGGCACTCAGTCTTACGCTTCCGTCTTTATCCTTATTCTTCTCTATCAGCTGTTTTATATCTTCCAGCTTTGCATTTGTCTCATTAAACCTGCTGATCAGGCCGAGCCTGTCCTCGTAGCTCTTCAGTATCTTATCGCAGCGCTTTATCAGATCATGCACGCCCTGCCGGCTTATTCCGAATCTCTCCGCTGCTTCTGCCAGGGACAGATCCCCGTATATGCAGGCTTCGTATATCTCCTGCTGGTGCTGCGTCAGGAGCGGCCCGTAAAAATCATATAACAATCCCTGCTCTACGATCTTTTCCATAACGATCTACATTAAACCACAGGCCTTTAGCTCTGTCAAGTATTTTTTCTTTACACACCGTTTTGCATATCACTGCTTTCTTCCTTCCCATGCTGTCTTTTTCATATAAGAAAGAGTTCTCTGTATTTTTTTTTCACAAAATTTCAAATTTCCTCTTGCATTTTTAATCATAATATGTTAAATTACTCAAGTGTGTGACACATGGCTCGTTGGTCAAGCGGTTAAGACGCCGCCCTCTCACGGCGGAAACAGCGGTTCGATTCCGCTACGAGCTGCGAAAAGCCCCGTAAACAGATGTTTACGGGGCTTTTATCGTATACCTCCGGGTCCATTCAAATCAAAGGATTAAAAAATCTCTTGGCAAATGAAAAGGCGTGACCAAAGCCACGCCTTATATCCGTGTTTTTATAAGTGGTCTGCGTCGTCATTTCGCCGGCATCAGCCGTAATTCATCAGCTCCGCGGCATCCGCATCAAGTCCTTCAACGAGCTTATTGATACGCTCTGCGATCAGCTTGTTTTCCTCGCTTCCCGAGTAGGTACTGCTTGCATGAGCCGTCACCTCTTCGGTTATGGCCGAAATGGTCTGTATGCTGTTTACTATCTCTTCATTGGCCGTGGTCAGTTCGTTCACGCTCCTGTTCATGTCAAGCGAATGCGAACGTATCTTGTCCACGTTTCCGGATATCAGTTCAAAGGATTCCGCAGTACGGTTTGCACATACGCTCTCATCCTCACCGGTCTTGAGCAGATGCTCGATCGTACTTACCATGTTACCGAGCTGCGAAGATATCTCATTTATCAGTTTATTGATATCATCGGTTGCAACACTGGTCTGACCGGCCAGATTCGAGATCTCGCTTGCGACTACGGCAAAGCCCCTTCCCGCATCGCCGGCCCTGGCTGCCTCTATGGAAGCATTCAGCGCCAGCAGCGAGGTCTGATCTGCCACATTGTTGATCAGTTCGGTAATGGAATTCATCTTAGAAGTGGTTTCCCTGAAAGTCTCTATGGAAGACTGCACATCCTTGCCTGCCCTGTCTACTTCAGCGGTAAGGCTGTCCATCTCGGTTATGCATTCACGTCCCTGCCGCACCGCATCGGCAGCTGTCTCCACACACTCGCTTATCATATCCGAAGCATTCTGCACGCTGGTGATATGCGTCTGTATCTCTTCGGTCTTGAGCAGCTGGTTCTGTACCGCATCCGAAGATTCACTGGTTCCGTTGCTCACTTCGCTCATACTCACCAGTGTGTTCTCAACCGAATCGGTAAGTGTCTCCATTTCGCCTGAAATCTGAGTAACGGAAGAAGCCACTCTTCCGGAAACCTGAAGTATCTCATCTAACAATGCCCTGGTCTTATTCTCTTCTATCTCTGTCCTGGCTGAGCGGATACGCTGGAACCTGCGTGACGAAATTGTGGTCAGCACCAGCATCACCGCAGTAAATGTCAGCAGCACGGCTCTCATGGGAAAGGCTGTCACCTGTTCCTCGGTCAGGTTGCCGGCTGACATACGTATCGCAACCTGTATAAAATTCAAAATCACTGTACCGCCGCTCACAAATATCGTATATTTCATATCACTGTAGACCGTAACTATCACGAGCAGGGGGATGGCATACATAAACACTATGTCCATCTCTGAAGTAAAGAGTATCACTCCGTAAAGGATCCCAAAACCGCAGCCTATGATATGACGCACGCCTTCTGCCGCATGATCGCGGGCGTAAACTATCCACGAGATCACGATAGGTGCCAGTGCGAGCAGTATCGTTACTATACCTACCCCGGGCGGTATGATGCCCTGCGGGAGCAGCACTACATAAGTAAGTGCGATAAACCCGCATATGAACGTAGCCGCTATTGTAGCCTGTTTGTTGGCGATAGCCGTCTCCGACATTCCGGCCAGCTTTTCCATCTCCATCTGTTCAGATCCCTGTAGTTTCATGTAACCCTCCTTTACTCTGTACATTTCCGTATCTATTTGCTTGTATCTACCAGATCCTCCAGTTCACCCCGCACCTTTTCGACCGTGCTGGTTACCATATCCGTAGACTCAGCTATCCTTCCGGTGGCTGCCGCGAGTTTCTGCACTCTCTCCTGCACTCCGTTAACTATCTCCAACAGATCCTGTGCTTCCTTGGAAATACCGTCTATGGCTTCCTGTATGCTCGCATTTGCCGCACCCGAATCCTGGGCTGTATCTTTTGAGCCGGCAGCCAGTTTGTTGATCTCGTCTGCAACAACCGCAAATCCGCGCCCGGCTTCACCTGCCCTTGCCGCCTCTATTGAAGCGTTGAGTGCCAGCAGATTGGTCTGGTTGGCTATATCCACAACCTTGGAATTATTGGCTGTAAGAGCTGTCAGATGTCCCTGTATCTCGACCATTGAGTTGTTCAGTCTGTTGCAGAAATCGGTCACATCGCTCATATCCGAAGAGATTGCGGAACTCTCCTGTGCATTATCGCTGTTACCTGCTGCCATAGCATTTATGGACTCATGCAGTGTATTGAAGTGTTCATTGATATCTGCTATGGTGCTCATGATGTCAGCACGCTGTTTTTCAAGCATTGCGGACTCATGTTCTACCATACTCTCGGCCTCTCGTTTTTCCTCCTCCACCAGATCCTTAAGGTAATGAACGCAGTTATCCTTGTGATTAAAGCCGTTGTATATGGCTTTTGCCATCTCACGGCAGGTCTCGTAACCGCAGCAGGAGCAGTTGATCTTCCTGCTCTCGGCATCAGTCTTCTTCATCTCCAGGAATATCCTGTTCAGTTCAGCCTCGGAAGGCTGTTTTATCCTGCACTGGGCAGAACGGTCGGTATACTTTCTGAGATAATCGTCAAGATTCAGATCTGCGAACTGTTTATTGAGCGCAGCCATCCTCTTTTCCGGAGTAAGCCCTCTTGCCCACGCAGTCTTCTTTCCGTCTTTCTTTACGCTCTCCTGTATAAGATGAAGATTACAGAGAGGATCGTCACCGCCGGTCACGGCAGGATCGGTACCCGTTCCGCTTATGCAGCCATTCTCGCAGTTAAGCGCATCTATGAAAAGATAAGGTGTCTTTCCGCCTTTTATCTTTGCGGCATTCTGTCTTAAGTAATGATACATGCGGCTGTTGCCTTCCATCTGGCGGATGAACACATCACTTCCCAGCAGCCAGTATACATTCTCCTTGAGTCCGCCCGGCATGGGATAAATGGAACCCAGACCGTACTCTATCTCATCGCTTGCGGGCTCGCCCATCAGCTTATGCTCCTTCATATATTTCATAAGATGAAGGAAGGTCACATTATAATTCACGTATCCCTTGTTGTTAGGATCGTCTATCTCCAGTTTCTTTGCTATGCAGGGGCTGATAAAGGCCAGGCTGTCGCTGACATGCATTTCCTTATGCGCATATATCGCCGCACACATCATCGGAGACTGCACGGGAAAAAGCTTCGGCAGAAGCTCAGGCACGTATCTTTCTATATAGCCTACCACAGCAGGACAGGGCTGGGAAATACCTCCCAGGAAACCGGTCTTCTGTATGTAATTGATATATGCCCAGGTAGTGATATCCGCTCCGAAAGAAACACTGATGATACGGTTGACGCCCAGTTTTTTGAGTCCTCCGAGTACTCTCTCGTAATCAGCAGGATAATCAGCTTTGAAAGCCGGAGCCAGCAGAAGTGATATCTTTACACCGTGCTTAAGGTCTTCAAAGAACCTTTCCGTATCGTCGTGGTATTCCCTCGCATCATGCTCACAGGCTTCAAAGCAGGCACCGCATGAGATGCAGCGGTTCCCGTCCACTTCGATCCTTGACCTGCCTGTTTCATCCGGTTCAGTGGATATACAGGCTCCCATGCAGCTGCAGGCGCTTATGCACTTATTGCAGCCGACACAGTTGTCATTGGTAAATACAAGGTTCTTAAAGTCATTTGCCATTATCAGTCTTGCCTCCATCTTTACTTCCGGCCCATCTTACATGTGACAAAATCAGTTCGTGTATGATATTATCCGCGTCCTCACCCAGGGCTTCCGCTTTTTCGGCCGGTATCAGTCCGCCGGCCATAAAAGAATGTCCGCCTCCGTCTCCGTAGCCCTTCAGTGCTTCCGCTAAAAGACCGGCGGCATTCACTCGCTGCGGTATCTCACTTCTCGCAGAAAACTTGATGCCATCCTTACGTTTCGAGTATACTACAGATACTTCCACCGCTTCAAGAGAAAGTATAAAATCCGCCACTACGGCGATCAGTGCATCGGGACAGCTGAAGGGTATCATTGCCATTCCCAGATTATCGTAGATAACAATATTCTCTATGGCCGTACCGTAGGCTTTCAGGTCGGAATACTCCATATTGTCATGTTCAAGCTTTGAAAGGATGGCTCTATCGCATTTTCCGTGCAGATAAAGAAATGCCTTTATATCATCGTCCGTCACTCCTCTCGTGAAATTCATGGTATCGTTCTTCAGGCCGTATAAAAGTGCCGTTGCAGTCATCTCATCAGGCTCCTGGCCGAGTTCCTGATAGTATCCGCATATCATGGTCGCACAGGCTCCCACCTTTCTTACGTCATGATATATAAGCCCTTCGACCTCCATAAACTGATGGTGGTCTATACAGGCGATCTCATCGCCTTTGAGATCGAGTATATTGCCGGAACCTTTCTGCGAATCCACACAGATGATAGGGTCGTCCGTAGCCATGTCTTCCTCTATATCCCTTTGCGAGAACATCTCTATCCCGAGCAGTTCAGTCATCTTTTTGGTGCTGATGCGGTCCAGCTTGCCCACATAACAGAGTGTGGAAGAAACTCCGAAGCGTTCAAAGAGTTTTTTCAGTCCGAAGCCGCTGGCTATCGCATCGGGATCGGGAAAGTTGTGAGTCTGAATATACAGATTCCTGCCCCGACAGTGTTCTATCAGTTCACGTATGGTCATTGATGCCTTCTCCTCTCATCATATCCTTCTCAGATATTATATCATATCAAACAGGCTTATCTGATTGCTTTCAGTCATTCCCTCCAGTATCCCCAGCCTGCTCATGGTCTCTACCAGGGTCTGTGAGGTCTTTGTCCTCTTTGCAAAATCTTCCTTGCTTAAGAATTTACCCTTGGCAGCTTCATACTCTATAAGTTCGGCGTTCTTATCACCCAGACCGTCTATAGCGGTAAATGCGGGCATTATCTTTCCGTCCTCTATTGAAAAGTACTTGGCCTGCGCCTTATACAGATCGATCGGAGTAAAGGAAAAACCTCTCGCATACATTTCCTGGACTATCCTCATATCCTTATACAGGCCTTCATCCTTGGGCGATGCGCTCTTCTCATCTATGCGCTTTTTGACCTCAGCCATGTTTTCTTCAAGTCTGGCCTTTCCCTGGCACATCAGCTCGTAATCAAAAGCTGTTGCCCTTATCGAAAAGTACGCACAGTAATATGCCAGAGGATAGTTGATCTTGCAGTACGCGATCCTCCAGGCCATCATAACGTATGCTGCCGCATGGGCCTTGGGGAACATGTACTCTATCTTCGCAGCCGAATCGATATACCACTGGGGCACGTTATGCTTCAGCATATCTTCCTTCCATACTGCCCAGTCTTCGTCTACCTTGTGTTTTGCAACCTTTCCCTTTCGTACGTTCTCCATTATATTGAAGGACTCTGCCGGATCCACTCCCATGCTTATGAGATAGGTCATGATGTCGTCACGCGTACATATAGCTGTGGATATAGTGGCAGTCCCGCTCTTTATCAGGTCCTGTGCATTTCCCAGCCATACGGCGGTACCGTGGCTTAAGCCCGCTATGCGCACGAGATCCGAGAAGGACTGCGGATCCGCATCTATGAGCATGCCCATGGCAAAATCGGTTCCGAACTCGGGTATGCCCAGGGCTCCGAGTTTGGTGCCGCCTATATCCTCGGGTGTGATGCCCAGCGCATGTGTATCCTTGAACAGACTCATGACCTCCGGATCGTCAAGCGGGATCGTCGTGGGATCTATCCCTGTCAGATCCTGCAGCTTACGTATCATCGTAGGATCATCGTGCCCGAGTATATCAAGCTTTAAAAGGTTGTGATCTATGGAATGGTAATCAAAATGCGTGGTGATCGTATCCGTCGTCATATCATTGGCCGGATGCTGGGTCGGCGTGAATGAGTTGATATGCTCACCCACGGGAAGCACCACTATACCGCCGGGATGCTGACCGGTGGTACGTCGGATACCAACCATCTTTGCACTCATGCGGTCCACTTCCGCGCTCTTTTTCTCTATACCCCTGTCTCGGTAATAAGCCATTACATAACCGTATGCCGTCTTGTCCGCAAGCGTTCCGATGGTCCCTGCCCTGAAGGTCTGCCCTGCGCCGAAGATGACTTCCGTATATTTATGCGCCTTTGACTGATATTCTCCCGAGAAGTTAAGGTCAATATCCGGTTCCTTGTCTCCCTTGAAACCCAGGAAAGTCTCAAAGGGTATATCAAAGCCGTCTTTCCTGAGTTTCGCTCCGCATACCGGGCAGTCCTTATCCGGCATATCACAGCCGGCCTTGCCTGCGTAGGCCTTTACTTCATCGGAGTCGAAATCCGAATAATGACATTCGGGGCAGTAATAATGCGGCGAGAGCGGATTGACTTCCGTGATCCCGGCCATGGTAGCCACAAAAGACGAACCGACGGATCCTCTCGACCCTACCAGGTATCCGTCTTCCACAGACTTCCACACAAGCTTCTGCGCTATTATATACATCACGGCAAAGCCGTTTCCTATTATGGATTTAAGCTCTCTTTCAAGCCTCTCTTCCACCACTTCCGGAAGTTTTTCTCCGTACATCTCATGTGCCTTGTTATAGCAGATGGTACGGAGTGTCTTATCCGAATCGGGTATGACCGGTGCGCACTTATCGGGACGCACGGGAGTGATGAACTCGCACATATCCGCGATCATATTGCTGTTTTTGATCACCACCTCATCAGCCTTATCGCTGCCGAGGTATTCAAATTCCTTAAGCATCTCTTCCGTAGTATGGAAATAGAGATTACCCACATCGTTATGTACCTTGTCGACGCGCCTCGAAGCCAGCACTATCGAGCGGTATATGGCATCCTCAGGATTCAGATAATGCACATCACCGGTAGCTACCACGGGTTTTCTGTGCTCCTCGCCGAGCCTCACTATACGTTTGTTTACTTCTATCAGATCTTCCTCGTTCTTAAGTGTCGGAAGCTTGCTGTATTCTATAAGCCATACATTGTTCTTTACCGGCTGTATCTCCAGATAATCATAGAAATCGACTATCCTTGATATCTCCTCTTCATTTCTGTCGTTGATGATCGCCTGATACAGCTCGCCGTCGGCACAGCCGCTGCCGATCAGCAGTCCCTCGCGCAGCGCGCTTAAGCGGCTGATGGGTATCTTCGGGACCGGCCTGTTGGGATTTAAGCAGAAATATTCCAGATGCGACTCCGATACCAGCTTGTAAAGATTTCTCCTGCCAACCTCATTTTTAGCAAGTATCGTTGCATGGTAAGCAAATAGATCCGCCACCTTATCCTTATCAAGCGCGGTGTTCTCGTTAAGTTCCGCAAGCGTGAATATCCTGCGTTCCTTAAGCATCTCCAGTTCCTTCAGGAATATATGTGCCGTCGCCTCGGCATCGTCCACAGCCCTGTGATGATGGAACGGCGGTATGGACAACGCTTTAGCCACGTGATCGAGCTTATAGTTGGAAAGCCTCGGAAGCAGAAGCCTCGCCAGTTCTATTGTATCGGTGTGTGTAAAGTCATATATCCTTCCGATCTGTTTAGCATAGTGTTTGATAAAGGATGTATCAAATTTAGCATTATGCGCAACGAGTACTGCGCCCTCGCAGAAATCAAGGAACTGCGGAAGCACCTCGTCGACTATGCCCGCACCCGCTACCATTGCATCGGTTATGCTGGTCAGCTTCTCTATCTCAAGCGGTATGGGGCATTCGGGATTGATGAATTCCGAAAAACGGTCCGTTATCTTCCCGTTCTCCACTTTTACCGCACCTATCTCTATTATCTTGTTTCTCGAAGGCACAAACCCCGTGGTCTCTATATCGAATACCACGAACTTTCCGTCCAGGCTCTGACCTTTTTCATTCACTGCAAGTTTCTTTGTATCATCCACCACATAGGCTTCAAGTCCGTAGATGACCTTGAATTTATCGCCTTTTTTCAGTGAATGAAAGGCATCGGGATATCCCTGCACGTTGCCATGATCCGTAATAGCCACAGCCTTGTGTCCAAAGGTCTTGGCCATCTTTACCAGCTCATCGGAACCGCAGATACCGTCCATATCACTCATCTTGCTGTGTGCATGGAGCTCCACTCTCTTCCTGTCGGAATAATCCTCCCTGGATGTAACAAAGGCCGGTATCTTTTTAATACCGTAGATATTGCTCATGCCCAGTTCGTGGTCGTACTGGTCCATCACGACCCTGCCCTTTACCTTTATGAAATCCTTTTCTTTGACAGCTGCCAGGAATTCCTCATCCAGTCCTTCGTCAAAAAACGATTTGACCGTGATGGCATCCGAAAAATCGCTCACCACCAGCTTTATGATCCTGGCGCCGCTCTTTATGATCCTGACATCGATCTTAAGTATCTGTCCGTGGATTATGACCTCGCCGATCTCTTCTTTTATATCCTCTATAGGCGTGAGTTCTCCTTCAAAATCCCTGCCGTAAAGCACATCGGGGTTGTCGGACATCTTCAGTTTATTACGCTTTTTCTTATCGCGTTCCTTTCCCTTAGCTGTCTTCTTTTCATCCGGCTTCCTCTCCGTCTCTTCCGCGCCGCCGCTCTCCTTCTTTTTCTTTTCCCCGAGAAGCTCGTCAGTCTGTTCTTCGCTCTCCGCTGCGGCATCCGCCGTCTTTTCCCTCTCTTCGATACTGCGGGTGATGGCTTCGAGACGGTGTCTTGCCCTGGCCTCGTTCTCTTTTTTAAAATCAGACTCTTTAGCCTCAAGGTACCGAACCTTAGGCTGCACATCCAGATGGAAGCGGTCTTCAAACACTCTGTCAAAGATATGTATTATCTCTTTTTCCTTCTGCCTCGCGAGAAAATTATCCGGAAGCGTGATAATTATAAAACCGTCAGACACCGTTGGTGTCTGCTTTCTTAAGACCGTATAGATCAGCTTATCATAACGGTCCACTTCCATCAGCAGGCTGTCATAATATTTTTCCACCACATAAGCGGCATCGTACCTGTCTGAAAGCCGGTAATCCTCTATGATCCTGACATCCAGCCCTTTGGGTCCGAAAAAAGACCGCCTCAGTTCATCCTCGAGATCATAGATATACCTCTTGGGTATCAGCCGGTCATAACTTATATATACTTTTACAAGGTTCATGCTCTTTTTGAGCATTACCTTTTCGACCGTCACATCCGCGAAGAAGTCTTTCAGTTCCTCGTTTATCGCTACTTCTCCGAATGCTTCCTTAAAGCATGCTGCACTATCCATTCCAATGCTCCAGTTCGTATCTCAATGCATCAAGCAGTTCGCCTTCCGGCATCTTTCTGATTATCTGTCCGCCTTTTATCAGCAGGCCTTCTCCGTTTCCGCCGGCTATACCTATATCCGCTTCCTTAGCTTCTCCCGGGCCGTTCACGGCACAGCCCATCACCGCCACTTTGACTGCCGCAGCTGCCGGAAGTTTTATATGCCTTGTCATCTCCTCTACCCTGCCTGCCAGACCTATCAGGTCTATCTTTGTACGTCCGCAGGTAGGACAGCTTACCACCTCTATTCCGCCGCTCTTAAGTCCCAGGCTTTTCAGTATCAGCTTTGCGCTGCGTATCTCCTCCACCGGGTCCCCTGTCAGGGATACCCTTATGGTATCGCCTATGCCTTCGTTAAGTATCACACCCAGCCCTACGGCGGATTTGATGTTCCCGGATATCAGGGTCCCCGCCTCCGTTATTCCTACATGCAGGGGATACGGCGTCTTTCCTGCAATCAGTTCATGCGTCTTTATGCTCATGCGCACGTCGGAAGATTTGATACTGATGACTATGCGGTCGTAATCGCAGGCCTCTATCATCCTGACTTTATCGAGTGCACTCTCCACTATTCCCTCTGCGGTGACACCGTGATACTTATCGACAAGTGCAGCTTCGAGGGAGCCGGAATTAACACCCACCCTTATCGGTATCCCGCGTTCCTTTGCGGCCGCCACCACTTCCTTAAGCTTTTCCTCACCGCCTATGTTTCCGGGGTTGATCCTTATCTTGTCAGCCCCGCACTTAATTGCCTCCAGGGCACAGCGGTGATCGAAATGTATGTCTGCCACCAGCGGGATATGTATCTGTTTTTTTATCTCTTTAATAGCCTGAGCAGTCTCCGGTTTGGGCACGGTACAGCGTATTATATCGCAGCCTTCTTCCTCAAGTGCAAGTATCTGACTGACCGTGGCCTTCACATCCTCGGTCGGGGTATTTGTCATCGACTGTATCAGTATCGGGTTGCCGCCGCCTATCACGCGATCCCCTATGTTTATCGTTTTCGTCTCGTCCCTGTACATCTTTAAAAGCTCACTCTCTCCGTCTTTTCGGTATAAATGACATTCCACTCTCTCTTCAGTGTAAAACCGCCCCTTCTCTCCCGTAAGGATCGAAGAAAACGCCACGTTGCTATTATACCACATAAGGTGAAAAAAATCCTCTCTTCTGCAAGATATATTCTGCCAAGCACCGCAGCCCTTATCATCAGCATGCCGGCGGATATGGCTGCGAACAGCAGTCCTCTGTACAGAACAGCTGCCGCCGCTCTTATGCCCGCATTCTTTTCCGGACGCAGCTTCTGAAGACGTCCCAGCATTATCCCGGCATCCTGGGGTCTCCCGGCCGGATCGGCGGACAGAGCTTCCGTCAGAAGCGCAGCAAAGCCTGCCGAAAGCTTCGGCCATTCGCCCGGATCCGCCGCATGGTAGGGCGGTTTTGACGGATCGATGCCGGTCAGCATAAATACCGCAAGCACAGCCATCGCGTACACATCTGCCGCGGCGCTGATACTCTTTCCTCCGCGCTGCTCGGGCGGGCAGTATCCGTATGTGCCTGCCATTTTCTCCGGCCTCAGTTCACCATGGCCCGAAAGGGCGGTACCGAAATCTATGAGCCTCAGCTCTCCCTCCGGCGTTATTATGAAGTTCTCGGGTTTTATATCCCCGTATATCAGCTGTGGATTCTGGGCATGAAGAAAAGCAACTACCGCCGCCAGTTTTTTCATGATGACCAGTGTATCGTTCTCGCTAAACGGACATTGCCGTGCTATGCGTTCCGCCAGCGTCTCCCCCGTGACATATTCCATCACCAGCCCGCTCACGTCCTCCTCCTCAAAATAATCCACGAGATACGGGATCCGGCGGTCATCAAGCATTTTCATCCTCTCCGCCTCGTTTTTAAGCTGCTTCCGCTCCCTGCACTCCGCCTCACCCTCACAGAGCTTCATCGCATATCTTTTACCCAGGCTTTCGTGCTCCACGAGGTAGACTTTTCCCATTCCGCCTTCCCCCAGTTCCTTTATGATCCTGTATTTGGAATATATTTCTCTCATTATACCTCCGCAGACTAACGTCTCTGTACTTTCAGATATATTGCCGACATGTTGTCTCCCTCGCCTCTCGCCAGCGCCGTTTTCACCAGGGTGTCCAGTCCCTTCCTAACGCTCTCACGCTCTTCACCGCCTCTGCTCCCCGTAACCGAATGGAGATCCGCAGCTGTAAGCGTTCCGCCCAGACCGTCACTTGTTATCAGAAAGCCGCCGTCGCCTGCCCTTCCGCTTATGCAGTCAGCGCGCTTAAAACTGCCCATTCCCAGGCAGCGGTTTATCCCTCCTCCTGCAATATGCGGAACCGTCAGACGTTTAAGCCTCCGGCCTGTCCTGTAGACATGAGTGTCCCCCAGCCAGAAGACCGTATATTTTGTATCCCGGATTATTATCCCGCTCACGGTGGTCCCCAGCTTTATCTTCTTCCGCTCACCGTATTTTTTCAGATCACTGTGTATGCCAAACAGTACATTCTGCAGACCATGCTGCAGGTTTTTGCTTTTCCCGTCCTTTATCAGTCCGGGCAGCACATCATAGAACCAGCTGCTGAGGACCTCCACAGCGTGCCCGCTGGCAGTCTCGCCTTCCTCATGTCCTCCGCAGCCGTCACATATGACAGCCATCACCACTTCTCCGGCTCTGGTATGTATTTTATGAACCGCAAGGGAATCCTCATTCTTTTCGCGCTTTCCCTTTTCATACGCGCACAGGTAGTATGCGACCATGCAAAAAAATCTCCTTTCAACCGCTATAAACGATCCCGGGAAACCAACGAAAGAATGATCAGAATAAAGATGCGCCAAAGCGCCGGGAGCTTATGCTCCCAGCAGCTTTTCAACGCTTACGAGTTTAACACAAAGAACAAAGAGTTTTGCTGCCGTCTCAAGCTCGGCAACAGGAGGGAAGGTGGGAGCGATACGTATATTCGAATCCTTCGGATCCTTTCCGTACGGCCAGGTAGCACCGGCTCCGGTCATCACTACGCCGGCTTTCTTCGCACGTGATACTATCTCCTTTGCACAGCCCTCCATAGAATCAAAGCTTATGAAATATCCGCCCACGGGCTTGGTCCAGCTGCCTATGTCAAGGCCGCCAAGGCCCTCTTCCAGTACCTGCTCGACCATCTCAAACTTGGGACGTATTATCGCTGCATGCTTTCTCATATGCTCCACCATTCCGTGGATATCCTTGAAATATCTCACATGGCGCAGCTGGTTTACTTTATCGTGACCTATAGTCTGGTTCTTCAGCTGCTTCTTGATATCCTCAAGGTTATTAAGCGAGGTTGCGAGTGCTGCTATACCGCTTCCCGGGAAGGTGATCTTCGAGGTTGAGGCAAACTTGTATACCATGTCCGGATTGCCGGCTTTCTTGCACTCCGCAAGTATCTCAACCAGATAGTCCTGTCTGTCATCATAAAGATGATGTATGCCGTAAGCATTGTCCCAGAATATCCTGAAATCATGTGCTGCGGGCTTCAGTCTTGCGAAACGTCTTACCGTATCATCAGAATATGAGGTACCGGAAGGATTGGCATACTTGGGTACGCACCATATACCTTTTACGGCCTCATCTTCGCTGACGATTTTTTCTACCATATCCATATCCGGGCCGTTCTCGTCCATGGGTACCGGTATCATCTCGATACCGAAATACTCGGTTATCGCAAAATGCCTGTCATAACCGGGCACCGGGCATAAAAACTTCACCTTATCCAGCTTGCACCAGGGAGTATTGCCCATGATGCCGTGAGTCATGGCACGGGCTACCGTATCGTACATAACATTGAGTGATGAGTTACCGTAGATTATGATATTGTCGGGATGATTTTCCATCATGTCGCCGATCAGCTGCTTTGCTTCGGGTATACCGTCAAGACAGCCATAGTTACGGCAGTCCGTTCCGTCCTCACAGCGCAGATCCACCTGCGAATTCAGCACATCCATCATCCCCATGGAGATGTCCAGCTGCTCCTTGCAGGGCTTGCCCCTGCTCATATCCAGATGCAGGTTCATCGCGAGGTATTTCTGATACTCCTCGTTCAGAGCTTTCTGCTCCGCCTGGAGTTCTTCCTTTGTCATATCCTTATAGGTTTTCATTTTCTTTCCTCCCGTTTCGGGGACACAGCGCCCGAAAATTTATTTCCAAAATTTGCACAACAGTTTATCAGAATTTTCGTCAACTTGCAAGCTGTAATACCACAGTAGCGGACCTTGTGGTTTTTTGCTTTATAAACGGAACACTTTTGCGCCGTGTGCAAGTATGACGGTCTTAAACGTACTTCCGATCGTCAGGCTCTCTCCGCTCCATAGTTCTGTGGCTTTAGCATCCTGCTCTATGCCCTCAAGCTCACCCAATGAAAACTCGAGCACTCCGTCAGTCTCTCCGGCATTAAAAGCTGCTATATACTTTCCGCCTTCGCAGCTCTCCGCAGCCCACAGGATATACTCGTTTCCGCCCATATCCCTTCTGAATATCTGGCGTGCGTTTCTGGAATCCGCATGCATCTTAAGGATCGCTTCATTTGTGATCAGCTTCATCGTAAAGTCGTCAAAGCCCGTCATCTCGCCGCCTATCATCAGCGGAGAACGCATGATGCTCCAGAGACTCATCATCGTTATCTGCTCATCTTCGGTAAAAGCTGTTTTATTATTTTGGTCATAATCCTGCCTTATGGGACCGATGGGAAGCATGTCCGCATCGGGGTAATGTCCTGCTCCCGCGTGTATGCTCCATTTTTCTGCCCGTTCAAACATTGCATACAAAAGTTCCCACTTATCCCAGAAATCATCTGTGATGCGCCACATATTTGCCAGCTGCTTATACAGCTCGGCCTTCTCCAAAAGCGCAGGGCCGGGGGATAATGAGAGCACCATCTCTCTTCCGCAGGCATTAAGCGCCTCCGAGAGCATTATCATTTCCTTTTCTTCATGCGGAAGCTCCCTGCAGATATCATCGCATTTGATAAAATCAACTCCCCACTCCGCGTAAAGCTTAAATATGGAGTCGTAATAAGCCCTGCCTGCCTCATCGCAGCTGACACCGTACATATCCGGGTTCCACATGCAGATGCTGTTAAACCTTGCCGCCTCGCGGGCACTCTTTCCCGTTCCCATTATCGGAAGATCCTTATGTACCGCATGACGGGGTATGCCTCGCATGATATGGATACCGAATTTAAGCCCGAGCGAATGCACATATTCCGCCAGCGGTGCAAAGCCCTTCCCGTCTGCTGCGGAAGGGAAGCGGTTCGGAGCCGGCAGGAGCCTTCCGTATTCATCCATGCACAGATCCGCAAAGGGTCTGTACTCATGGCTTGTGGCTCCCGGTTCATACCACTGTATGTCGACGACCACATATTCCCAGCCGTATTTTTTCAGATACTTCGCCATGAATTCGGCGTTCTGTCTTACTTCTTTTTCCGTTACTGCCGCTCCGTAGCAGTCCCAGCTGTTCCAGCCCCTGGGGGCGATATCAGGTCTGTACATGATCGAACCTCCCTTAGACATTATACCGTTCCTGCCAGGCCTATTTCCTCCGCATGCGCTTTCATTCCCTCGATGCAGATCTCCGCCACTTCAGCCACTTCCATGCCCAGCATCTCACAGCCCTTCCGTATGGTCTCTCTGTCACACTTGGCTGCGAACTTCTTATCCTTGAACTTCTTCATGAAGCTCTTTACTTCCAGGTCGGTGATGCCTGCCGGCCTCATCCTCGCACAGGCCTGGATGATCCCGGTCAGCTCATCCACCGTAAACAGGCTCTTCTCCATATCTGTCTCCGGCTTCACATCATTTACGATACCGTAACCGTGTGCCATGATCGCGCGCACATCCTCTTCGGAAACACCTGCAGCCAAAAGCTCATCCTGTGTATGTTTAAGATGCTCCTCAGGATACTTCTCATAGTCATAATCATGCAGATATCCGACTGCCATCCAGTGCTCCTCATCCGCTCCGAAATGCTTGGCCATTGCCCCCATGGCATAGCACACATTCAGCGAATGGATGATCAGATGGTCCTCCGTTATCATATCCTTATTCAGTTCCTTTGCCCTTTCTACCGTAAGCATTTATATACCTCCGTTTTGCTGTTTTGCAGCGATCTGCTGTTCATCCAACCTTACAACATCGATTATACCTCCATAGTCGTAGCAAAAGCAAAACAAATAAACACGTATGCTGTTCTTCTTTCGATTGACGCTTCAAAAAAACAGCATATCACTGCTATTCAGACATATATGCTGTAATCTCGCTGGAATAGTTCCTCACAGACCTGCGGCCACAAAAGCTCGCCCGGCACGTTATCCAGCAGCCGCTTTCCGGCAGCCTCCTTATTCCTGCTGTGATATACCGGCAGCTTGTTAAGCTTTAGCAGGCGGTTCAGTTCAGCCCTCCAGAGTATGGTGATCTTCCTGTGGTCCTTGACCCGTGGATTGACCGACGCCTCACGAAGCTCATAAATATCAGTTTTTTCTCCGACTGCTTCAACAGAGTATATGCCCCACCACTCCGGAACATGCTCAGCAGCATGAGCCGCATGCTTCGAACCCACTACCAGGATATTCCTGTCATAATACCAGTTATAATACTTTACCTGCTTTTCAAGACGCGCATAACTGTCCGCATCGGACTTGATCTCTATACCGTAGATCAGTCCCGGTGTGACCATTACAACATCAGCCCGCGCTCTCCCCGTCACCTTTTCCTCGAGTATGCGTATCTTACCGTATTTTTCTTCAAGATAATCGAAAAGCGGCTCCCTTATATCCGCATCCCGAAGTATACCGTCATCTTTCTCACTCATAACAGAATACTAACATTAACCGCATCCGTAAGCAACACCCTTTCAGCCTGTGCCTAACGCCTGAAAAGCCACGGGGACGGACCTTGTGGTCTCTTTTTCCGGTAAATGATCGCTTCAGGGGAAGCCACGGGGACGGACCTTGTGGTCTCTTTTTCCGGTAAATGATCGCTTCAGGGCAGGACTGTGTGAGGCCGCCGGTGCTTAACGTGTGTCTGCACGAGTTTAGCACCGCTGCGAGTCCGAATCCAAGCGGGAGCGGGTCCTGCAATGAACGATCTTTGCCGGAATACGGATTAGCAAAAACCAGATAAAACCAGAAGGTCCGTCCCCGTGGTTTCCCGTCCCCGTGGTTTCGACCTCGTGGTTTCAATCGAGTAGGGGGAATTTAATCCCCCTCTCACACCACCATACGTGCCGTTCGGCATACGGCGGTTCAACATAACTTCAAAGCATGACGCTCGTTGTAGTAATCAAGGCAGCTTACAAGCCCCGCTTTTGATAACACTGC
>JAIKYA010000180.1 GCA_024683645.1 Lachnospiraceae bacterium
CACTTCCTCCAGAGCCTGTCTGTCCCGGATAACAACATCGATATCTATGATCGGTTTTGCAGACAGCCCCCGCACGGATGTACTGCCCACATGCTCGATCCGCATTGCCAGTGTCCCAAGCACTTCTTTTATTTCATCCCGTATCTTTATAAAATCTTCCGCCCATGCCTCATCATAAGGCATAACTACAACTCTCTTATTTCCCACTTATATCTCCTCCCCACACGTCTCGTCCTGTCCTCTTCAAAACAGGATTTCTCTTTTTTTCTTCAGCCGTTCCGCCCCTCTATAATAACCTGCAGAGATAACGCTCTGCGATGCCGTCCGGATACCGCTTCCGAATCTTTTCCACACTAAACCCGCAGCTGCGATAAAATCCCACGGCATCACCATCTGTTTCCGCCAGCAAAAGACGATCGGCTGACATTTGGCGAAGATCCTCTGTCATCTTCCTCCCGATCCCATATCCGCGATATTTTTCTGCAACGGCGATTCCCAGGATTTTTGTATCATCATCCGTAAACTCCGAAACCATTATCGCCGATACATCACTATCCGTTTGGTTCACAAGGATCATCACTGTCGGACTATCCATATATTGTTTCATCAGCTTCCGATATTTTCCAAGCTCCGGCTTATACATACAATCCGCATATATTGCAAATGCCTCCTCCGAATAAAGCCACTCCGGCTCCTCAGCGGTCAGCCGCACCGATAATATATGCCTTGCAGGGAAAAACTCATACAGATGCAGGGTCGTTACCTTTCCCGAAAAAGGACAGAACTCCTCCATGACATGCTTCTGCGCCACCTGTATCACTTCCGGCTTATCGATCAGCAATGTTGTATGAGCCGCCCATGGATAAACGTCAACGTTATCCTTAAAATGCTCTCTAAGGGCTTGCATTTCCCTGTTTTCTTCCGGCTTCACAAAAAGAACATGCTCTGACGGATTCTGAAACAACCCGATCTTATCAAGATCTACCGCAAACTCCCTCACGGATTTGGCCAGGCGGATCAATCGTTCCTTCAGCTCATCTTCCCGATCCGTTTCAAAAGAGCACAGTGTAAAATGCATAGGAATATTTTTCGTCTGCACTCCGGAAAAACCAAGCTCATACAGTTTATTCTGCATCGCGGAAAGTTTCTCTTGTGTAGCATCATCATATCCTGCCAGAACATATAAAAGTTTTTCTGCCATAACACTTCCCCTCTATTTCAGTTCCTTCGACATAAACAAAAGCAGATCATCATCGTTCACGCAGGGCGCATACTGATCCAGCTGCTTATTCTGATACCATACACCGCTGCCATCAGGGATATAACCGCGCTTAACATAGATCCTCTGTGCAGCTCCGTAGCCTGAATGACATCCCACTGCCAGAAAGACCGTATCCGAACGCTTAGCTGCTTCCGCTTCCGCTACATCCAGCAGTTTACTTCCGATACCTGACTTATGAATATGGAAAAAGACACAAAGGTCCACGATCTCCGGAGTATTTTTACCACCCCAGGGGCCCTCGCTTGGATGCAGCACCAGCGTGCAGATCCCGACCACCTTTCCCTCGTACTCTGGCACGAACACAAGCCTCTCGCCGTTTTGCTGTTCCGTATAATAGTTTTCGTAGGTTTCTATCTGCGGATGCCAGTCGTAGGAAAGGTAAGTATCATAATAAACCTTTGCGTCTTCCGGTACCATACTGCGTATGGTCAGTTTGTCATCCCGGTAGTATATTGTCCGGCCATCATCGTCTGAATACTCTCCGGAATCATCAGCCTTGCCGGCAGAATCCGCATCTTCGCAGCATAAATAACTCTCCATATGCTCATATAGATCTGCGATCTCATCCTGCACAGATTTCCCTGTGTTATCATAGACATGTCCCTGATTCTCCGGAAGCTCTTCAAGCTCTTTCTTTAAAAACAAGGCCCGCTCTACCATCTCCACATCACCGCGTTCCTCTATACGCTGCCTGATCACATCCTCCGAAGCCGTAAGTACAATATAATACAGCTTAGCCTTATGCTCTTTTGCAAGCTTTAAAAGCAGCGGCAATTCCTCTTCCACCACATAATCGATCACCACATCCAATCCGCGCTCAAGCACTTTTTCCGCTGTATCGATAATGCATTCCCAGTTGAACTTAAGGATTTCCGTCCATACGATCTGATCCGCTGCCAGTCCGTCCTTCCAGAAGGAATCCTTATAGTCTGTCTCCACAAAACCCTGATGAAAATCATCTCCGTGGATCACATATACCTGTTTTCTTATCCCCGTATTCGTCAGGTGTTTTGCAAATGCATCTGCAAGCGCTGACTTTCCTGCTCCGCAGGGTCCGGATATAAAATATATATTACTCATATTTCAAATGATCCTTTCAAATACTTTCGTTTCTTAACTCTGCGCCTTCTTCGCCAGATACAATACATAGGTATCCCAAAACTCGACCTTATCCCCTCCAGCAAGTACCGTACTTCTGAGCCCGTCAAAGAACTTCGTCTTGTAAGGTTCCGGGATCAGGATATGATCACTGTGAGTGCCGCAGTACTGCACATACTCGTCCGCAGTAAATACCCGCTTCCCGCGAAAATCCTTCCTCGTCAGATCCACATAACCATAGTCGGTTGCATGAAGATAGTCAAAGGGCTCCTTCATGTTTTTATACTCTGTCACCGGCTTATAGTATTCGTCATAAATCCTCTGGATCTTGCCGTACAGTTCTTCATTGGGCGTTTTGTAATCCCCGATCAGAAACATCATGGCAAGGGTTCCGCCGGGCTTTAACAATTCCAGTGTCTTCGGGAATGCGATCCGCTCCGGGATCCATTGTATCGTCGCTGCGGAATAGATCACATCAAACTTCCCCTCTCCGAAATCATGTGTGATAAAGTCATCATTCACAATGTGGAAATTCTCCCTTGTGCCGTATTTCTCCCGCATCTTCGCATAAAGATGTTCACCCAATTCGATCGCATTGTAATCACAGCCGGTATCCAGGATCGGATCCGTTGCCTGTCCGGTACCCGGGCCTATCTCAAGCACCTTAGTCTCCGGACCGATGCCGGCGGCCTTTATAAAATACTCAAACAGCTCCGGGCTGTAGCGCGGCCTGAACTTATCAAACTGCTCCGGTATCGTATCAAATACTTTCCGGTATTCCATAGGGTTTTCTCTCATCCCGCTATATATATTCTCCCTCCTCAAAAGCTTCTGTCCGTATTTCAAACGGAGCTTTATAAACTCTATACCATGTTTCGCTACTTCGAGATCCTCTTCCGAGAGTGCTCCGCTAAAAGCAAATGCCAGCCTGTAGCCTTCGTATTCATCATAGGCCCCGCCAACAAAGCCGCACTCACCAAGTATCTTCTCATGCCCGGGATCCCCGCTGTCAGCCTGTGTTGCCATCGCTTCTCCGCACTTGGACCAGGCAATAGCGATCAGATTCCAGCCTTCCTCAAAGTTGAAGGCTGTCTCTACCACTATCATCTCACCGATCCAGTCAACGCTCTCATTCTTATTCAGTATGGCAGCAACACCTACCCCCCGGATCTTCATTTCCAACGCCTTTTTCTTCATCTCCTCTAATGCCTCAACAAGAAGTCTTCTTAATTCATCATTTGTCATGATACACCTCCGATCTTAAAACTTATGGACAGCGGGACTGCACTGCTTCCTCAAAAAAACAGCTCCTGTACTATCTGCTCTGCGCACTCCGCCGGTGAACTGACGCTCGTATCCACACGACAACTGTACGCGATATCCCTGCTCATCAGCTCTGCCTGTTCGTCCGACTGGCTCTCATAGCGGTCACCGCGCTCAATGTTTCTCTGCCTGCAGATATCAAGCGGGCAATATACCTCCACGATACTAAACGGGCTGTCTTTCATGATCTCCATAAGTTTTTCGTAATGTGGCCTTATCTCTTCACGCTCTACTAAAATACCGTCGATCAGTACGTTCTTTCCCATATCGGAATACAGCTTCGCCGTATGATACATCATAATGATCACTTCCGAAAGATATTTCCAGTAATCCTCCTGCAGATACTGCTCTCCCACCATCTCCTGAAAGAGATCGTTTGCAACAACATAGAAGAATACATCCCTGCGCTCCTGCAGCGCCTCAACAATGGAGGTCTTGCCCGAACTGGTGACTCCGTTTAAAAATATGATCTTTCCCTTATCCATCCTTTCTCCTTTCAGACAATACGTTTTTTACATAAATACTGTCCACTGCCATATTAGTATTTCCTGCGTAACAAAAGCGCTATACTATTAAAAGATCCCCTCCGTATCCTCGACAAAATACGAGAGGTCTTTGATGATACGGACCATTTCCCCTCTTTGATACAGCTGAATGATCTCTTCCCGCGTCATCCATTTTGCCTGCGCCACTTCATCGGTGGATGCTTCCGAAAGGCGAATCTCTCCGTCATAGGAAAACAGATAGATATCATTGATATCGTTCACCCTTTTGTCCTCCGCGAAGTCGCGGATCTGCGTCAGCACCCTGCTGCCGTCTTCCGGCTGCAATACGATGCCTACCTCCTCCTGCACTTCCCGAAGTGCGGCAGCAAGACTTTGCTCTCCTTTCAATACGGAGCCGCCGACACATTCCCATGCCAGAGGATATGTCTTTTTCTTCTCACTCCTCTGTGTCATCAGATACATCCCTTTCGGATTTTTGATCCAGATATGGACGACCAGATGATAGCCGTCTTCCGGCATTTCCGTACCGCGTACATGCTCACCGATGATCTCAAAGTTTTTGTTATAAAGATCCCAGATCTCCATTGCTGTTATCTCCCCATCCGTTTCTTTACTTCGCTTTCTGCGGTAATTTTTTTTCATATTCCCATGCAGCGATTCACTGCTGTATCTTAGAATGTTCCCTAATAAAATCAGCTACCGCATCCTCTTCATTTCTGCCGATCACAGCCGTGGCGATCTGTTTGAGTTCATCAAGCGCGTTGGCAACTGCGTATGATTCATCCGCGATCCGAAACATCGGAATATCGTTGAGTCCGTCGCCAAAGACAACGAGGCGTTGGAATCCATACCTCTCCTTAAGCTTCTTTATCGTTTTAGCTTTTGTGCAGTTCTGCGGACAGATCTCAAGCCAATACTCATCACGATAGGTATCTTTTTGAAACAGGCTTTCCCATCCGTCATACTGCTTCACCCGCTCATAGACCGGCCGTATCTCTTCTTTTGCTCCGATCAGCGTTACATATCCGGGTACACCGTCAAAAAGCTCATCCCTGTCTGCTACCGCTCTTACCGTAGGATTCTGCTCATAATAATCCAGATATCCCTGTAACTCCGGCACATGTTCGCAGTCCACATACAGCCTGTGCATCTCTTCATCAAAAAAGCAGGACACAAAGCCATACTTCGGAAGCTCCGGAAGAAGTTCCTTTAGTCTGCTTACTTCCTCAGCTGAAAATACTGACTTCTCCAAATGCCTGCCTGTCATATTGTCAGCTAAAACCGCACCGTTTCTGGTGATCACAGGCAGTCTTAATCTAAGCCCTCCTGCTATCGGTAAGGCGCTCTCAATGGATCTGGCCGTAGCATAGGTAAATGCCACACCCCTTTCGATCAATCCATTGATCGTCTGTATCGTATGCTCCGAGAGTGTTTCGTCATTTCTCATCAGAGTTCCGTCCAGATCCGATACATAAAGCGTCTTCAGCTCTGTCTTTGACTTTTTTTCCGATAACACCATTCGCCCTCCGTCAACCTTACAGATCCAGATACCAGACAAACTGCACTTCGTCCCTGCAGACTTCCTCCTGATAGTATGCGTACATATCTACTTTCGATAATAACGCTCCCTGCTTTTTATAAAATCTGCAGGCAGGAACATTATTGTTCTGGCGCATTCAATGATCATCTGCCGGTATCCGTTTGCCCTCGCTTCTTCTATGCTCATATCGAGCATCTGCTGCCCGATCCCTCTGTGTTTATATGCATCCGCCACCCGGATATCCCATAACACGCAGGCATCCTCACGTCCCGAAAGCATATACAGCTTAGGTTCTCTTGCCGCTATCGTCATTGCTCCTACCGGCTTCTCATCATCAAATGCCATATAGAAGCTCCAGTGGCTTATATCAAATTCTCTTTCATATTCCATGGCGCGTTCATAAACACTCAGATCTTTAACATAAGGATCAACAGCTGCTTCTTCAAAAACAAACCCTCCCAATCCACCATCTATCCTTTTGATCCTGTACTCACTGCGTACATCCACATTCTGGGATACCGAATCGTACATTTCAAAACAGGATCTGTCCGTTTTCTTTATCTGTATCATCTTTTCTCTCTCCTATCCATTTTATGATCCCTCGCTGCGCTAAGGATGATTCTGCAGCTGTGAATCGATGTTACTATTCAGCCCAATCCCCGCACACTCACTTATTCTTTATCTCTATCCTGTCAAGGATTCCCTGTACACCAACATCTGTATGCGTAAGATACATCCTCGTCACATCTTCGATAAATACGGGATCTGCGCCGGTCTTCTTTGCTATCCGGTCCATATGCCATCCCTTATCGATATATTTAATAATATCTGAAACCAGCTCATACCACTTTGAATGATCGAAATCTTTTTCAGGATCATCCGAAACATCAGCCCTTCCCGCTTTCGTTTGACTTCCGACAGGAGAAACTTCCCCATCTTCCGACACGGCGAGCACCGCAGTCTTCGCATGCCCGTAATATACAGTCTTGGGTTTTAAGGCCAGCAGTCTCTCCCAGCTCGTTCCGATCTCTGTTCCCTTATGAAGTTCCAGTTCGTACAGCGGATTCAAATCTCCTACAAACAAGTCTCCTTTATCAAGCCACAGGGAAATACTGTCATCGGAATGTCCGGGCGTATGAAGCAGTTCACCATCAATTCCAAGTTCTGCAAGGACTCTGCGGCTTTCCGCAAGAGTTATCATCTTCACCTTTTCTTCACGGATCGGATAGAACTGCATTCTTTTGTCTTTCTCAAAGATCATATCGGAAGCATGCAGATACTCTTTCTGGACATCGCATGCCAGTATCACCGGACCTTTATCCGCGATCTCCTGCGCGATACCATAATGATCGGGATGGAAATGGGAGATCACAAGGTGATCGATATCATTCAGCTTTTTCCCCAGCCTTCCAAGCTCCGCACAGAATGCCGGAAACGTTCCCGCCCAGCCGGTATCAAAGAGGATTGCTCCTCTTTCTCCTTCGATCAGATAGGTATTGGTGTTTGAATATTGTAATAAAGTGATCTCTTCTTTCATTTCTTCATCACAAGTTCTTTACTCAGGGCAAACAGCTTCCGCGCCAGTCGCATATCCTTCGAGCGTTTGGAAGACTTCGCTATCCTGCAGCGGTAGAAATACTCTCCGCTCACATTCTTAACAGAGTTGTCCATGGCAAGGAATATCGCAGTCCGTGCGCCTTCCTCGGGCGTCTGAAAGAACGGCTTCAACATTCCTGTGACCGTCTTTCCGAAGCCCGTATCCCGGTCGATCCCGATGTTGGTCGCCACAGCCCCCGGATGACAGCAGTTTACCGTGATCCCGCGGTCTGCTACTCTTCGTGCCAGTTCTCTCGTGAACAGAACATTAGCCAGTTTACTCTGCGAATAGGCTGTGATCACATTAAAGTGCTTTTTCAGATTGATATCCTCAAAGTGGACCCTTCCCACTTTGTGTGCGCCGGAAGCAACATTCACGATACGCGATCCTTCCCCCATGTTTTTAAGCAGGAGCATCGTCAGAAGAAAATGCCCGATATGGTTGATCCCGAACTGCCGCTCCAGTCCTTCCTTTGTCTCCTGCCGGTTCAGGGATATAAAACCCGCATTGTTTACAAGAATATCGATCCTTGCATATTCTGCCTTTACCTGTCTTGCAAATCTACGTATAGACTCATAATCACCAAGGTCGCAGAGGATCAGTTCTACCTGCCGCTCTTCTTTCTGCTTAAGCTTTGCAAGTGCTTCTCTTCCACGTTTCTCACTGCGGCAGAGCATTATGACCTTTGCACCTGCATCGCTCAATGCCGCCGTTGTGGCCAGGCCCATACCGGAATTGGCTCCGGTCACAACAGCCACTTTTCCGCTTAAGCACTTTTGTATCATAAGCACTCCTTTCTCCCCCGGATCAGAGGATATCCCGCTCATGAGGACACGGGGACGGTCCTTCTGTCCTCATTCAGTCCAAATCCCCAAAAAACTGTTGACATTTTAAGCATATAGATTTATCCTCTTTTTACTGCGAACCACGATATTCGATTGTCTTTAAGAAGTAATCGCATCTTCGGGTATTTTCACCCGTTATTTCCATTTATTATAAATGGCACCTTACATACACATACAAAAGGTTTTAACAATTCACAAAGAAAGGACTTTTGCCAATGGGACGAAAAGCAAGGATCATCAGTAGCACTAACATTTATCACATCATGATGCGCGGCATCAACAAACAGCAGATTTTTCATGAGCCAAGGGATTATGAACGCCTGATCACTACGCTGGGACGCTACAAGGAAATATCGCAATTCGAATTATATGCATATTGTCTGATGGGAAATCATATTCATTTACTTATCCGGTCAGACCACGAACCGATAGGCCTGGCAATAAAACGAATCGGGGATTCCTACGTGTTTTGGTACAACAAAAAGTATAATCG
>JAIKYA010000187.1 GCA_024683645.1 Lachnospiraceae bacterium
CTGAAAGAGCTTGAGGAAGAGGGCTTCATCAAGGATACTTATGATTACTGGTTCGGAGCTGCAGCAGAGTAAACATACGGAGAACTACTCATGAAAAAATCGGAAAAGAAAAACTATTCCGGACAGATCATAACGGCTGTCGTCATCATCGTTATCTGCATCATACTGGGGGTGCTTAAGCCCGGACGGGAGGAACTGCTTTCCAGGACATCGCCGGAGATGCAGAAGATGATCGATGCCGATGCAAACAGCACCAGAAAGCGGGTGACCGTTACCTACAACAGTCTGTTCATCATAAACTATGCATCCCTGTCTACCTCGGGTGCGAACGTTATGAGCGAACGCTACGTGGGCTTCCTCGGCAGTGTGTATCCCGCAGATGAAGGTGCGATGAAGATCGTAGGCCAGATGGTGAACTACACATACAGGATGCTGGGCGTGGGAGAGAACCTGATGCACGGCGCAAAGCTTACGATCACGCTGACAACACTTACGGTGCTCTTCGGCGTGCTGCTGGGAACCATACTGGCACTCGGCAAGATCAGTAAAAAGAAGATACTTTCGAAACTGTCGGGAGCATATATATTCTTCTTCAGAGGGACGCCTCTGCTGATACAGATCTTTGTGGTTTACTTTACGGTCCCCGGTATCTTCGGCTTTGCCTGGAGGGATATCTTCGGAGCAGGTGACGCCGAAGCGGTTTACAAGGGCGCCTTTGTTGCGGCACTCATAGCCTTTGCGCTGAACTCCGGCGCATACTGCGCGGAGATAGTTCGAAGTGCCATACAGTCGATAGACAAGGGACAGTTTGAAGCAGCAAAAGCGCTGGGTATGAGCTATGGCCAGACAATGACCAGGATCATCATACCGCAGTCGATACGCCGCATGATCCCCAATGTCAGCAACGAGTTCATCATGGTACTGAAAGATGCTTCGCTGGTTTTCGCGATCTCGCTTATGGATATAACGACAGTATCCAAAAACATCATGACGAGCGAAGGCTCGTACCTCGTATTTATACCTGCGCTGGTGATCTACCTTGTCATCACTGCATTTTTCGGCTTTATCTTTGACAAGATCGAGAAGAAATTCTCTGTTTACGAATAGGAGGCCGTCGTGAGCGAACAATACGAATACATATTGAAAACAGAACATGTCAGCAAACACTTCGGAACTCTCGAAGTGCTCAAGGATATTAATCTTTCCGTAAAAAAGGGCGAGGTGATCTGCATCATAGGCCCCAGCGGTGCCGGAAAGTCAACGTTCCTGCGTTCTTTAAACCAGCTGGAGAAGATCACCAGCGGCAAGATATTCATACGTGACGAGCTGTTCCTGCACCGTGAGAACGACCATACCGTGGACAGGCTTCCGAAGGAAAAACAGCAGGAGCTTCTGCTTGAGATGGGGATGGTGTTCCAGCGTTTCAACCTCTTCCCCCACAAGACGGTGCTTCAGAATGTGTGTGAGGCTCCCGTCATCGTAAAGAAGGAAAAGAAAGAAGATGTGGAGAAGCGGGCGAAGGAACTGCTTGAACGTGTGGGGCTTTCAGATAAAGCCAATGAGTATCCCAGCCGGCTTTCGGGCGGTCAGCAGCAGCGTGTGGCGATAGCCAGGGCACTGGCCATGAAACCGGAGATAATGCTTTTTGATGAGCCTACGAGTGCACTCGATCCCGAGCTGGTCGGAGATGTGCTTACGGTCATGAAGGAACTGGCCGAGAGCGGCATGACGATGCTGTGCGTTACTCATGAGATGGGCTTTGCACGCGAAGTGGCTGACAGAGTACTCTTCATGGCAGACGGCATCATAGCCGAGGAAGGAACGCCCGAAGAGATATTTACCAATCCAAAAGCGGAGAGGACGAAGAATTTCCTGAACGCTGTACTGGAGGCATAAGCAGATATGTCCAAGACTATGAAATATTCACTCCTCTTGCTGCTTACTGCAGCAATATGGGGTTTCGCCTTTGTGGCACAGTCGGCCGGCGGCGATGCCGTCGGGCCTTTTACTTTCAACTCGGTCCGCAGCCTGATAGGCGCGGCCGTTCTTGTTCCTGTCATCAAACTGCTCGATCATCTCGGATACGGAAAGAAACCTGAGAACAGGGAGGAAAAGAAAAAGCTCCTGATCTCGGGCAGCCTGATAGGTCTGGTACTGTTTCTGGCGACCAATCTGCAGCAGCTTGGTATCACCTACGGAAGGAGCGCCGGAAAAGCCGGCTTCCTCACGGCCTGCTATCTGGTGCTTGTTGCAGTGATCGGCAGTTTCCTGGGCAAAAAGAACGGGATACACATCTGGATAGCGGTGCTGCTGGCTATGTGCGGGATATATCTGCTCAGTGTGAGCGGCCCGATGGGCATATCCATTCCGGATATCCTCATACTTTTAAGCGCGCTTATGTTTGCGATACAGATACTGCTCATAGACGGATTTGTTGCGGATGTTGACGGGATAAGAATGGCAGCGATACAGTTTCTGGTGTGCGGTGTACTTTCGGCCTTTCCCATGCTTATACTTGAGCGGGGCAACTGGGCGGCAGCAGGCGGGCTGCTGAATGCCTTTCTGCAGCCGGGAGCCTGGATGTCGATACTTTACGCAGGCCTGTTTTCCTGCGGTGTTGCTTATACGCTGCAGATAGTGGGGCAGAAAAATGTACCGCCTACGCTGGCTTCGCTGATGATGAGTTTTGAATCTGTGTTCTGCGTGCTGGGCGGATGGCTGCTTCTGGGGGAGAGACTGAGCACGAGGCAGATATGCGGCTGTGTGCTGGTATTTGCCGCGATACTTCTGGCAGAACTCGGAGAGGCGCTGCGTGCAGCCGTGACAAAGAGCAGGGTGGAAACTGCGGGGTAAGACTATGTTAAGTTTCAGGGAGATCGGTGAAAACAAAAAAGCCGTGCAGGAAGCTGCAAAGCTGGCAGAGAGCCTGCGTGCGCTTGAGGGCAGGAAGGCTGAACTGTCCGCGGAGATAACCGGGCTTTACAAAAAACTTAAGGACGAGGGGGTAAGGAAGCTTCTTAAGGATACACCACCCGAAAAACTTAAAAACATTGATCCCGAGATACGCCTTACAGGACTGGAAGAGGCCGGGATAGATAACGTTGCGGCACTGGCAGGAAAGAGTGCTTCGCAGCTTACCGCGATAAAGGGTATAGGAGAAGAGAGCGCACAGAAGATACAGCTGGCGACGCTTAAGCTGAAGGAACTGGTTTTAAGTGAATACAGGTTTTTTCTGGATGCCGCCGTACTCGGCAGTGAAGAGAAAAAACTGATAACGGCGGTCGAGGAGTATGACAGTGCGTCCGCAATCTTTGATGAAGCAGCGCGTGCGGCTTCGGTGCTCGAGCATAAGACGGCACAGGCGAAAGAGTATTCGAAAGCCGGTCAGAGCATGTTCGGATATCTGGTTTCAAAGAAAGAAAGCAGAGAACGTGCAAAGGATATAAACGATGAACTGAAGTCGCTGCTCGGGAGCGAGCAGTGCAGGCAGTGGCGCGGACTGAAAGAAAAGTACAGGTCGGCAGCCTCTGCGGCTGCATCGTCTGCCTGTGAAAAGTTTTCAAAAAACAGCGCAGCCTTTTATACCGGGCTTGAGTATATCCTTAAGGAAACAGGGACTGCGAAGAAGCAAAAGCTTGGTGAGGAAAAGCTAAAATATGCACTTCCCTCGGAACTGGCGGAGGAGATAGAGAAGTTTGAACCCGATCACAGCCTGATGATATCGAGACTGAGACCTTATCAGGAATTCGGTACAAGATACATACTTTCAAGAGGCAGAGTGCTGCTCGGTGATGATATGGGTCTGGGCAAGACCATACAGGCCATAGCATCCATCGCTCATCTGAAAGCCCGGGGCGGGAAGTATTTCCTTGTCATCTGCCCATTAAGCGTGCTCACCAACTGGAGCAGGGAGATACCCAAGCATTCAAAGATGGAAGTACTTGCGATCTACGGTTCGGACCGCGGAGATGAATTCGAACAGTGGATAAAGGAAGGCGGCATAGCGGTCACTACTTACGAGACAGTAAAGAAACTGGAACTTCCCGAAGGCATGATCATAGACATGCTGGTGGTGGACGAAGCGCATTACGTAAAGAACAGGGCAGCGCAGAGGACAAAGTCGGTGCTTAAATATGCGGACATGTCCGAATATGTTGTTTTTATGAGCGGTACACCGCTTGAGAATAAAGTGGAAGAGATGAACGGCCTGGTGGAAGTGCTGAACCCGAATGTTGCGGCAGAACTGAAAAAGCCCGGGACTTTAAGCAGACCGGAGATATACAGAAAAACCGTGGCCCCTGTCTATCTGCGAAGACAGAGGGAAGATGTGCTGAAAGAACTCCCTCCTCTGGTTGAGAGCGAAGAGTGGTGCAGGATGACGGATAAGGAGAAGGAGTGCTACAGAGGGGCGCTGCTTAAGAGCCGGCGCAGCTTTATGCCGCTCAGATATGCAGTGTGGAAAGCAGAAGATTCATCAAAGGCAGAGCGTTTTCTGGAACTGTGGGAACAGGCGATGGAGGAAGGCCGAAAGCTGCTTGTTTTTTCGTATTTTCTGGAAGTGCTGGACCGTTTAAGGCAGCTGCTTTCGGAGCGTGCAGCTTTTGTATGCCGCATCGACGGTTCGGTGCCCGCAGGTGAACGGCAGGGCATGATAGACGAATTTGAAAGTGCGGCTGCCGGAGCGGTAATACTCAGTCAGGTGATAAGCGGCGGGGTAGGCTTAAACATCCAGTCAGCGAGCGTGGTGGTTTTCTGCGAGCCGCAGATAAAGCCGTCGATAGAAGACCAGGCTGTCGCACGTGCATACCGCATGGGACAGGCAAGGAGTGTGCTGGTGTACAGGCTGCTCACACAGAATGCGATAGATGAGCGGATGATGGAGATACTGAAAACGAAGCGTGAGGATTTCAACAAGTATGCTGCGGAGTCCGAGGTGGGCGAGACCGCGCAGGCTACACGTACCGATGAGATCGATACGGCGACCATGAAGCAGATAGTTAAGGAAGAATGTGTCAGGTACGGAGTGGAACCCGAAGAGGCTGCGCCGGAGACGGAAGTGGAGAACGGACCCGCGGCCGGAGACAGGAGCACGGGAGAGGGCGTGCAGTAAGGACGGCTGTATTGCTTTTTGGAACGTGTATATGTATAATTAATGAGATTCAGAGCATGCGAAGGCTCATAAAATAAGAAAATCGGAGAGATAAAATGGCAGAAGAAGAATTAAAAGAATCCAGGAATTTTATTGAAAGGGAGATCGACAAGGATCTGGCCGAGGGCGTGTATGATACGGTGCATACGAGGTTTCCGCCGGAGCCCAACGGTTATCTCCACATAGGACATGCCAAGAGCATACTGACCAATTACGGTTTTGCAAAGCAGTACGGCGGCAAGTTCAATCTGCGTTTTGACGATACCAACCCTACCAAGGAAAAGTCGGAATTTGTGGAGTCCATAAAGGAAGACGTAAAGTGGCTCGGCGCCGATTTTGAGGACAGGCTCTTTTTTGCCTCCGATTATTTCGGACGCATGTATGAATGTGCCGTCAAGCTGATCGAAAAAGGCAAGGCTTATGTCTCCGATCTGTCCGCCGATGAGATAAAGAATACAAGGGGCGATTTTGAAAATCCCGGCAAAGAGGATCCTTCAAGAAACCGCAGCATAGAAGAGAATCTGAAACTCTTTACTGAGATGAAGGAAGGAAAGTACGCCGACGGTGAGAAGGTGCTGAGAGCGCGTATAGATATGGCCTCTCCCAATATGAACATGAGAGATCCCGTCATATACAGAGTGGCTCATATGACTCATCACAATACCGGCGATGCATGGTGCATCTATCCCATGTATGATTTCGCACATCCCCTGGAGGACGCTTTCGAAGGGATAACGCATTCACTCTGTACACTTGAGTTTGAAGACCACAGACCGCTCTATGACTGGGTGGTTCAGGAGGTGGGCTTTGAGAAGCCGCCCCGCCAGATAGAATTTGCCAAGATGTATCTGACCAACGTGGTCACCGGAAAGCGTTATATAAAGAAGCTGGTGGAAGACGGCATAGTTGACGGCTGGGACGATCCGAGACTTGTATCAATCGCAGCCCTTAGGAGACGCGGATACACCCCTGAGTCTATTAAGAAGTTTGTGGAACTCTCGGGGCTGTCAAAGGCAAACGCTTCCTGCGACATGGCGATGCTTGAGTACTGTGTACGCGAGGACTTAAAGCTTTCAAGGCCCAGGATGATGGTTGCCCTTGATCCGATAAAGCTTGTGATCGACAACTATCCCGAAGGACAGACAGAGGAGCTGGAAATACCCAACAATCTGGAAAACGAATCGCTTGGTGTGAGGAAAGTTCCCTTCGGAAGAGAGCTTTACATAGACCGTGAGGACTTTATGGAAGAGCCTCCGAAGAAATATTACAGACTGTATCCCGGCAACGAGGTGCGTCTGATGAGTGCTTATTTCGTTAAATGCGAAAGCTATGAAAAAGATGAGAACGGCAAGGTAACGGTTGTCCACTGTACTTACGATCCGCTGACAAAGCAGGGCGGACCCGATCCGGGAAGAAAGGTGAAGGGAACGATACACTGGGTACCTGCAGACGGAGCACTTAAGTGTACCGTACGTCTCTATGAGAATCTTGTTGATGAGGAGAAGGGTGTCTATGACGAGAACGGAAACGTGAACGTCAATCCGGATTCTATAAAAGTACTTGATAACTGCATGGCAGAGCCTGCGCTTAAAGATGCAAAGGCGTATGAATCCTTCCAGTTCGTCAGACAGGGCTTCTTCTGCGTGGATTACAAGGATTCTAAGGAAGGTGCTCCGGTATTCAACAGGATAGTCGGACTCAAGAGCTCGTTTAAACTTTGATCTCGGAGGATACGGAAGATGGGCATACTTGACGGACTGGAAGCACTTGGTCTGGGGAGTCTTCTGAAAAGGGAGACCATATACGAGGAAGAGCATAAGGAGAGCGCGGAGGCAGCAGCAGAACAGGCAGTCGTAAAGAAACAGGAAAAAGATTTTCTTATGGATAAGGAGTTTGAATGCCCGGTATGCCAGCGGAAATTCAAACAGCGTCTGGCAAGGACAACGCTCAAATGCATAAGACATGATGCGGATCTGAGACCGGTCTATGACGGTATCGATGCTGCAAAATACGATGTGATCTTCTGCAGCGCCTGCGGATATGCCGTACTTTCGAGGTATTTCGCTCCGCTGGCACCTACGCACAGGAAACTTCTGAATGAAGGGATCAGGAAGAATTTCAAGCCGCAGGACGGCACACTGCATGAGACCATAAGTTATGAAGAAGCAGCGCTCAGATATAAGATGGCACTTGCAAATGCAGTGGTGAAGCTGGCAAAGAACAGCGAGAAAGCGTACATATGTCTGAAGGCAGCCTGGTTATACAGGGGCATGCGTGAGGATGCGGAAGCAAAAGGAGAGAAGGATAAGGAAGCCTTAGCTGCCATGGCTGCAAGTGAGAAGGAATACCTGATCACGGCTGCGGACGGCTTCATAAAGGCAAGAGCGGGAGAGACTCCGCCTTATGCGGGGATGAATGCCACTACGCTGGATTATCTTATCGCAGCCATATATCTGGAGACGGATACCAATCTGCGTGACGGTGCAAAGCTGCTTCAGGATGTCATCACGTCAAGGACGGCAAAGCCGCAGAATAAAGAAAAAGCAAGAGAACTGCTTTTGCAGATAAAAAAGAAAATGGGTGAAGAATAAAACTGCCGGCTCCTCGGAGCCGGCAGTTTTTTAAACCTTATTCTTTATGCTTCGTCCTTGTCCTCGAAGAAATCTTCGGTGCTGTCGCCTTCTTCGGAAACGGTCTCTTCAGCTTCTTCCGAAGACTTTACAACTTCTATGTCTTCATCCGCTTCATCGGAGACATCCTCTTTCTTATCGGAGGTGAGATCCTTGAACTTTTCGCTTACCTTTTCATAAGCACTGCCTGCAAATTCCTTTGCCTTATCTATTGCGCCGCTTTCCTTGACCTTTTCGTAAGCTTCTCTGACCGCTGCTTTTGCCTTGTCTGCGGCTTCACCTACTTTTGCGCCTGCCTTGCCAAGATCCACATAGCTGCGTTCGGGTTCTTCCTTTACGCCTTCAAAGTTATCAAGATCGTCAAAGTCGTCTGCGTCAACGAGTTCGCTGTCCTTCTTCTGAAGGTAATGATATACGCCGGCAGCGGTGGCACCTACTAACATACTGAATGTAACGATTTTTCCGAATGTCTTCATTTGCTCCAAACCCCTTTCTTAAATACCTTATTTGTCCCTGACGGGAAGTAATTTAATTATAATGCATTTCACCCGAAAGTCAATTGAGGCGCAGAGGATTTGATATTTTTCGGAAATAATGGTATAGTAAGCCGCAAGTGTTTTGAGGAAACATCGGATATGAATGAAAAGTTTTATTCCTTAAAAAAAGAAAAACAGGATACAATGATAAACGGCGCGATGGAAGTGTTCGCAAAAAGCGGATACAAGCATGCATCCACCGATGAGATGGTAAGGGTCTGCGGAGTGAGCAAAGGGCTGTGGTTCCATTACTTTGAGAACAAGACCGGACTGTACAGCTTTGTGGCAAGCTATGCCTTAAAGTATGCGATGCTTGAATTCAATATGCGTACGATCAGGGAAGGCATGGATTATTTTGACATGAGATATGACATGGAAGTCTGCAAGACCATAATGATGAACAAGTATCCCTATCTTCCGCTTTTTCTGATAAGTATTGAAAAGGAAGATGATGAGGACGTGGCAGAAGCGCTTAAGGACCCGCTCGCAAGGTACAGGGAGGATATGAGTGAACTGCTGCAGTCGGCGGATTACGGGCGTCTCCTCGATCATGAGGACCACGTGCTGCTTACGGATATGGTGGATCACACCATTGATGCGCTTATGACAGAAGCGTACAGATCTGCTGTGTTTCCGAAGGAACGTTATCTTGATTCGGTGAGAAAGCATCTGAAGGCGCTGAAAAGACTGCTTTAGTCGCAGTTTTTTGCTTGCAAGTGGGATAAGCTTGTGATATTATCGTACTGTTGTTTTTTGGGAGGAGAAAGTATATGGCTGAGATAGCGGTATTCGGATACGGAACGGTGGGCTCCGGAGTGGTGGAGGTCATCGACAGAAACGCGGAGCTGATGAAGAGCCGCGGCGTGGACATGCATGTTAAATATGTACTGGATATCAGGGATTTTTCAGGTGATCCGATCAGTTCACGTATAGTTAATGATGTGGATGTGATACTGAATGACCCTGAGATAAGTGTCGTATGCGAGACCATGGGCGGTGCTACTTTTGCATATGAGTACAGCAGGAAAGCTCTTGAAAAGGGCATAAGCGTGTGTACTTCAAATAAGGAGCTGGTGGAAGCGAAGGGTGCGGAGCTGATGAAAACAGCCCGCGAGCACGGCTGCAGCTATATGTTCGAAGCAAGTGTCGGAGGCGGCATACCTTTGATACGTACCATAAACGATGCGCTCACGGCTGAACGCATAGACAGAATATACGGTATATTGAACGGCACTACCAATTACATACTTACAAAGATGGATGAGTGCGGTGCGGGCTTTGATGAGGTTCTTAAGGAAGCACAGGAACTGGGATACGCGGAGAAGGATCCCACAGCTGATGTGGAAGGACACGACGCCTGCAGAAAGATAGCCATACTTGCATCTCTGGTAAGCGGTAAATGTGCCGAGTGGAAAGATATAGATACGGAAGGCATCACAAATATAGATACGGAAGATTTCCGTTTCGCCAAAGAACTGGGCTGCAGCATAAAGCTTATAGCAATGTGTGATTTTAATGACGGCTGCAGGGCAATCGTAAGCCCCAGGATGATCACGGCAGACAGCCCCTTAAACAGTGTGAAGGGTGTGTTCAACGGTGTGCTGATCCATTCCGATATGCTGGATGATTCCATGTATTACGGAAGAGGAGCAGGGAAGCTTGCTACAGCTTCGGCTGTTGTTGCGGATGCATTCGAGTGCGTACGCTTTGACGGCAAAGAGGTAGGACGCGGCTGGAGCGAAGAAAAGCTTGTATTTGCCGATGCTGATGATATGAAGGGCAGGTTCTTTGTAAGAGTGGATAATGCCAATGCTGATGCTGCAGCTGCTGCGCTCGGAGCATCGGATAAGATAAAGCATGAAAATGAAACCGGTATGGTGAGTGCCGAGATGAACGGTAAGGAATTTAAGAAGAAGCTTTCCGGGCTCTCGGGTGTCGTGAAATTCATCAGGTTTTAAGGGAGGATAATATGTTAGTCGTAAAGAAATTCGGAGGCACTTCCGTAGCCAACAAGGAGAGGATATTCAATGTGGCGAGACGCTGCATCGATGAATACCAGAAGGGCAACAATGTCGTAGTGGTGCTCTCGGCAATGGGAAAGATGACGGATGTGCTGCTCGAGCAGGCAAGGGATATCAATCCCAAGGCATCCAAGAGAGAGCTTGACATGCTGCTCACAACGGGAGAGCAGACTTCCGTAGCTTTGGCAGCCATGGCATTTGACGCCCTGGGCGTACCTGCCATTTCCTTAAATGCATTCCAGGTGGCAATGCATACTACTTCGAATTATTCAAATGCAAGGCTTAAACGTATCGATACCGAGAGGATACTTCACGAGCTGGATCAGAGGAAGATAGTGATCGTGACGGGCTTCCAGGGTATCAACAAATACGGTGACTATACCACTCTCGGCAGAGGCGGATCGGATACCACCGCAGTAGCTCTGGCTGCAGCGCTGAAGGCCGATGCCTGCGAGATATTCACGGACGTTGACGGTGTGTACACTGCAGATCCGAGGATCGTAAAGACTGCGAAGAAACTTAAAGAGATTACTTATGATGAGATGCTCGATCTGGCCACACTCGGAGCAGGCGTGCTCCACAACCGTTCGGTAGAACTGGCAAGAAAATACGGTGTGCCGCTGGTGGTACGCTCGAGTCTTACAAATGAAGAAGGAACAGTGGTGAAGGAGGAAGTAAAAGTGGAAAGAATGTTGGTTAGCGGTGTTGCATGTGACAAGAACTGCGCAAAGATCTCTGTTATGGGCCTGAGCGACAAGCCGGGCAGCGCATTCAGACTGTTTGATGCTCTGGCACAGGCAAACATCAATGTAGATATGATACTCCAGTCCGTAGGACGCAACAATACTCAGGATATCGCATTTACCGTAGTCGGTGATTATGCGGACGATGCTCTGAAGGTTATCGAGGATAACAAGAAGAGACTGGGCTATGACAAGGTTGAGTGCGAGAAGGGCGTTGCAAAAGTATCCGTCGTAGGAACCGGTATGATGAGCAACCCCGGTGTTGCAGCCAAGATGTTCGAATGCCTCTACAACTCAAACATCAACATAAAGATGATCTCAACTTCAGAGATACGTGTAACCGTTCTGATCGACGAGAAAGAAGTTGAAAAAGCAATGAACGCCGCACATGAGATCTTCGGACTCGACGACTGAGCCGGAGGCGGATACTTCAAAAAAACAAGGACTGTCGGAATCCGGCAGTTCTTTTTTTATACGGCAGTGCAGATCGACTTCAGATCCTGCGGCTGGTCGTTCCGCACTAGAATTCGAACATCGTAGCAGAGCTATTCCTGGACTCGCAACCTTCCCTGCGGGAAGTTGCTGCGTCCGGAATATGCTGCTCGTTCTCATTAAGTGCTACACTAAGGCCGCTGATCTGAAGCTCATCTGCACTTGCTGTATTAATTTGGTTGTGTGGGGGAACTTTATCCACGAATACCGGATCTGTTTCCCGGCATCTTTACAGCTATTAAGTGGGGAGTACCCTAATATGCTCTTGCGACTGTAAATTTGAAGGCCATGGCTAAAATTACAGTCATCGTGCCGGAGAAAAGAGTGATAGAAACTCTATAGGACAGTAAAATCAAAGGTGGCGGCTGGAAATACTGTTGTGTGGCCGGAAAAAAGGGCGTTTGGAGGAAGGGCAACTTGGAGATCCGCGTAAATAAAGGGAAATGAAGTATAATAAAAAAATTGGAAAAATTTTCAAAAAAGTATTGACAACTTAGAAATATGTGGTAAGATAAGTACATAACAAC
>JAIKYA010000048.1 GCA_024683645.1 Lachnospiraceae bacterium
AAGTATATATCGTGAATCCACATCCGTATATATCCTTACCTGAGGCTGGCCCTCTTTTACTTCCGAAGAGGTATCTTCGGCTATGAAAGGAGCCGGGGCATAGTGAAAGTGTCCGCATTCGGGATTCATTGCCAGCGCGCATGCAGGTGAATCACCGAGAGACCAGCTCTCACCCTTGGTCCAGCCTGCACCTTCGGAAAAATTGTATCTTACCAGATTATCATAAAGGTGTTTTCCTATCCTTCCGCAGGGACGCACCCTTCTCTTAAGCTCGGCTATACCTATAAGTATTGTTGTGTAAACGGTCGAGGGCACCAGCCAGATATCGCCGCCTTCCGAAAGCAGGAAATTAGCGGCTTCCACATCGTTACCCGCATTGAATTCGCGGAAAGGCGCTTTATGCGGAGCTTCTCCATGAGTGCCTATCCATATCACGGTCATGCGCTCCCTGATGCGCGGCTCTTTTTTCATTGCCATTGCAACATTGGTGATAGCTCCCTGGCACAGTACATACAGAGGTCTTTCATCCTCCCTCATTGCTTCCTCAATAATAAAGCCCACACCCTCGGATATCTCGCTGTCCTGCGCTAAAGGCCCTCTCTGTCCGCGATACTTTGGCACATCTGCATCCATACATTCAAAGATGGTCTCTATCTCAGCATAGCTTTTTTCCATGGAACCTTCTTCACGGAAATGCTCGGCTATCACGCCCTTCAAAAGCAGCTTGGGACTCAGCAGCGCCTGCACTATAGCATAGGGATCATCAGCCTCACAGGCTGCATCGGTATCTATGATCACACGTACTTTTTTATAATCAGGTATCTCAAACAGATCTTTCATCGCTTTCTTTATGCTACCCCCTTAAAGAATATCGGCAGCACCTTGCCCATTATATCCGTATGTTCCGCATAGGCGATATCCTTATCTCCGTTACAGCAGAACATGTATTTCAGATCCAGTCCCTTTTCTTCTCCCTTCTTCAGTGTCTCGCAGATGCGCTTTACTTCAAGCTCATGATCACCGAAAGGGCCGCCGCATCCCGAAAACGGGCCATACCATGCAAACAGATCAAAGTTGTTATAGAAGGCTGCACGGTAAGTCGTCATGGATCCGAGGGACAGGCCTGCGAAAGCCCTGTAATCCCTGGTCTTTATCAGATTCTCTTCGGATACATCTCCCGCAGCATAAACAGGGTAGTGTTTCTCCACTGCAGGTATCAGATCTTTGCGAAGTTCCGTATGGAAATGCTCGGTGATGTATTCCCCGTTCTTATCCGCTTCTTCATCACCTCTGTAGTAAGTCGGCGTCACGATGATGCAGGGATCGCAGATGCCGTCTGCCATCATGTTATCCAGTATAGTCACCGTATCCGGGAACATCTTGAACCACCAGTCCTCGGTCACTCCGCCGCCGTGCAGCAGATAGAGCACATTATACTTTTTTGCTTCATCATAGCCGTAAGGCAGATACACCCAGGCACCTTTTTTTAGCGGCTTATTATCTTCTTCATAGGTGAAGCTCTCATACTCAAAGCGCTCCACTTTCCCCTTCTTCTCACATTCCTTCAGCATCTCTGCCGGCATCTCATACACGTAGTTCATCCTTCTTCCCCTTTTCATTTTCTTTGTCATATTTTGAAATTATCTTTCCCTTAAACCCGTCTATAAAGCAGATTCCCGGATCTAGCGGGTTATAATGTACATCAGATTCAGCAGCAAAGGCATTCGCATTTGTTCCTGCTTTTGCTATTTCAGCCATATACACCGTGCCTTCGACTTCATATTCATATACCGGTATCCAACAATCTCTTGTTCCCCTGTACATTTTCGGTATCTTCTGATCGGAGTATGACAGTTTTCCGGCTGCCAGAGCCGTGCAGCCTTTCTCCTCCTGCAGTTTCCGAATGAAGTTTATAAACCAGATCGCCACTATCACACACCACACAGCGATCACAAGTATCCTTATGTCATTCATCTTATGAATCTCCTCAAATCGGATAAATATAATCAATTAAATATTATATAACATAATCCCTTTCCTGCATAGCTGAAAGCCGCATTTTTACTTGACACATCATGCTTTTTCAAATAGGATAA
>JAIKYA010000077.1 GCA_024683645.1 Lachnospiraceae bacterium
CCTTCTTTTCTTATGGTGCTGTCTGGTACGGATAGTTATGCATATCAGCGAAAAGACGGAGTATATGTTGTGCCGATCGGATGTCTGAAAGATTAACCTGTTGGGTGATGTTTAAAAGTGATATTTATGGTGAAAAGAATAGTGACGCGACACGTTACGGGAGCCTTTGATGAAGAAACAATTTGTCCAAAATGACAATAACATGGCTGTGGCATATTATAGATTCTCGTCTCATGCCCAGAACGAACAGTCTATTGATCGGCAAAGAGAATTATCAGGGGGCGGTGTTCGACAAAAACGCGACCGGCTCCAGAAAAAAACACCTTTTCAGGTGTTTTTTTCTGAATCTGAGGGGATTTGAATTATAAATTTTCCTTGTATGAAAAGCGGGTTTTTGGTATAATTTATTAGGCTTTTTGGCGGATTTGGAGGCGCGGTATGTTCTGGCATGTGATATTGCCGGTGGCCATGATGGCACTGGTCGTAGGGTTCGTAATAGTAAAGGACTGGATAATAGACAAAGATAAGTGGGACGAAGACGGTAACTATATCGGAGATTCGCAGGAAGAGAAGGAACCGGAGGAGAAAGCTGCCGAAATGGCTGCTGATACCGACGGCGGGGATAAGGCATGAATAATAAAAAGCATGCGGGAGTGATCATACTCATTGCTTCGCTTTTGCTTGCAGTTACATTCATGAACATATGGATGGTTTTCGGGCAGACCAGACGGCAGACGCTTGATTCCGGTACCTATCAGCTGGAGATGATAGGCGGCAGGCTGGAAAGTACGATAAAGAATGCCGAAAACCTTGTCATGGAGATAGCTGTGGCGGCCGGGGAACATTTAGATGCTCCGGATGATCTGAAAGATTTCATATATGCAAAAAAGAAGGAGCTCCTGGAGCAGGATATAGGAGTTTTCAATGTTTATATTGCCGGAGATGATTTTGCGATCATCCCCGATTTTGATATGCCTGATGATTACGTTGCGACAGAGAGAGTCTGGTATACGGGGGCTCTCAGAAATAACGGTATTCCGTATGTATCGCCGCCGTACATAGATGCGATGACAAATGATATATGCTATACGGTTTCCGTGATGCTCTCCGACGGGACTACCGTGGTATCGGCCGATTATACCATGGACAATATACAGAAGCATATCAGACAGATGTACGATACGGGTTCGCACAATGCCGTAATAGTAACGGAAGAGGGGATCATAGCGGGCTGTGCCGACGAAAGGCTTACGGGTATGCAGCTGGTAGCGGCTCTGCCGGATTATGCGGGCATATGGAACCTTGCCAGAAATAAGAACAGTGTTGTAAATGCAAGGATAAAAAGCGGACTGTTTTACGAGCATCTGTTTGCAACGAGAGCCGGTAACGGCTGGGTGCTCATAGTCAGCGAAAATGACTGGGAACTCTATAAGAATTCATACAGGCAGCTCGTGGTCACGGCGCTGCTTTCCATAGCTTTGTTCGTTATTGTTATCATACTTTATCTTCTGGCAGTGAAAAATCAGAAGAGGGCGGAACGGGCGCTTGCTTCCAAGGAGGACTTTTTAAAGAATATCACGGGAGAGCTTAATGAGCCCTTAAACAGGATACTGGAGAGTTCAAAAACAGCCGCGGGAGAAGCCGATACCAAAGAGCTGATGGCCGGAATACATTCGGCAGGGGAGCGTCTGTCCGAAACTATAGGGCAGATCGTCTCGTACTCCAGCATAGTGAGGAGCGAAAAGCAGGTCGGCAGCGATAAGAAGACGGGCATAAAGGGAATGAACAAGCGTTTTATGCGCATGATCATCGCACTGATGCTCATCATCATGTTTGTGACCTTTTACATCAATATCTCAGTCATCTATAAATGGGGTAATGTGGTGATGCAGAAGGAAGCCGACAGTTACAGGTTCAGGCTTTCCGAATGGGTCGATACACAGAAGAGCATACTGGATATGTTTGTAAGCGTGATAGCTACCAATCCCGATATGCTTGATGATTATGAAGCTACCGTTGCCTTTCTTGATGCGATAACGATACGTTACCCTGAGATATCTGTCAGCTACATGGCCTGCCCCGACAGGGAGCCGAGTGTTTATATGAATAACGGCTGGGTACCGGAACCGGGCTGGAGGGTCGAGACCAGGAGCTGGTATGTGGATCTGATGAAGAGCAGCGAGAACTGGAGTATCTCATCGCCTTATTACGATCAGCAGACAGGCGGATACTGCATCACACTTTCGGAAAAAGTCTACAATGCTTACACAGGTGAGTTCATCGGAAATTTCGGTATAGATTTCTTTATGGATAAACTGGTGAGCATACTCGGAGACAGCTATTCGGAAAAGGGATATGCCTTTCTTGCAGACAACAAGGGCGAGATCATCAACCATCCCTTCGGAAGCTATCAGATGTCCGATGCCGGTCATACTAATGTTGATGATCTGGTATACGGAGGGGTTGAGATAGACCTGCAAAAGATACAATTCATTAAAGATTATGATAACAGCTATAAGGTGATCACCGCCGCAAGCGGAAGGGAAGCCGGATTTACGGTTTATGTGGTTGCCGATATCTGGAGCATCTTCGGACGGGTGACCGTATACGGGATGATCTGCTTCATAGTCTTTATGATATGCATAGTACTGATATACCGCACACTGTCGGATCTGATACGCTGGCAGGACGCTACAAACCGCCAGATAAAGGAAGCAGCGGATGCGGCCATAGCGGCGGGCAAGGCTAAGAGCCGCTTTCTGGCGCAGATGTCTCATGAGATACGTACTCCGATAAATGCCGTACTCGGGATGAATGAGATGATCCTGAGAGAATCCGATGATAAGAACATAATCTGTTATGCCGATAATATACAGTCCGCGGGTAAAAACCTGCTGTCGATAATCAACAGCATACTTGATTTTTCAAAGATAGAGGATGGCAAGATGGAGATCATCCCCGTTAAGTATGATCTGGCTTCGGTAGTAAACAATCTTGTGAATTCCATCTCGGAAAGGGCCAGGGTGAAGGGACTTAAGTTCAATGTAGAAGTGAATGAACAGCTTCCTTCCGTTCTTTACGGCGATGATGTGCGCATAACCCAGGTCATAATGAACCTGCTCACCAATGCGGTGAAGTATACCGAGGAGGGTGAGATCTGCTTAAAGATCGATGAAAAAGAACGTGAAGAAGACAAGATAGCCCTCGAAGTATCGGTATCCGATACCGGTATAGGCATACGTGAAGAGGATATGGGGAAACTTTTCGAATCGTTCGAAAGACTCGATGAGATAAGAAACCGGAGTATCGAAGGTACGGGACTCGGTATGTCGATAGTCACCAAACTGCTGAACATGATGGATTCTACACTTAAGGTGGAAAGTGTATACGGAAAGGGATCTAAGTTCTCCTTTGTACTGAAGCAGACCGTTATAGATGAAAGACCGGTCGGCGATTACGAGCAGAGACTGAGCAGGAGCAAGGAAGAAAAAGGCAGTGAAAACCATCCGTATGTAAAGAACGCATCCGTGCTGGTAGTAGATGATAATACGATGAACCTTACTGTTGCAAGCAATCTGCTGAAGCTGAACGGCATCGTTCCCGATACCGCTCCTTCCGGTGAAAAAGCCATAGAACTTATCAGGGACAGGCGTTATGATATTATCTTCCTGGATCATATGATGCCTAAGATGGACGGTATAGAAACACTTGGTATACTGAAGGAAAAAAACTATATACCTGAAGGTACGGCTGTTATAGCGCTTACTGCCAATGCCGTGGTAGGAGCAAGGGAAAGCTATCTGCAGGCGGGGTTTGATGATTATCTATCGAAGCCCATAGAAGTGGAAAAACTCGAAGAGAAGCTGGTAAAATATCTTCCGCCCGAAATGATAAGCTGGACAAAAACGGAAAAAGAAGAAAAAGATGAAGATATCATGGAGTTTTCTCCGGATGATGATATAATGGAATTTAAGCCTGCAGGGGAGGATGACAGGATGGATAACAAAGAAATACTTACTAAACTTAAAGCAGCGGGCTTTGATACGGACGCGGCGCTGATCTTCTGTGCGGGAGATGAGGATTTCTATACCGAGATACTCGGTGACTATGCGGATGACTCCGCAGGAAAGACTGCGGAACTGGACGGCTATCTTGAAAAAGAGGATCTGAAGGAATACAAGGTGCTTGTTCATTCGCTCAAGAGTTCTTCTAAAACAATAGGAGCGACGGAACTTTCGGAAGAAGCGAAAGCGCTGGAGGATGCTTCCGGAAAAGAAGACCTGACGTTTGTCAGTGAACACCATAAAGCATTTACTGACCGGTATAAGAAGGCAGCTGAAGTGATAAAGGCTATATTAAATAGCTGAAAATATAAGTATCCCAAAGGAGGAACACGAAATGAAGATCTACTCAGTAAACGATCCCGAATTCAAACCCTACGGCAAGGTGCTCGGTTATGATACGAACTGCCTTGTAAAAGCTCTTGATGAAGCTACTCCGCTTCCGGACGGCGTAGAGTATGTTATGAGCTGTGCACCGCTTGAGTATACCTGTGATTTCGGTGTACTGCAGAATAATGCATACGGCGGTATGCCCATACAGATAGGCTACTGCAACGGTCATAACACCAAGCTCAACTGCCTTGAATATCACCGTGACAGCGAGCTGAATATCGGATCGACAGACTTTATACTGCTTCTTGCCAAGGCTGACGATATCGTTGACGGCAAGCTTGATACCTCAAAGGTCAAGGCGTTCCTGGCAAAGAAGGGACAGGTCGTGGAAGTATACGAGACCAGCCTTCATTATGCACCCTGCTCGGCAAAGAAGGGCGAAGGATTCAAGGTTGCCATCGTTCTTCCCAAGGGAACAAACGGTGCGGTACCCGCGCTTAAGGCATATAACGAGGAAGACAAGTGGATGACGGCCTGCAACAAGTGGCTGCTCGCGCACGAGGAAAGTTCTGAAGCAAAGGACGGAGCTTATGTCGGACTTAGCGGCGCAAATATTGATATCAGCGCTGATATCTGAGCATAACGGAGAGGACGGATGCTTCAGACCTATTACCTGAGCATATTTTTTATATCCGTGATACTGGCAGTGGCATATGTATTAATATGGCACAAGCATTTTAATGCCAGTATCATGGGTATTTTTATACTTATCCCGCTAAACAACCTCGGGTATTTGCTGCTCTATGACAATCCCGATGTAAGGAGTGCATATATCGGCTTTAAAGTGATATATCTGGGGGGCTGTCTTTTGCCCTGGTTTATTACTATGACAGTCTGCGACCTCTGCAAGATCGTTGTAAACAGGTGGATCAGGACCGTTGCATTTATCATTAACTGTCTGATGTACGGTGCCATCCTGACAATGGGACACGGCAATCTTTTTTACAGGTCTTTAGATATCAAGATCTCGGATCCTTATATATTTATGGATAAAGAGTACGGTCCGATGCACAGCGTCTTTTATGTGATGGTCTGTGTTTATTTCCTGATAAGCATTGCGGTTATATTCTATTCATTGTTCAACAAAAAACAGGTCTCACGGATAGTTTTGATACTTTTGTTCATACCGGAGGCCCTGACCGTGGTCGGATATTTCTTTAATCACTATCTTGTGGGCGGTTTTGAGATACTGCCGATCACCTATCTGTTTGCACAGATAACCTATATCTTTATCGTAAGGCGGATGAGCTTATACGATGTCGGAGACATGGTCATGGAGGCCCTGGTGCAGTCCGGTGACACAGGTTTTATAATCATGGATTTCTCCTACAACTACCTGGGAAGTAACGAGACTGCAAAGAATATACTGCCGGCACTCAGGGACATGACGATAGATACGAACATAAACAACCGGGAGATGCTCAAAAAAACAGTGTACCACTGGGTAGAACATTTTGTCGAGGATCCGAAGAATAATAAAAACCTTTATGTTAAACGTGCTGAGGGCGGTAAGGGCGAAGACCGCATGTACAGTGTTAATGTTGATTTTCTTTTTGACGGAGAGAAGCGCAGGGGTTACCAGGTGTTCCTTGCAGATGATACACAGAATCAGAAATATATCAAGCTGCTTGATAAATACAACACCGAGCTTGAGGAAGAAGTAGAAGAAAAAACAAAGAGCCTGGTGCTCATGCATGACAATCTGGTCCTCAGCATGGCGACCATGGTTGAAAGCCGTGACAATTCCACCGGCGGACATATAAAACGTACCAGTGACGGTGTACGCATACTTGTAAATGAGATAAAGAAAGATAACAGATTAAACTTAAGCGATGAATTCTGTAAAGATATAATAAAGGCAGCGCCAATGCATGATCTGGGCAAAATCGCCGTTGACGACGCGATCCTCAGAAAACCGGGACGTTTTACCCCGGAAGAGTTTGAAGAGATGAAAAAACATGCGGGTGAAGGCGCAAAGATAGTTCATGAGATACTGAAGAGCACGGATGATGAGAGCTTCAAGATAGTAGCCGAAAACGTGGCACATTATCATCATGAGCGCTGGGACGGTTCAGGATATCCGGAAGGTCTTAAAGGTGAAGAAATACCCATCGAGGCCAGGATCATGGCTATCGCCGATGTATATGATGCACTTGTGAGCAAGCGCGTATATAAAGACAGCATGTCCTTTGAGGAGGCTGACAGGATAATACTGGACGGGATGGGAAAGCACTTTGATGACAATCTCAGACAGTATTATCTGAAAGCCAGATCCAGACTGGAAAAGTATTACAGAGAAATTCTTAAAAACGGAGAGTAGAAAATGAAGATAAGAAAAGAAAGCGGACTTACATTTATCTATGAGAGCGGGACCCTGAGCGGTATCGTAAAAGCTGCCGGCTGGGTGAGTGACGATGTAGAAAAATGTCTGGGGTTTAAGGCGAAGACAGAGGAGATATTTGCTCTGGCGGCACTTAAGTCAACGGAAGGCCCCAAAGTACTGTTCGGTACAACGGACAACGGCTTTGTCAGAGAACTCTGTGCTGATGTTGAAATGATAGAGGGACAAAGAGAGGTATATTCGTTTGCACTTGCCGATGATGATACTCTCGTGATCTGCGGCAGCGATAAGAGAGGCTGTATATACGGTCTGCTCCGCCTGTCGGATATGCTGGGAGTATCTCCTTTTGTAAACTGGTCAAATGTGGTACCGCCCAAGAAAGAAGAGCTTAATATCTCAAAGAGTGACTGTTTTGTATCAAAAGAGCCTTCGGTAGAGTACAGGGGCTTCTTTATAAATGATGAGTGGCCTTGTTTCGGCAACTGGTGTACGAAGAATTTCGGCGGCGTAAATGCGAAGATGTATGCGGGCGTGTTTGAGATACTGCTGCGCATGAAGGGCAATTACTTATGGCCGGCTATGTGGGCATCCAATTTTGCAATGGACGGCCCCGGACTTGAGAGTGCGGAACTTGCGGATGAACTCGGTGTGGTAATGGGACTGTCTCATCATGAGCCCTGCCTGCGCCATGGTGAAGAATATTCGATGGTCAGAGGAAAGGACTCAAAGTACGGAGATGCCTGGGACTTCCTTTCAAATGAGGAAGGTATTACGGAATTCTGGAGAGACGGACTAAAGAGGAACGGGCATCTGGAAAATGTGATAACACTCGGCATGCGCGGGGAACGTGATTCCATGATAATGGCGGAGGCGGGCCTCGGAGCTAACATAGAGCTGATAAAGAAAGTGCTTGTTACGCAGAACAGGCTGATAAAGGAAGAAGTATGCAGCGATCTGAGCTCGGTTCCGAGGATGATCGCACTGTACAAAGAGGTAGAAGCATATTATTACGGTGATGAAAAGAACGAAGGACTGATGGATTATCCTGAGCTTGATGATGTGATACTGATGCTCTGTGACGATAATCACGGTTATGTAAGGACGCTGCCGGACGAAAAGATGAGAAAACACCGCGGCGGCTTCGGTATGTATTATCACTTTGATTATCACGGCGGGCCTGTTTCCTATGAGTGGATCGATTCCACGCATCTGCCTGCAGTATGGGAACAGATGACCACGGCCTATGAGAGAGGCGTCAGCAGACTGTGGATAGTCAATGTCGGCGATCTGGGCATGAACGAGATCCCGCTTAATTATTTTATGGATCTGGCCTATGATTACGATAAATGGGGCATAAGCGCCTGCAACAGTACCGCTGCGTATATGAAGCAGTGGTTTAACAGGACTTTCGGTGCGGCTTTTGATGATGGTATCACCGCTGAACTGGCAGATATGTACATGAAATACGGGAGGCTTATGAACAACAGAAGGCCCGAACATATGAATGCCGGTATTTACAGCGTTAAGGAGGGCTTTGAGGCAGAGCATATACTCAAGCAGGCGGATGAGATCGAAGCTGTCTGCAGGAAGGCAGAAGAAATGTGCCCCGATGAATACCGTGATGCGTTCACGGAACTTGTATCCTATAAGATCCATGCGGGCATGAATCTGATCCGTATGTGGATATACAGCGCATATAATCATTATTATGCGTCTCTCGGTCTGGTGGCGGCCAATGATCATGCCGAGAAGGTAAAGAAATGTCTTAAACTGGATACAGAGCTTAAGGATAAGCTGCATACTGCGGCGGACGGTAAATGGTACGGCTTCGGTATGGCAGAGCATATAGGCTTCAGGAACTGGAACTGCGAAGAAAGCACTTATCCTACGCTTGAATATGTGACACCGGTGAACAAGACCGATGTCTGCGTGGGGATAGTCGGAGAGAGCGGCTATACCTGCGGAGGAGAATGGACAGGAAAAAGACTGAAGCTAAGTGTATATGATCATGAAGATGAGCATGAAGCGTACGGCAGGATCTTTGTGGCAACGAGAGGGACGGAAAGAGCGGAATTTATGCTGAGCACATCCGATGAATGGATAAAGCCCGAACGTACGGGAGGAAGAGTAGGCCTTGGAGAGCCCTATACCGAGATAGGCGTACGCATTGACAAGGATATGCTGAAAAAAGAAGCGGAGCCGTATACCGCAAAGGGAGAGTTAAGCGTAAGTATCGGCAGCGTATGTATAAGGATCGATGTTTTTACGCTTATCTGTGACATGGCCGGTGACGTTTTCGTTGAAGAAAATGGCATGGTGGTCATGAACGCCGCAGACTACAGCTCCTTAAAAGAAGGCAGAGCCGGCAAATTCACTGTGTTGTCGGATCTCGGCAGGAATGAGGATGCCATTAAACTCTTCCCTGTAGATAAGGGGATCGACGATGCTGCCGATGCGCCTGTAGCGGATTACAGTTTCATGATAAGCGAGAGCGGTACGTACAGGATCATCTTCCTTGAAGAGCCGGTAAATCCTTTCAAACACGGAAAAGGCATAGATATCTGTTATTCGGTAAATAACGGAGAGATAAAGAAACTTCCGGCTGTCAGTGAAAAATATGATGCGGGAACCTCTTATGAATGGGGCCAGGGAGTGCTTAACCACGTAAGGATAGCGGAGTGTACGGCCGAACTGGAAAAGGGCGTCAATACCGTAAGTTTCTACGGAACGCAGGTAGAGAATGTCCTTGAAAAGATCATCGTCGCAAAGAAAGATGTTAAGCTCCCGGGCTGTTATCTGGGGCCTGCGGAAAGCAATGGAAAAGGCAGATAAGGAATTGTTTGGCAAAACCGTTCCGGTTCTGATATAATAAACTCTGTATGCATTAAAAAGTATATTATATAAAGGCGGTAATAAATATGAAAATGGGTTTTCGCTGGTATGGCAGCGACAATGACAGTGTGAGTCTGGAGCAGATAAAGCAGATCCCGGGGGTATCCGAGATAGTCTGGGCCCTGCACTACAAGCTTCCGGGAGAGGTGTGGGAAAAAGACGAGATAAAAAAAGCGGTGGATGAGATAAAGTCCTACGGTTTCGGAGTAAGTGTCGTGGAATCCTTAAATGTTCACGATGATATCAAGACCGGCGCCCCCACACGCGATATGTATATCGATAAGTATATCGAGAGCATGAGAAATCTTAAGGAATTCGGAGTAAAGGTGATCTGTTACAATTTCATGCCTGTATTCGACTGGACCAGGACAGATCTGTTCCATCCGCTTCCGGACGGCTCTACGGCACTGTTTTATGAGAAAAGCAAGATAAAGCAGGATCCCAGGGAAATGGCCGAATACATCCTTAAGGAATGTGAAGGCTTTACCATGCCCGGATGGGAACCCGAGCGCATGGCAGAGCTGGAAGGCCTTTTTGAAAAATACTCAAAGATCGATAAGGAGACCCTCTGGGAGAATCTTAAATATTTCCTTGAAAAACTGATGCCCGTATGTCATGAATGCGGCATAAAGATGGCTATACATCCGGATGATCCCCCCTGGGATATATTCGGCCTGCCCAGGCTCATAACTTCAGAAGCAGGTGTGGAGAGATTTCTTAAGATGGTTGATGACCCTTACAACTGCCTTACCCTTTGCACGGGCTCGCTCGGCGCATCAAAGGATAACGACCTGCCGGCTATCGCCGAAAGATTTGCCGATCGCGTGGCTTTTGCTCACATAAGAAATGTAAAGATATATGAGAACGGCGATTTCAGTGAGGTTTCACACAGAGACTGTGACGGTGATGTAGGTGTGCTTGGAGTGATAAAAGCTCTGCACGATAAAGGCAGCGACGTATATATCAGACCCGACCACGGCCGTCACATATGGGGAGAAAAGTGCCGTCCCGGATACGGGCTTTACGACAGGGCCCTGGGTATCATGTATATACTGGGCGCCTGGGATATGATGGATAAGAACAGCGGTAAATGACCGTAAGGAGAACAGAATGAAATTAAATCTTCAGAGTATCAGCGAGAATAAAGAGCAGTGGAAAGCTGCCGGTGTAAAACTGCCGGAATATGATGTTGCAAAAGCAAGGAAGAATACGTATGAAACACCCCGCTGGGTGCATTTCGGAACCGGAAACATCTTCCGCGGATACATAGGAGGCATCTGCGACGAACTGATCGCCGGCGGATATTCGGAAAGCGGCATAAACGCAGTGGCCTGCTACGACAGCGAGACCATAGACCGCGTGTATAAGCCTTATGACTGCCTGTGTCTGGATGTGGGACTTAAAAGTGACGGCGGCATAGTCAAAAAGATCAACGCTTCCATAGGCGAGGCTTTTGCAGCCCGAGATGATCTGGAGAGACTTAAAGAGATAGCTGTAAGCAGGAGTCTGCAGCTTATCACTTATACGATAACCGAAAAGGGGTATGCGATAAGCGATGATAAAGGCTTTTTTGCGCCTGTTTCGGAAGATATGGAAAACGGCATGAACGATCCGAAGACAGCCATGGGCATGACGGCTTTTATGCTTTATCACAGATACAAGGCGGGAGAGCTTCCCATAGCTGTGGTAAGTCTTGATAATATGAGCAGAAACGGTGACCGTCTCAAAGCTTCGGTGACAACGATAGCCGAAAAATGGAATGACAGCGGTTTTATGTCTTATCTTAATGACAGTTCAAAGGTTTCTTTCCCATACAGTATGATAGACAAGATAACACCGAGACCGGATGCGAAGGTTGCGGATATACTTGCCGCGGATGGCATAGAAGATATGGAGATGCAGGTTACGGGCAAAGGGACCTATATAGCTCCGTTTGTCAATGCGGAGCTTCCGGGGTATCTTGTGATTGAAGATGCCTTTCCGGCCGGACGGCCCGCGCTTGAAAAGGCAGGAGTATATATGACCGACCGCGAGACTGTGATGAAGGCGGAAGGAATGAAGGTGGGAGCCTGCCTGAATCCCCTGCATACCGCACTGGCTGTAAGCGGCTGCCTGCTTGGCTTTAACAAGATAAGTGAAGAGATGAAAGATGAGGAACTTAAGAAGCTGGTATATGCGCTGGCGGAAGAAAATCTGCTCGTTGCAAGCAATCCCGGGATCATAAGTCCGCGTGCATTTGTTAAGGAAGTCCTTGAGGAGAGACTGGTAAATCCCAATCTCCCGGATACGCCCCAGCGTATAGCAACGGATACGAGCCAGAAGATACCCCAGAGATTCGGTACTACGATGAAAGCCTATGATGCTGCGGGACGTATCGATGAGCTTAAAGTGATCCCGCTCGTGCTGGCACTGTACCTCCGCTATCTCGGGGATAAGGATGATGCGGGGAATGAAATGAAACACAGCAGTGATCCCCGGCTGGATGAGCTTAAGGATAAACTCAGAGAAAAAGGAGCGGAGGCCGTTTTGGACGATGCAACGCTGCTTGGTACTGATATAAGTAAAAAGAACGGTCTTAAGGACAGGATCATACAATACTATGAGATGATGAACGGCGGTTTGGGAGCTGTAAGAGATACTTTGAAAAAATGTCTGTAAATACAGCCGGAAAGGGTCATGCCATGACTAATGAACTGATCTTCAATAAGATAGCAGAAGCACTGCTTGGCGGCTATAACCGTGTTTACTATGTAGACGGATATACCGGAGCATATTATTCATATTCGATCGATCAGAAGACAAGTACGATGATGCCGCCTGAAAAGGGCGAAGATTTCGGCAGGCATTTTACCGGGATCATAAACGAAGCGGTACATCCGAGCGAGAAAGACAGCCTGCTCACTTCATTTGAAAGGTACATGAAACGTGCAAAAATGAAGGACGGCGAGCGGGAGAGCATGATCTACCGTATAAATGTTAACGGTAATTACGAGTATCACCAGGTATGTCTGATAAAAGATAAAGAAGATGATGACGAATACTTTATAATAGGTGTTCTCAACGTTGATAAACAGGTAAAACAGGAAAAGAAGCAGGAACGAGTACTTAAAAATGCCATGGAAATGGCTCGGCGTGATGATCTGACCGGCATAGGAAACAAGAATGCCTATCTGGAATTCGAAAAACTGCTTCAGAAGAAAATGGACAGCGGGGCGGAAAAGGTCAGATTTGCCATGGTCATCTGTGACCTGAACAATCTGAAGCCTGTTAATGATACCTTCGGCCACAGCGTGGGTGATGACTATCTGAAAGCCTCGTGTAAGATGATCTGTGATATATTTACGCACAGTCCCGTATTCAGGATAGGCGGTGATGAATTTCTGATCTGTCTGGAAAAGCGGGACTATAATGCAAGAAAAGATCTGATACGCATACTCCAGAACCAGGTCTCCGATAATCTGAAACGCGGCAACGGTCCCGTGATAGCCATCGGTATGAGTGAATATGATCCGGAGACGGATGATTCCGTCAATGATGTTTTCGTGCGTGCTGATGCCAATATGTACGATAACAAAAAAGGGCTTAAGGATCAGGGCGGAAACGACGGATCTTTTATGAAGTACATGAGTGAGGGCAGCATAGTTCCTCCGGAAAAGAGATGGAGTCTGGATAATCTCTTTATGGCTTTTGAAAATATAGCGGAGGGCAGCTATGTCTATCTCTGCAATATGAAATATGATTATTCCAGATGGTCCAGAAAATGCGTGGATACCTTTGGGCTTCCCGGTGAGTATATGTTCGGTGCAGGTGCTGTCTGGGAAGAGCATATACACCCCGAGGATGTCGGGATATACAGGGATGCCATAGCGGAGATATTTTCCGGACGTACCCGTTTTCATGATATGCAGTACAGGGCCAGAAGAGCTGACGGCGAGTATGTGATGTGTACCTGCAAAGGTATGGTCATTCAGGATCTTGATGAAGAACCGCTTTATTTCTGCGGTACCATAATGAACAACAGCAGCAGTTCCGATACCGATTCCATGACAGGTCTCAAGAACCAGTACGGTATGCTGGAAGATATACGTCTCCATATCCAGAACAAAAATAAGATAAGGATATGCATGCTCGGCTTCAGCAAGTTTTCCGAGATCAATGAAATGTACGGTTATCATTTCGGAAACAGCGTGCTCCAGTATTTCACGCGGGCTCTTTATAAACGTGTGGGAAACACGGGTGAGGTATATAAGCTTGACGGTACGAAAGCTGCCGTGATAAGCCGCGTACGAAATACCGAAGAGATAAAGCAGAAATACGAAGGACTCAGGATGGAGTTCAGGCGCGGAGTCAATATCGACGGCAAGATAATCGTCTGTGAGATGAATGCGGGACTGATCGAACTGGATGATTTTGATATCAATGACAGAACTGTATATTCCTGTCTGGATTTTGCTTATGAAGAATCAAAGCATAGACGTCAGGGAGATCTGATAGAGTTTTATGAAGCGCTTAATGAGAAAAACCGCGACAGGATCGCCAAACTCGGAGAGATACGCTGGGCCATAGCCAATGAATTCAAAGGCTTTTATCTGATGTATCAGCCGGTTATAAATGCCATGACTGAGAAAATGTGCGGCTTTGAAGCGCTTATACGTTATAAATCCCCGAAATTCGGCCTGATCGCGCCGGATGAGTTCATACCGATAATAGAGAGAGATCCGCTGTATCGTGATCTGGGCCGATGGATACTCAAGCAGGCGCTTACAGATGGCAAGGCTGTCCTTGATATGGATGATGATTCCTATGTGAGCGTTAATCTTTCGTATTCACAGATAGAGAGACCGGACTTTCTGGATTCCGTCAGAGAGATACTGAAGGAGACGGGATTCCCTCCCAAGAAGCTGTGCATGGAACTGACCGAACGCTGCAGGCTTCTGGATATGACGCTTCTTAAGAATGTGATCGTAAACCTGCGCGGGATGGGCATAAGAGTGGCACTGGACGATTTCGGGACCGGCTTTTCCTCGGTAGGACTTCTTCTGGACATGGATTTTGATATCATCAAGATAGACAGAAGTTTTGTTATTAATATCGAGACAAGCCGCCGCGAAAGAACACTGATGGAACATTTTTCGGGTATGGCTGCATCTTTTGATTCCAACGTATGTGTTGAAGGCGTGGAAACAGAAGCCATGAAGGAGATATTAAAGGGTTATTATGTACATACTTTCCAGGGCTATTATTATTCAAAGCCCCTTGTCTTAGAGGATCTGCTGAAGTGGGAAAAAGACAGAGAGGGCTAGTTTACAAATATAGCGATTTGTAATATCATTCAGTATTGTTTCAATGAATGGGACGAGCGGCGTCCCATAAAAAAGGAGGAGCATTATGAAAAAGAAACTGTTGGGAGCACTTATGGCTGCAGTACTTTGCGTGACGGCTGCAGGCTGCGGTAAGGATGCACCGGCTGCAAATCAGGGCGGTGAGACAGAATCGGTACAGCGAGAGAGCGTATCCGATAAGAAGATCGGCATGATCCTGGTCGGCGATGAGAACGAAGGTTATACCTACGCTCATATCGAGGGCATGAGGATAGCCGAGGTACAGAACGGACTTAATGACAGCAACATCATCTGGAAGTATTCGGTTCCCGAGGATGAGAGCTGCAAGGAAGCTGCCGTAGACCTTGTAGAGCAGGGCTGCGTTGCTGTATTTTCAAACAGTTACGGGCATCAGACTTTTATGGAAGAAGCTGCTGCCGAGTATCCCGATGTACAGTTTGTATCCATGACAGGCGACAGAGCCGAGCTCAGCGGGCTTTCAAACTTTTCAAACGCATTTACCAATGTATATGAGTCACGTTTTGTATCGGGTGTTGTTGCAGGTATGAAGGTAAAGGAACTCGTAGAGCAGGGCAAGCTTGCGGATGAAAACAAGGACGGCGGCAAGGTAAAGATAGGTTATGTAGGCGCTTATCCCTATGCCGAGGTTGTCAGCGGTTATACCGCATTCTTCCTGGGCATCCAGTATATCTATCCCGATGTTACCATGGAAGTAAGATATACCAATTCCTGGTTTGATATCACAGCGGAAGCCGAGGCCGCAAATGCCCTTATGGCTGACGGCTGCGTCATCATAGGTCAGCATGCAGATTCAACCGGAGCTCCCACAGCAGTGCAGGATGCGCTCAGCAAGGGTAAGCCTGTTTATTCAGTAGGTTACAACGTAGATATGCTCAGTGTTGCGCCCGAGGCTGCACTTACCTCAGCTACCAATGTATGGAGCGTATACTATAACGAAGCTGTAAAGACAATTCTTGAAGGCGGCAAGATCCCCACAAACTGGGCAAAGGGTTATGCTGACGGAGCTGTTGCCATCACCGCACTCGGTCCCTCTGTAGCGGAAGGCACACAGAACAAGGTCGATGAAGTGATCAACGGCATCAAGAGCGGAAATATTAAAGTATTCGATACTTCAAGATTTACCGTAGACGGGAAGCATCTTGACAGCTATCATGTAGATATGAACGGTAACTTCGCCAATACGGATCCAGAGGATAAGGAAGCTATCTGGGATGGTTACTTCCATGAGTCGGAACTCAGAAGTGCACCTTCATTTGATATACGTATAGACGGTATCACGGAACTTACAGCTGAATAAAAACGGGAGAGGTCATTTTGGCTGCTATAACTTTTGAACACATTTCCAAAAGATTCGGAAGCGTAAACGCTAACAGCGATGTGAGCTTTTCAGTGAATAAAGGAGAGATACTGGCACTCCTGGGTGAAAACGGCAGTGGTAAGACAACACTGATGAACATGCTCTCAGGCATATATTATCCCGATGAAGGACGTATCCTTGTGGATGATAAGCCTGTAAGCATACGCGGACCCAGGGACGCATACGCTCTCGGTATAGGAATGGTCCACCAGCACTTCAAACTGGTGGACGTTTTTACTGCTGCGGAAAATCTGGTGATAGGCCTGGATCCGGGGAAGAAACTGGACAGGAAGGCTATAGCATCGGATATAAAAGAGATCTGTGACAAATACAGTTTTGAAGTAGATCCGGATAAAAAAGTATATGATATGAGCGTCTCGGAAAAACAGACGCTTGAGATAGTAAAGGTACTGTACAGAGGGGCCGGTATACTGATACTGGACGAGCCTACGGCAGTGCTGACCCCGCAGGAAACCGACCGCCTGTTTACTGTCCTGCGTAATATGAAAAAAGACGGCAAGACGGTGATCATCATCACCCATAAGCTGCATGAGGTGCTGAGCATTTCGGACAGGGTGGCGATACTGAGAAAGGGTGAGTACATAGATACCGTTGAGACTGCGGAGGCTTCAGAAAGCCTGCTTACCGAGCTGATGGTCGGCAAGAAGGTGGATCTGGAAATAGAAAGACCCGAGTGTAAGGATAAAAAGCTCCGTATGGAGGTGAAAAACCTAAGCTGTATAAACAGCGAGGGAGTAAAGGTACTTAAAGATATATCTTTCGATCTTTACGGCGGTGAGATACTCGGTATAGCCGGAATATCCGGAAACGGCCAGAAGGAGCTGCTGGAAGCCATAGCAGGTCTGGCTAAGACAGAAGACGGAGCATCAATAAAATATCATGCACCGGATAAAGAGGCTGCAGTTGAGATGAAAGGCATGACCCCCAGACAGATAAGGGATCTGGGCGTTCATCTTTCGTTTGTACCCGAAGACAGGCTGGGAATGGGCCTGGTCGGAAATATGGGTATGACGGATAATATGATGCTGAAAGATTACGGCAGGGGCAGGGGGGTATTTACAGCCAAGAAAGCGCCCAGGGATCTTGCCGAAAAGATAAAGGATGAGCTGGAGGTGGTGACGCCGGGGATATCAACACCGGTAAGAAGACTTTCGGGCGGTAATGTACAGAAAGTTCTCGTTGGCAGGGAGATAGCGGCTTCGCCTACCGTGCTGATGACAGCATACGCGGTCAGAGGTCTTGATATAAATACCTCCTATACGATATATCATCTGCTGAACGAGCAGAAGAAAAAAGGAGTAGCGGTGATCTATGTAGGTGAAGATCTTGATGTGCTGCTGGCACTCTGTGACCGCATACTCGTTCTCTGCGGAGGGCAGGCTAACGGCATACTCGACGGCAGGACCACGGACAAACAGGAAGTGGGAAGACGTATGAGTGTTATAGTAAATGAGAAAGACGGTGACGGACATGAATGAACCTTTGTTCCGTATAGTAAAAAATGAAAACATGTCCTTAAAGGGTAAGATAATAGTCAGGGCCGCTGCGCTGATACTGGCGCTGCTGGTCTGCGGTATAGTCATCACCCTGATCACAGGCTATAATCCTCTCACGGTATATGAGACGATGGCACAGGGAGCCTTTGGTACAAAGACAAGGACATGGTCAACGCTTAAAGAGATGCTGATGCTCTCCTGCATTGCCATAGGTCTGGCTCCGGCTTTCAGAATGAAATTCTGGAATATAGGAGCGGAAGGCCAGATACTTATCGGCGGTATAGTTTCCGCCGGCTGCATGATCTATCTGGCAGGTATGGGAAATGTCGGACTGTTCATACTGATGTTTGTGCTGAGTGCCCTTGCGGGAGCGCTGTGGGCTCTGCTGCCGGCTGTTTTCAAAGCCAGGTTCAATACCAACGAGACTCTGTTTACGCTGATGATGAACTATGTGGCCATACAGCTCACTTCATATTTCGTCGCAAAGTGGGAAAATCCCATAGGTTCCAACACCGTGGGCGTCATAAACCAGAACGGACATGAGGGCTGGTTTCCGAAGATTTTCGGAACGCAGTATTTTATAAGCCTGGTCATAGTCCTGATACTGGCTGTATTTATGCATATATATCTGCGTTATACCAAGCACGGATATGAAATAGCGGTTGTCGGGGAATCCGAGAATACGGCAAGATATGCCGGGATCAGCGTGCCCAGGGTCATAATAAGGACAGTGCTCTTAAGCGGTGCCATCTGCGGTACTGCCGGATTTATGGCGGTTGCCGGGGCCTCACATACCATATCGACTTCCACTGCAGGCGGAAGAGGCTTTACGGCCATAATAGTGGCATGGCTGGCTAAATTCGATTCCGCGACCATGATACTTATCTCACTCCTTCTTGCTTTTTTGAACAGCGGTTCTTCGGAGATAGCAAGCAAATGTCATCTTAACGATTTTGCTTCAAAGATAGTGATAGGTATAATCCTGTTCTTTATTCTGGGAAGCGAGTTTTTCATAAACTATAAACCGGTATTCGGAAAGAAAGGAGAGAAGCAATGAACAGCTTTATCACTCTTTTCCAGGCTGCGATAGCATTCGGTACCGTGATACTCTTCGGCTGTGTCGGTGAGATATTGACGGAACGCGCAGGTAATCTGAACTTAGGCGTTCCCGGTATAATGTATCTGGGAGGTATAGCTTCGCTTTCTTCTGTGTTTATCTATGAAGGCAGCACCGATAAGCCTTCGGGGATACTATGTGTTATCATAGCGATGGTCAGTGCATTTCTGGCTTCGGCTCTGGGCGGACTTATCTACGCCTTTCTTACTATCACGCTGAAAGCGAACCAGAATGTCTGCGGTCTTACGCTTACAATATTCGGAGGCGGAGTTGCCAATTTCTTCGGAGGCTCCCTCAATACGCTTGCAGGAAGGTTTGAATCAGTATCCGTACCCGTCACTTCGGCAGCCTTCAGACAGAATATACCGGGACTTTCCGGCGCAGGTATCATAGGACAGCTGTTCTTTTCCTATGGTTTTATGGTGTATCTTGCCATAGCGGTTGCTGTGGTCGTACATATATTTCTGCATCATACCAGGCGGGGACTCAATCTGCGTACGGTCGGTGAGAGTCCGCAGACAGCCGATGCCGCAGGCATCAACGTTGATCGGAACAAATATCTCGCAATATGTATAGGCGCGGGGATCAGCGGTTTCGGCGGCGTTTATTACGTTATGGACTATATCAAAGGTACCTGGGCCAATGACGGCAGTATAGAGAAGCTTGGCTGGCTGGCGGTGGCACTGGTCATATTTACGACATGGAAGAGCTCACACGCGATATGGGGCTCATATCTCTTCGGACTGCTTTACTGGATGTATTATTACATCCCCGGGCTCACACGCAGATCGCAGGAGCTCTTCAAGATGCTTCCGTATGTTGTGACACTTCTGGTGCTCATTTTTAACAGCTTAAAGAGCAGCCGGGATAAACAGCCGCCGAAAAGTCTGGGGCTGGCATATTTCAGGGAGGAACGCTGATGAAATTACTGGAAGAACGCATAAGAAAAGACGGTCTCGTAAAAGAAGGAAATGTACTGAAGGTCGACAGTTTCTTAAACCATCAGATGGATATAGAGCTTTTCAATGAGATGGGTAAGGAATGGAAGAGACTGTTTAGCAATGTAGAGATAAACAAAATACTTACCATTGAGGCTTCAGGCATAGCTATAGCTGCTGTTGCCGCACAGTATTTTGATGCTAAAGTGGTATTTGCCAAAAAATCAAAATCGGTCAATCTGGACGGAAGCGTATATCAGGCTAAGGTGCAGTCTTTTACCCACGGAAATGTTTCGGATGTGATAGTATCGAAAAAATTCCTGGGACCCGAAGATAAAGTGCTGATAATAGACGATTTCCTGGCGAGGGGCTGTGCGCTTGAAGGCCTGATCAAGATAGTTCATGAGTCCGGCGCAACACTTCAGGGCATAGGCATCGCGATAGAAAAAGGTTTTCAGGAAGGCGGAAAGAAGATAAGAAATATGGGAGTGAGGCTCGAGAGCCTGGCCATAATCGAAAGCATGGATGCCGCAAGCGGAGAAATAGTATTCGGAAAATAATGCTTGCAATAATCGCGGCAGTATGGTAATATCTTTTACGTTGCGAGTAAAGAGGTGGTTACGATCAGTGTAAAACACAGATCGCAACGGTTTGCCGCCATGCAGAATTTGCTTCGCAAATGGCGTCAAACCCGCAGCATAAAGTAGTTGGCTCGTAACCACGCAGCAGGTGCGTGGTTCGAGGAGAATTGTGACAAGAGGTGTTCCGCTGGTATTTATATACGTAAGAACGCCCGATGAAATCAAGGGAGGTAATATAATGAACAGCGAGATCATCAAAGAACTGGAAAAAGAGCAGTTAAAGAACGAAGTACCTGAGTTTAACGTAGGTGATACCGTTAAGGTTCACGGTCTTATCAAGGAAGGTGAGAAAGAGCGTGTGCAGGTATTCGAGGGTACGGTTACCAAGATCGTAGGCGGCGGCTTCAGGACCATGTTTACCGTAAGAAAAAATTCCAACGGTGTAGGTGTTGACAAGACCTGGCCTCTTCACAGCCCTTCTGTTGTAAAGGTAGATGTGGTACGCAGAGGTAAGGTAAGAAGGGCAAAGCTCAACTACCTGAAGGGACGTGTAGGAAAGAACGCAAAGGTGAAAGAAGTCCTGCGCTGATAGGTAAAAATATTGGATCAAAGAAAGCGGAGGTTTTTGGATCTTCGCTTTTTTCTTTAAGAATGTATGGCGAGACATAAAGGCTTATCTTTTTATCAGAAAAAAAGAGGGATAAACATAAGCGTCTTCAAGGAGATCATCAGCTGGATCTTTGCAGGCCTTGTTATGGTGCTTATCGCTTTTATGTTTGTGTACCTTTTCGGGATAAGGACCAGCGTGATCGGCTACTCCATGGAACCTACACTTTATAACGGGCAGGAAGTACTGATCGACCGTTTTGCGTACAATATAAGCCAGCCCAAACAGGGAGATGTGGTGATATTCAGACCGAACGGCAATGAGAATGTGCACTATTACGTCAAACGCATCGTGGGATGTCCCGGTGATACCGTACTGATAAGAGACGGTCTGATATTTGTCAACGGTGACATCTATGATGATCAGGGAATTTTTGATAAAATAGAAGACGGCGGTATTGCGGAAGCCGGAGTGAGTCTTGAAGAGGATGAGTATTTTGTGCTGGGAGATAACAGGAACAACTCCGAAGACAGCAGATCCAGCAATGTCGGCGTGGTCAGGAAGGAATATATTTCGGGTAAGGCCTGGTTCCATATGGGGAATAAGGATATGAGACCCGGCTTTATCAAGTGATATGGAAGTACAATGGTTTCCCGGGCACATGGCCAAGGCCATGCGCGAGATGAAAGAAGATATAGGGCTGATAGACCTGGTGATTGAAGTCGTTGATGCCAGGATACCTCTGTCTTCAAGGAATCCCGAACTTGACAGACTGGCTGCGGGGAAATCCAGACTGCTGATCTTTAACAAGACCGATCTGTCGGATGATCGTGAAAATGAGCGATGGCTGAAGTATTTTTCGGACAGCGGGATAGTGACGGTACGCATGAATTCAAAGACCGGACTGGGAGTAAAAGATGTGAACAGGGCCGTGGATGCAGCCTGCGCGAAGAAGATCGAGCGTGACAGGAAGAGAGGCATCAAGGAACGTCCGGTAAGAGCTATGGTCGTGGGGATACCCAATGTGGGTAAATCGGCCTTTATCAACAGCTTTGCGGGTAAGAGTGTGGCAAAAGCCGCAAATAAACCCGGAGTCACAAGAGGGAAACAATGGGTGAGACTCGGGAAAAAACTGGAACTGATGGATACTCCCGGAGTAATGTGGCCCAAATTTGAAGGCAAAGACGTGGGACTGCATCTGGCCATGACCGGAGCGGTAAACGACATGATACTTCCCGCAGAGGAGCTGGCTCTGAACATCATGGATATGATGCAGGAGCTGTATCCGGGACGGATGGATGAAAAATACGGCTGCGGCACACTTATGGGATATGAATGCCTGGAAGCGGTCAGCTTAAGGCTGGGCTGCCTTAAAAAGGGCGGCGAAGCAGATACCGAAAAAGGTGCAGCGGCGCTCATAAAGGATTTCAGGGCAGGAAATCTCGGAAAAATAACTATAGAAAGAGTCGGATGAAATGGCTGAAGAAGAAAAGATCGAAGAAGAAATAAACGAAGAGAACGCGGAAGATAAAAAAGAGAAAACGAAAAGATCAAAAGCAAGATCTTTTCTGTGGGAACTTTTTACCAACTCGCTCTTTCTCCTTGCTGTTCTGATCCTTACTTTACTGATCGTAAAATATGTGGGGCAGCGTACCGTGGTCATAGGACAGAGTATGGAGCGTACTCTTTTTGACGGAGACAATCTCATAGTAGACAAGATAAGTTATCGTTTCAGGGATCCGAAACGTTTTGAGGTAGTGGTTTTTCCTTACGCATATGAAGAAAAGACATACTTTATAAAGCGTGTTATAGGGCTTCCCGGAGAGCGCGTGAGGATCGAAGACGGGACCATCTATATCAACGGTTCGCCGCTAAATGAGAATTACGGAGCGGAAGTGATCAAAAAGCCGGGACTTGCAGCCGAGGAGATACTGCTCGGAGAAGATGAATATTTCGTGATGGGCGATAACAGGAACAATTCAAAGGATTCCAGAGATCCGTCGGTAGGAAATATCCATAAAAAGGATCTGATAGGAAGGGCATGGCTGAGGCTGTTCCCCTTTGACAAGATAGGTTTTGTTAAACACTGAGGACCGGCGATGACTAAAGAGGAAAGACAGGCAAAAGCGGCGGCAGCTCTTGAAAAAGAGAAAGCCCGTATGTATGAGATGTTTAAGTATGAGCGGGAATACGCCATGTACCTGAATATCTGCGGAATAGATGAAGTGGGCAGGGGACCGCTGGCAGGGCCGGTAGTGGCCGGTGCGGTAATATTAAAAAAAGACTGTTCGCTTCTGTATCTAAATGATTCCAAGAAATTGTCCGAAAAAAAGAGAGAAGAGCTTTATGACAGGATAATGGAAGATGCGGTAAGCGTCGGACTGGGTTTTAACAGTCCGGAGCGTATCGATGAGATAAATATCCTGCAGGCAACCTATGAGGCAATGAGGCAGGCGGTTTCGAAGCTTTCGGTGCCTCCCGATCTGCTTCTCAATGATGCGGTTACGATCCCGGGAATCGATATCAGACAGGTACCTATCATAAAAGGAGATGCCAAATCGGCATCGATCGCAGCGGCCAGCATAGTCGCAAAAGTGACAAGGGACCGGATGATGGTCGAGTATGATGAGGTATATCCGGAATATGCTTTCGCCGCAAATAAAGGATACGGAACAAAGGTCCACATAGAAGCGCTGAAGAAATACGGACCGACACCGATACACAGACGATCGTTTATAGGTAATTTTATATGAGTATACTTTCCCAGATATTCGGTTCAAATCCGGCGGCGCCGGTACAGAGCGTATCACCTGTGCAGGGCTCGCAGCCTGCGGCAGACCAGCGCGGTTCGGAATATCTGAGAAACCAGCCCTCGGGCTCCACCGTAGAAGGAAAGATCACCGATATAAAGGGCAATGAAGTACAGATCGAACTGCCTAACGGAGGAAGGGTAAATGCCCAGCTTGAGAGTGCCATGAAACTCAGCGAAGGGCAGCTTCTTGCATTCGAGATAAGAGCCAATTCAGGCTCGCAGATATCACTTACACCCTTATATACCAATCTTGCGATGGGACAGACGGCAACCAATGCGCTTAATGCTGCGGGGATGGCTGTAACGTCAGATACGGTAGCCATGACCATGAGCATGATGGATGGCGGGATGAGTATAGATAACAGATCTTTGGGGGATATGTATCATCTTATATCCCAGTTTCCCGATGCGGATATAAAAAATCTGGTCGAAATGAAAAGTCTTGGACTTCCCATAGATGAACAGAACATAAAACAATACGAGGCTTTCAAAAACTACGAGGGACAGATAGCTGAGGGCTTTAAGGATACCGCTGAAAGTGCCGTAAGTTTATATGATGAACTGATCAGTGACGGCGACGGAGCCGAGGGCATGAATTTCATTACAAAGCTCACGGATATTATCACTAAGGATATGCCTGAGGAAGGAACAGCCGCTTCATTCAAAGAGGGGCTGCAGGCGGAAGGCACGACAGACAAGGCAGTAATACCGGCCCCGGAAAACAGTGAAGGACAAAACACACAGGGGTCAGTTACGGAAGGCGGAGTTACGACCGTGGGGAACGGAATCGCAGCGGCAGAGTATGCGGAGGTAAAAGAGGCTCTCTCGAAAGAACTTGTAAGCATATTGGAAAGGGCACCGGAGCAAAAGACAGACGATGAGAGCGCGGCGGAAGCAGACGGCCCGGATGGAAAGGCGGTTTCTGTTAACGAAAACGCCGCAAAGGCGGCTGAAATAAAAACGGAAGCTGTTGATACGCCTAAAGATAACAGTGTTGCTGCGCTTAAAAATGAACTTGTAAATCTCCTGGAACAGAACGGTGCGTCGGATAAACTGAGCGAAAGTATCAATAATATGCAGGATGATCCAAAGGCTGTGGTGAAACTGGTCAATCAGATACTGAATAAGACTGCCGAGGGAAGCGTAAAGAACAGCGCTTTTGAAGAGGGGCTCCGGGATATCTTAAAGAGTGATGCTTTTAAGGAAAGCGTAAAGACGGTAATGAAAGACAACTGGATGCTGCGACCCGAACAGGTGGCAGACAAAAGCAATATTGAGCAGCTATACCAGAGGCTCGGAAACCAGACCAGGGAAATGCTGGATCTGTTGCAGCAGGTCGCAAAGCCGGAGTCTGCCATGGCACAGAACCTTTCGGATATGGGAAATAACCTGGATTTCATGAACCAGATGAATCAGGCGATGCAGTGGGTGCAGCTGCCGCTGAAGATGAACGGAAGCGATGCTACGGGCGATCTTTATGTTTATTCGGACAGAAAGAGTCTGGCAAACAAAGACGGAAATGTCAGCGCCTTTCTTCATCTTGATATGACGCATCTGGGTACCGTTGACGTATATGCGGCGATAAACAATTCCAACAGGGTATCGACAAAGTTCTACCTTGAAAACGATGAGATGATCGACTTTATAGCAGCGAACATACATCTTCTTGATGAAAGACTTCAGAGCCGCGGCTACAGTGTTAATTCTGAGATAAAGAAGCACAGCGATACCGATGAAAAATCAAAGACCGTAAGAAGCCTTACCGACAGCGAAAAGGCTGCTCCCATATATACAAGTTCTTTTGATCTGAGGGCATAGAAATGGCAGAGAAGAAAGAAAAAAAGCTGACGGCGATAGCGCTGGAATACGATCCGAATGACCAGGCCCCCAAGGTGGTGGCCAGCGGTAAGGGTAAAGTTGCCGAGCAGATTATCGAGAAGGCCAAAGATGCCAAGGTGCCGGTACATAAAGATGATAAGCTGGCCGCAACACTGTCAAAGCTGGAGATCGGGATGATGATCCCGCCCGAGCTTTACGAAGTCGTGGCCGAGATACTTGTCTTCGTCGATGCCATGGATAAGATCAAGGAAAAAATGAAAAAGGCCGGGAAATGACCATTTATCATGGAACGGAGTGAACATGATAAATGTAAAATGAAAAAAGCCGGTAAGTGAACGCGAAGGCCGGCACAGGGAGGTACAGCATCATAAATACAAGAGAAGAAGGAAAGATCGGCGAAGAGAGGGCTGTGAAGTTTCTCGAAGAAAAAGGTGTAAAGATATGCGAACGTAATTACCGCCTGCGAAACGGCGAAATAGATATAATAGGCCGGGACGGGGATTATCTCGTCTTTTTTGAAGTGAAGCTGCGGCACAGGGGCGGACTTGAATCTGCCGGCGCTGCAGTGACAAAGGAAAAGCAGAGAACGATCTGCGCTGTCAGCGATCATTACAGGCTTAAGAAAATGATCAGTGAAGATACAGGCATAAGATATGACGTGATAGCCATAAATGATGAAGGCATAGAATGGTATAAAAATGCCTTTGACTACAGGGGACAGGGATACTGAAAGGAAGAGCATCATGAAACTTAAAAGGATGGAAAAGACAGGCGGCGGCAGATATCTTAAGAGCTACCGCCTTGTGTATGAAAACAGGGCCGGGAAAGAAAAGAATTTCGAGATAGTCTCGCATGCGGATATGAACGATCCCGAGGAGCTTGGCAGCCGTGTGAGCGGAGTTTCGATCGTGGCTTACTGCGGAGAAAAACTCCTGCTCCTTAAGGAATTCCGTATGGGAGTCAACAGATATATATATAATCTGTGCGCAGGTATGATCGAGGAAAATGAGAGTATCGAAGACTGTGTCAGACGTGAACTTTATGAAGAAACAGGTCTAAAGCTGTTACGCATCATTGATGAACTAAGACCATCCTTTGCTGCAGTAGCTCTTTCGGATATAAGGAACAGGATAATATTTGCGGAAGTAGAAGGAGAGATAGAAAGCCATGCTTCCGAAAATGAAGATATCAGCGCTAAGCTCTACAGCCGTGAGGAGGTGGCAAAGCTGGTAGAGAATGAGGAGTTCAGTTCAAGGGCGCAGGCTGTAGCTTATTTTTTTGCAAAAAAAGGGAGAGTGTGATACAATGCGTGATATTGAGCAGACGGGACAGAAATGTCTTACGGATCGTAAGAAAGCCCTTCAAGGGAGCGGTCCGTTGTATCACGAATACATAAAGGGAGAAAGAACATGGAGATTTTTGAGGAATTAAAAGAGAGAGGTCTGCTGGCACAGCTGACGGACGAGAAAGAAATAAGGGAACTGATCAACAGCGGAAAGGCCACTTTCTATATCGGTTTTGACTGTACCGCAGACAGTCTTACAGCGGGACATTTTATGGCGCTTACACTGATGAAAAGACTGCAGGAGGCAGGGAACAAGCCTATAGCTCTTATCGGCGGCGGTACTACCATGATAGGTGATCCCTCCGGCAGAAGCGATATGAGAAAGATGCTTACAAGAGAAGACATCGATCATAATGCAGAGTGCTTTAAGAAGCAGATGGAGAGGTTCATCGACTTTTCGGACGGAAAGGCGCTGATGGTCAATAATGCCGACTGGCTCATGAACCTGAACTATATTGAGCTTCTGAGAGAGGTAGGAGCCTGCTTTTCAGTAAACAACATGCTGAGGGCCGAGTGCTACAAGCAGCGTATGGAGAAAGGACTTTCCTTCCTTGAGTTCAACTACATGATCATGCAGTCCTACGACTTTTATCACATGTTCCAGAAATACAACTGTAATCTGGAATTCGGCGGCGATGACCAGTGGAGCAATATGCTGGGAGGTACCGAGCTTATAAGGAGAAAACTCGGCAAGGACGCTTATGCCATGACCATAACCCTTCTTACCGATTCAAACGGAAACAAGATGGGCAAGACAGCGGGAAATGCCGTATGGCTGGATGCAAACAAGACCTCGCCTTTCGAGTTTTTCCAGTACTGGAGAAACACAGCCGATGCCGATGTGCTTAAATGCATCCGTATGCTGACATTCCTGCCCATGGAACAGATACGTGAGATGGACAGCTGGGAAGGCTCTCAGCTTAATGAAGCCAAAGAGATACTTGCATGGGAACTTACCAATCTCGTACATGGCAAGGAAGAAGCGGATAAGGCAAGGGAAGCAAGTCATGCGCTGTTTGCCGGCGGCGGCAACTCGGAAAATATGCCGTCCACTGCGCTTAGCGACGATGATTTTACCGACGGAGAAGTGGATATCATCACCCTTCTTGTGAAGGCTTCACTTGCGCTCTCAAGAGGAGATGCGAGAAGAAACGTCGAACAGGGCGGTGTTTCCGTTAACGGCGAAAAGATAAGTGATATAAAGACAAGCTTTAAGAAAGAAGACTTTGAAGCTGATTTTATCCTGAAAAAAGGAAAGAAAAGCTTCATGAAGTACACAGTATGAGCAGAAAGAACAAACCTGTTGTGGCCGTCGTAGGACGGCCCAACGTCGGTAAATCCACATTTTTCAATGCACTTGCGGGAGCGAGGCTGTCAATAGTCAAAGATACACCGGGCATTACCAGAGACCGTCTGTATACGGACGTGGAGTGGCTGGGCAGGTCTTTTACGCTCATTGATACGGGCGGTATCGAACCCGATTCAAAGGATGTCATACTCTCACAGATGAGAGAGCAGGCACAGATAGCCATTGATACGGCAGATGTCATCATCTTTATGACGGATGCCAGGCAGGGACTTACCGATGCGGACTCAAAGGTGGCTGATATGCTGCGCCGCAGCAGAAAGCCGCTGATACTTACCGTGAACAAAGTAGATAATTATGAGAAGCAGATGCCCGATGTTTACGAATTCTATAATCTCGGGCTTGACGAACCGTATCCTATCTCATCTGCGGAAAAACAGGGGCTCGGAGATCTGCTGGATAAGGTAATAAGTTATTTCCCCGAAGATTCCGGCGAGGAAGAAGAGGATGATACCCCGAGGATCGCTATCATAGGCAAGCCCAATGTAGGCAAGTCATCTATCATCAATAAACTTCTGGGAGAGAACAGGCTGATAGTTTCGGATATAGCCGGCACCACCAGAGATGCCGTGGATACGCGTATAAAGTATAACGGTAAGGAATATGTCTTTATTGATACCGCAGGTCTGCGCCGCAAGAACAAGATAAAGGAAGAACTTGAAAAATACATGATCGTCCGTACCGTTTCGGCCGTAGAGCGCTGTGATGTGGCAGTGCTCGTGATAGATGCGCTTGAGGGCGTAACGGAACAGGATGCAAAGATAGCCGGTATAGCTCATGAGCGCGGCAAGGGCATGATAATAGTCGTGAACAAGTGGGATCTGATAGAAAAAGACAACAAGACCATGAAAGAGTTCACGGAAAAGATCGAGTCCACCCTGTCTTTTGCGCCCTATGCCGAGAAGATGTTTGTATCGGCAAAGACCGGCCAGAGACTCATCAAGCTCTATGACATGATAGATGCGGTGGTTGAGAATCATGCCATGAGAGTGCAGACCGGTGTGCTTAACGAGATAATGACGGAAGCGGTGGCAATGCAGCAGCCGCCTACCGATAAGGGCAAGAGACTGAAGCTTTTCTATATAACACAGGCTTCGGTCAAACCGCCGACCTTTGTGATATTTGTCAATGATAAGGAGCTGATGCATTTCTCTTATACGAGATATATAGAAAATAAGATAAGAGAAGCCTTCGGCTTTGCGGGAACTCCGCTTAAGTTTATCATCAGACAGAGGGATGAAGATAAATAATTTAAGGAAGCTGACTGATCATGGATAATATAGGAACTAAAATACTCTGCCTCGTCATCGGATACTGTTTCGGGCTGTTTCAGACCGCGTACATATACGGAAGGATCAAAGGTATCGACATCAGGGAAAAGGGCAGCGGCAATGCGGGAACAACGAATGCGCTGAGAGTGCTCGGCAAAAAAGCCGGCCTTATAGTCATGCTCACCGATATAGGCAAGATAATACTTGCGGTTACGATCGTGAATTTTATCTTCAGGGATAAATATCCGGAGGAGATATACCTTTTGAAACTCTACACCGGGCTCGGCGGTGTGCTCGGTCACAATTTCCCCATTTATCTGGGATTTAAAGGCGGTAAGGGTATAGCGGCCATGGGCGGGATGATACTCGGCTTCCACTGGTCTTATATACCGCAGAATCTGCTGCTGTTTTTCGGCATGGTGGCACTGACGCATTATGTGTCGCTTTCTTCGATGCTCCTGACCGTGAGCTTTTTTGTGCAGACTCTGCTGATGTGCATCTTCGGCTGGTTTAAAGCATACGGAGGCGGCGAGATACCGCAGGAGATACGTACCGAGATGATAATAGTGGCCTTTATCATAAGTGCCATGGCTTTTATAAGACACAGCGAGAATATAAAGAAACTGTTAAACGGGACGGAACGCAAAACCTACGTATTCAAGAAGAACAGGGTGGAATGATATGAAGAAGATTTTTTCCGTGGCGATAGACGGACCGGCAGGTGCCGGTAAGAGTACCATAGCTAAGAGTTTATCCAAAAAACTCGGCGTCATCTATGTTGATACCGGTGCAATGTACAGGGCCATGGCTCTTTTCCTTCTGCGCCGGGGCGTTGATCCCAAAGACAGTACGGCCATCAGCAAAAACTGTGCCGATGCGGATATAAGCATAGCATTTGAAAACGGTGCACAGCAGGTGATGCTCAACGGGGAGAACGTGAGCGGGCTGATCAGGACGGAAGAAGTGAGCAGTATGGCTTCAAAGTCCAGCGTAAATCCCGATGTGCGCGCAAAGCTCGTAGAACTTCAGCAGAAGCTTGCCGAAAAGGAAGCTCTGGTGATGGACGGCAGAGATATAGGAACTGTAGTGCTTCCGAAGGCAGAGGTGAAGATCTATCTCACCGCTTCCAGTGCGGTAAGAGCAAAAAGGCGTTATGACGAGCTGAAGGCAAAAGGTGAAGACTGCGACTTAAAGCAGATCGAAGCTGATATCATAGAGCGTGACCACAGGGATATGACCAGGGAGATATCACCGCTTAAACAGGCAGATGATGCAGTGCTTGTGGATACTTCCGACATGGGGATCGAAGAAGCGGAAAATGCGCTGATGGCAATAGTTGAGGATAAGATAAATGGCTGAGGTAGTCGTTGCCAAAACTGCGGGCTTCTGCTTCGGAGTGAAGCGCGCTGTCGACAAGGCCTTTGAGCTGGTATCCACGGGAAAAAACATTTATACCTACGGACCGATAATTCACAACGACGAAGTGGTTGGAGATCTGTGTGAAAAGGGTGCGAGAGTACTCGCTACGGAAGAGGAACTGTGTTTAGTAAGTGACGGTGTAGTGATACTAAGAAGCCACGGCGTTACCAGGCATGTGATAGAGATGCTTGAAGAAAAGGGCATAGATTACGTGGACGTGACCTGCCCTTTTGTAAAGCGTATCCATGATGTGGTGGATGAAGAGAGCAGGACCAAAGGCATAATCATAATAGGCAATCCCAAACATCCCGAAGTGGAGGGCATAAAAGGCTGGTGCAGACAGGGCGGGACCGTGATCAGCAGTGTGGAAGAAGCCGAAAAGTACGAGCCCGAAGAAGGAAAAAGCCTGTGTGTTGTCAGCCAGACCACATTTAACTACAAGAAATTTCAAGAAATTGTTGAAATTTTGAAAAAAAAATTGTATAGTATAAATATTGTGAATACTATCTGTAATGCTACCAGGGATCATCAGGCTGAGGCAGCTTTACTTGCAGATACTGCAGACATCATGATAGTCATAGGTGATAAAAAGAGTTCGAATTCGGGTAAACTGTATGAAATATGCCGTTCCCGCTGTGAAAGGACATATTTTATCCAGACACTTAAAGAGCTTGTGGAAGATGGTCTGACTATTGAGGGGGCTGAAAAGATAGGTATTACGGCGGGGGCTTCCACCCCAAACTATATTATTGAGGAGGTTCAAAAGTATGTCAGAAGAAAACTTTGAATCAATGTTGGAAGAATCATTACAAAAAAATATTCATACGGGGGACGTGGTGGAAGGTACCGTTATCTCGGTTACGCCGACTGAGATCGCTGTCAATATCAACTATAAGTCTGATGGTATCGTCACAAGAAACGAGTATTCGAATGACAACACACTTGATCTTACCACCGCGGTTAAGCCCGGTGACAGCATTGAGGTTAAGGTTCTGAAGCTTAACGACGGTGACGGACAGGTAGTCCTTTCACACAGACGTATCGCTCAGGATCGTATCAGCCCCGTGCTGGAGGAAGCATTCAATAACCAGACGGTATTGAAGGCAAAGGTTTCGGAAGTGGTAAAGGGCGGTCTCGTAGCCATAGTGGACGAGGTTCCCGTATTCATCCCCGCATCACTGGCATCCGATACCTACACCAAGAATCTGCAGGTTTATGCGGATCAGGAGATCGAATTCGTTATGAGTGAGTTCAATCCCAAGAAGCGCAGATATATCGGTGACTGCAAGAGCGTTATCAAAGAGCGCAAGGAAGCTCTTAAGGCTGAGGCACTCGGACGCATAAAGGAAGGCGATGTAGTAGAAGGTACAGTCAAGAATGTTACCAGCTTCGGTGCATTTGTTGATATAGGAGGTATCGACGGTCTGCTTCACATCTCAGAGATGAGCTGGGGCAGGGTTGAGTTCCCCCAGAACGTATTCAAAAAGGGAGATACCGTTAAGGTTATCGTTAAGGAAGTAAAGGGCGACAAGATTGCACTTTCCGCCAAGTTCGATGAGAACAATCCCTGGCTGAATGCCGAGACCAAGTATCCTGTCGGTGAGACCGTTAAGGGTAAGGTAGCTCGTATGACCGAGTTCGGTGCGTTTGTACAGCTTGAGGAAGGGGTTGATGCTCTGCTTCATGTATCACAGATCAGCAGAAGTCACATCGAGAAGCCTTCGGATGTACTTCATATCGGTGATGAGATCGAAGCTAAGATCGTGGACGTTAATGTAGACGAGCACAAGATATCATTAAGCATCAAGGAACTGCTCGCTCCCGAAGCAGCAGAAGAAGCAGAAGAGACCGCAGCAGAAGAAGCAGCACCCGCGGAGGAATGATTTGGCTTACGACTATACCTACCTGAAAAGTGAGGTAATGAAGCTGACAAAGGTTGATCTGAACGCTTATAAAGAGAACCAGATGAAAAGGCGTATAGATCAGCTGATAAATAAGAAGGGTTTTAAAGACTACCCTGCTTATATAAATCTGCTGAAGACTGATAAGGCGGCACTTGAAGAATTCCTTAATCATGTAACGATAAATGTTTCGGAATTTTACAGGAACCCTGATCAGTGGGAATATCTTGATAAAGAGATCATCCCGCTGCTGATAAAAAGATTCGGCAGAAATCTGAAGGTATGGTCGGCTGCCTGTTCAACAGGTGATGAGCCTTATTCACTGGTGATGGCTCTGTCAAGGCACCTGCCGCTCAGCAATATAAGGATCCTGGCGACTGATATCGACAGAACCATAATACAGAAGGCGAAACGCGGAGTATATGATGAAAAGTCTCTTGCCGGTATTCCGAAAGATCTGAAGACCAGATATTTCAGGAAACTTACGGATCATGAGGCTGCCGCTCTTCCGAGGATAGGTGAATCGGATCCGGTCTTAAGTCTTAAGACGGTATATGCGGTCAGCGACGAGATCAAGAGCAGAGTGACTTTCAAACAGGCTGATCTGCTTGAAAATGATTATCACAAAGACTGCCATCTTATAGTATGCAGGAATGTGCTGATATATTTTACTGAAGAAGCCAAGGCCGAGATATTCGGCAAATTCCACGATTCGCTTGTGCATGAAGGAATTTTGTTCATCGGTTCCACTGAACAGATAAACAGATACCAATCCATGAATTACGGCAGAAAGAATTCATTTTTCTACGAAAGACTGGATTAAATAAAGCTTTGAAGACTGCCACAGTTTTGCTGTGGCGGTTTTACAAATAAAGATGTTTCTAAGGAGTGACCTGATATGTTTAAAGTAAAAAAAGGCAGCAAACTTATAACCGCCGTTATGTGCATCCTCCTCTGCGGAGTGCTGGCAGCCTGCGGCGGAGAACCGTTTGAAGATCTGGAATGGGACGATGAGATATATCTTTCAGACGACGCTCTGATATTGGAGCCCGGTGAGCAGGAGACTTTTTCGGTAGATAATTTTGACTCCCTTAAGAACCTGAAGATGGAGATCGATAAGGATAACGGTGTGGCAGATATAGTACAGGGTGAAGATTACGAGTTTACAGTTACAGCCAAGACCGAAGGTGAAAGGGTAGTTACATTCTTTGCAAGCTACTGCTCGAGCGTCAGATTCAAGATCATCGTTGCAAAAGATACGGACAAAGCCTGGGATAAATTCTATGAAGAACAGGAAGCTCTTGAGGAAGAAGAGGACGACTGGGATGACGACTGGGACGATGAAGACTGGGATGATGAGGACTGGGAAGAAGATGAATTTGATTACGATCCGGCCAATTACGAAACTCCCGAATGGAACGAGATGTTTGATGAGGGTGATGTCGGCGAGACCGTTGAGTCGAGAGTTTATAATCTGAACGTGCATCTTGAAGGAGAGGATATTGCTACCTTTATCATGGCAGATTACCTTGATACCGAGCCGGTCGACCTGCCTATGGCAAACTCTTCGTTTACGATCAACAAAGACGGTACATTTACGATGGTGATCGATAATGACGAGATAAGGAACAGCTATACGACTTATATCAACAACATGTTTGAAACGATACTTCTTTCCGAAGCCATCAGCTACGGATACACAGGTATCGAAGAACTGGCTGATTCGGAAGGCTTCGAAAATGTCGATGAGCTGAGGGCTGACAGACTGGAGACTCTGGTTGAAGACATGAACGACCAATGGCCCGAGGATGTTACAGGTGTGATCACCTACACGGGATATGTCGAAAAGGACGGTGAAGACCTTTATCTGTATGATGTTGAAGGTAATGATCTTTTTGACAGCGTAGAGATGCTCGAAGACGGCAGTGTTAACATAGTCGTATTTTCAGATGATGATTTCAATCCCATAGCTACAGACCATACCTGGATTTGGAGATAAGGAGATTTTATGAAAACGATCGATGGCGTATTTGATATCATGCCGGATTATCCAATCGAAAAGCTTCTGCCCGAGGGTATGGAGCTTTCCGATGTACTGTTTCTCGATATAGAGACCACAGGCCTTTCGGCCAGGTCATCGAGCCTTTACCTTGTAGGCGTTGTGTACTATAAAGAGGAAAAATGGCATTATACCCAGTGGCTGGCCGATAAGTATGAGGAAGAGCTAAATGTTATAACGGCGTTCTTTGAGTTCATGAACGGCTATAAATTCCTTATACATTACAACGGCAATCGTTTTGATATACCTTATCTTGAGCAGAAGTGTGAGATGTTTGAGCTTCCTTACAGTTTTGCTAAAATGGACGGAGTAGATATTTACAGACGCATAAGCGGCTACAGAGAGCTTCTGGGGCTGCCGGATCTGAAACAGAAGACGATCGAAACCTTTCTCGGTATAGAAAGAGAAGATAAATACAGCGGCGGGGAACTTATCAGCCGTTATCACGATTATGTCTGCAGCGGACACGAGTCTCTGCTCATAGAACTGCTGCTGCACAACTCGGATGACCTTAAAGGCATGCTTAAGGTTGTGTCTATGCTCGCATATACCGATGTATTCTTAAAGCCTATCCGTGTAATGAAGGTTCATGCCAATTACTTCAGGGATGCCGAGAAAAAACGCAGTCAGGAAGTCATCATGAAGCTGCGCTTCGGAGCGCCCCTCCCCAAAGCTTTTTCATTCAGAAGCCTGGGCTGTTATTTCTCCGGAGAGGGTATAGACGGAAGCCTGAAAGTACCTCTTTTTGAAGAAGAACTAAAATATTTCTATGCCAATTATCATGATTATTATTATCTTCCCGCAGAAGATATGGCAATGCATAAATCGATAGCCGGTTTTGTCGATAAGGAACACAGAGTGCAGGCTACCGCGGCCAATTGCTATACCAGGAAGAAATCACTCTACCTCCCGGAATGGGAAGTACTGTTCACACCTTTTTATAAAAGGGCATATAAGTCCAAGGAGATGTTCTTTGAACTGACGGACGAGTTTAAAAAGAGCAGGTCCGGTTTTAACATGTATGCCGAACATATCATGCAGTCCATGTTTGCACACTATGATGATTGATATTGCTGATCCGGGGGTTAGCTATGTCGGTGTTTACATTTAAGGGTGGTATACACCCGTATGACGGAAAAGATCTTTCAAAAGATAAACCGATAAAAGAAATGATGCCGGGGGACGAGCTGGTATTTCCGTTGAGCCAGCATATAGGTGCACCTGCGGAAGCAATTGTCAAAAAAGGTGACAGAGTACTGGCCGGCCAGATGATCGCTCAGGCCGCCGGCTTTGTTTCTGCAGCCGTTTATTCATCCGTTTCGGGAACAGTTAAATCCATCGAAAAAAGAAGAACCATAACAGGTGAGCCCGCTATGTCCGTTGTTATAGAAAATGACGGCAAGTATGAGAAGGCTGCACCTATTCATGAAAAAAAATACGAAGATATGAGCAGGGACGAAGTGATCGCTGCCATCAGGGATGCCGGTATAGTAGGTATGGGCGGCGCAGGTTTTCCGACTCATGTGAAGCTGTCTCCGAAGGATCCTTCCAAGATTGACAGGGTAATAGTCAACTGTGCCGAATGCGAGCCCTATCTTACCAGTGACTACAGAAAAATGCTGGAAGAACCCGATAAGCTTATAAAAGGCCTGGAGATAGAAGCAGGATTATTTGAAAATGCCAGAGGTGTACTGGCTGTCGAGGATAATAAACCGGACTGTATAAAGCTGCTTCGTGAAAAAACGAAGGATATGGAGAAGATCGATGTGATCGCACTTAAGACCAAGTATCCGCAGGGTTCCGAAAGACAGCTTATATATGCGGTGACCGGGAGGCAGATCAATTCCAAAATGCTTCCTGCAGATGCAGGCTGCATAGTCAATAATGTAGATACGGTCATAGCCATATGCAACGCCGTATGCGAGGGCGAGCCGCTTACGCACAGGATAGTAACCGTAACCGGCGATGCGGTGCGGGAACCGCAGAATTTCAAAGTGCTCACGGGAACAAATTATAATGATCTGATAGAAGCGGCAGGCGGTTTTAAAACAGAGCCGGCCAAGATCATTTCGGGCGGACCCATGATGGGTTTTGCGGTATTTGATACCGATGCGCCCGTTACGAAATCTTCATCCGCGCTTCTGTGCATGACAAAAGATGAAGTGGCTGCATATGAGCCGGGCCCCTGCATCAATTGCGGCAGATGTGTTGATGTATGTCCTTCGAGACTGTTGCCGTCGCTTCTTGCGGATCATGCCATGCATTTTAATGAAGAAGAATTCAGAGCACTCTATGGCCTGGAGTGCGTGGAGTGCGGCTGCTGTTCATATGTATGTCCGGCTAAAAGACAGCTGGTACAGAGTATAAAGACCATGAGAAAGATCTGTCTTGCAAAGAGGAAAAAATAATGGCATCTGTTTCGGCTACACCTCACATAAGATCAAAAGCTTCAACTGCCGGTATAATGGGAGGCGTTATCTTTTCGCTGCTGCCGGCGTCTGTAGGGGGGATAGTAAACTTCGGCCCCAAAGCGCTTCTTTTGATCGTTATAAGTATCGCATCATGTGTCTTCTTTGAATGGGGATTTGAAAAACTCGCCAAAAAGAAGAGTACGGTGGGTGATCTGTCGGCAGTACTTACGGGACTGCTGCTGGCGCTGAACCTGCCTGTCAGCGTACCCTGGTGGATGCCGGTGGTCGGTGCTTTTGTTGCGATAGTAGTGATAAAGATGCTTTTCGGCGGACTGGGGCAGAACTTTATGAATCCTGCTCTCGGAGCAAGGTGTTTTCTTGTTATCTCTTTTTCAAAACTCATGACGGATTTCTCATACAGACCGGGCTGGGGAGAAGTGGCTGATGCCGTAAGCGGACCTACTCCGCTGATGGCAGTTAAAAGCGGTGAAGCCTTTAACTTAAGTTCCATGTTCATCGGCAATGAGGCGGGCACCATAGGTGAGACCTCAGCTTTATTGCTGCTTATCGGCGGCATGATGCTGATACTTTCGGGGATCATCACCTGGCATCTTACTTTTTCATATCTTATCAGTTTCGTAATATTTTTGATGATATTCTCCGGTTACGGAATGAATATGTATTACATAGGCGCGCAGCTGTACGGCGGAGGCCTGATGCTCGGAGCTTTCTTTATGGCTACAGACTACGTGACCAGGCCGATAAGCAGAAGCGGCCAGCTCATCTACGGAGTATTCCTGGGTATAATGACAGGTATATTCAGGCTGTTCGGCCCCGGAGCAGAGGGAGTATCCTATGCGATAATCCTGGGAAATCTCATAGTACCCCTGATCGATAAGCTTACCATACCCAAACATTTCGGTTACAAGAAGGAGGCGGCGCGATGAAAGACAGTATAGTAAAAGATGCGCTCATACTCTTTCTGATCACGGCGGTGGCGGGAGTACTGCTCGCTTTTGTTAATGAAATGACTAAAGATCCGATAGCAAGACAGAAAGAAGAAGCTGTAAAAGCCGCATGCAGTGCGGTTTTTCCGGATGCCGATGAGTTTAATCTGACAGAACCGAAAGCTGATACCTCACAGTGGAGCAGCAAATACGTTAAGGATCAGATAGATGCGGTCTATGAAGCAAGAAAAGACGGAGAGCTGTGCGGCTATGTCATAAATGTCTGCAACAAAGAAGGATATGGAGGAGCCATACGTTTCAGTATGGGCGTATATTCGGACGGTAAGCTGGGCGGGGTTTCGATACTCGAGACCTCCGAGACCCCGGGACTCGGACTCAATGCGCAGGAGGTGCTCGTTCCCCAGTTTAAGGACAGAAAGGCTGAGAGTTTCGTGTATGTAAAGGGCGGAGCTGCTGCCGATAACGAGATAGATGCAATATCTTCGGCAACCATTACCACCAGGGCTTTTGTAGGCGGAGTAAATGCCGGACTTGATTATTTCAGGATGTATCTGAGGTGAAGGCTTTATGGAAAACAATGAAAAAACATCGGTCTTTAAACCTTTAATAAACGGTCTGATAAATGAAAATCCGACTTTCGTACTGATGCTGGGCATGTGTCCTACACTGGCTGTAACCACAAGTGCGATAAACGGACTGGGCATGGGACTGACAACGACCGTGGTGCTGACTATGAGCAATATCATCATATCGGCGTTACGAAAGCTTATACCGGGGAGAGTGCGTATCCCTGCGTTTATAGTGATCATAGCTTCATTCGTTACGATAGTAGGACAGTTTCTTGAGGCTTATCTGCCGGCGCTTAATTCGGCACTCGGCATGTTCATACCGCTCATCGTTGTTAACTGTATAATACTCGGGCGTGCCGAAAGCTTTGCATCAAAGAACGCTGTAAT